>DATBDO010000089.1:0-7141 GCA_036269855.1 Mycobacteriales bacterium
TCTCTCCGTGCACCCGTGGGTGGGTGTCGGTGGGGTCGGTACGGATCGTCGCTTCCCCGTGTGAACTCGTGTCCCGTAGTTGTACCGGGTGTCCGATTCCCCGGAAAGCCGCCAAATGGAGTAATCGAGGGTGAACGGGAATGGCTACTTGTGGGAGTCGCGGGTGATCCAGCGGGCCGGGCCGCGGAGGGCCGGCCCGGTCACCTCGCGGATCACGACACCCTTCATGTCGAGCGCGGCGCCATGGGTCTCGCCGAGCTCGTACTCGAAGATGTTGTCGTCGTTCTCGCCGGCGACCCGCTTGCTGTTGCACTTCAGCAGCGCGGTGCACGTGTCGACGGCCGTGGCGAAGACACGCCCCTGGTCGATCGGCGAGGACACGATGTCGAGGAAGTCGTACATGTGCCCGCATCGGCCGCCGGAGGCCCCGCCGCAGTCACCGCGGTGCACCGGGTCCCACTTCGGGTTGGCGATATTGGACAGGAACAGCGGGTTCTTCGACAGCGCATTGGTCGAGACGACCTCGTAGCTGTTCCACGGTCGGGTCTTGTCCTTGGTGCCACCGGACGACGTGGTGCCGGGGAACGTGATCGCGACCCGGCCCGGGTCGCCGACGTCGATCGACGGGAAATCGACCTCGTGCACGCCGGGCGGCGCGATCATCAGCGGCGTGCTCCAATGCTCGCCGTGGTCACGGCTGATCGACAGATAGGGCAGGTTGAAGCCGCCGCCCTGCCAGACGTAGTAGAGCGTGCCGTTTCGGTCGGTGGCGACCGAGGCCTGCTCGCCGTACATGCTCACCTTTGACACACGCACGGTGTGGAACGTCGTTGCCGCGTCATCGGAGATGGCAATCATCGGGATGTCGCAGTAACCGCGCGGGATGAACAGTCGACCCGCGTTGTCCGTCACCGCATGACCGTGCAAGCTCCCGCACACGCCCTCGTTGTGCTGCTCGTCGAACGTCGAGAGGTATTGCGGGTTGACCGCCATGTATCCGGTCTGGTTGCCCTGGATGAATGTTCGGCCGCCGTCGAAGCTTCGTACGCAGGAGCCGTCGGCGACCTGGTTGACGCAGTAGTAGACGACCCGCTTGAACGACGAGTCGGTGAGCGGGATGCTGACGCCCTTCGGCTCGACGCCGGTGACGAGCGTCTGATGGTCGTTCGCGCCCGCGCTGGACAACAGGCTCTGCGTCCAGGTCTTGCCGCCGTCGTCGGAGAACGCGAGGTGCGCGCCGTTGACGCCCTGTAGGTCGATGTCGAACACGCGTGAGTCGCGCTGGGTGACGTGCGGGTCGACGTAGATGTAAGGGTCGGTGGAGACGACCATCGAGTTCTGTCCGGCGATGGACGGCTGGGTGACGTGCCAGGTGCGACCGCCGTCGGTGGACTTCTCGACCAGCGTTCGTGGCTCGTTCTTGGGCGACTGGCTCGGCAGGGCGTCGAAGTCGGCCGCGACCGTGTAGATCGCGCCGGTCAGCCCGACGCCCAATGTCGGCTCGGCCGCATTGCGCCCGATGTAGCTCTGCGCCAGCACCAGCTTGCGCCCGGAGTAGGCCACCTTCGCGTTGGACGGGGCCTTCTTCGCATCGGTCTTCATCGCCGTGCCGTGGTACGCCGCAAAACCACCGGCAGGTGCGCCGAACGTCGCCTCAGAGGGGCCGCTGGACCCGACCGCGTTGGCGGCGAGAGCACCGGTCGACAGACCGGCGACGGCGACGGCGATAGCAATCCTGCGCGGCAGCATGAGGACTCCAGGGACGACGATGTCCAGTGGAGGATTCGCCGCCGCCGTCCCATTTCCCTGCCGTCTTGCGGCTCCCGCCGGGCGCGATAGCGTCCGAACCATGAGTCAGACGGTTCAGTTCCCGAGCAACGGCGACACCGCATCCGGCTATCTCGCCACCCCGACGTCAGGCAAGGGGCCTGGCCTCTTGGTCGTCCAGGAATGGTGGGGCCTCGTCCCGCAGCTCAAGGGCGTGTGCGACCGGCTGGCGGATGAGGGTTTCGTCGCGCTCGCGCCGGACCTCTACCACGGCGAGATCGCCGAGCACACCGAGATGGACAAGGCCAACGAGCTGATGCAGTCGCTGCCGCCGGACCGGGCGGCACGCGACATGGGCGCGGCGATCGACTACCTGCTGGCTCACGAGGCGACCGAAGGGCACCGCGTCGGCGTCATCGGCTTCTGCATGGGCGGCATGCTCACCCTGCTCATCGCTGCCTTGCAGGGCGACAAGGTTGCGGTGGCGACCCCGTTCTACGGCGCGCCGCTCGGTGACATGGCCCCGGACTGGACCAACCTCACGGCGTCGGTGCAGGGGCACTTCGCCGAGAAGGACGACTTCTTCCCGCTCGAGCCGGTCATGCAGCTCGAGGCTGACCTCAAGGCCATGGGCAAGGACGTGGAGTTCATCGTCTACCCCGGCACCGGACACGCGTTCGCCAACGAGCAGAACCCGCTGGGCACCCACGACAGCGAAGCCGCGAAGACCGCACTCGAACGCGCCGTGACCTACCTCAAGTCCAAGCTGCCGTAGCACTCGGACGTTGAGTGCGACGAAATCCGGCGTTCGACCCGGGTCAGATGCCGGATTTCGTCTCACTCAACGTTGCGGGGACCGGTAGGCGCACGGGGAGATGCTCGAAGCCGCGGAGGACGCGCAGGTCGCGCCGTACCGGCTGGCCGGCGATCGTCAGGTCGGGGAAGCGCTCGTAGAGCATCCGCAGCGCGACAGCGCCTTCGAGCCGGGCAAGTGAGGCGCCCAGGCAGTAATGGATGCCGGCCGAGAACGCGAGGTGGTCGCGCGCATTCGCCCGGGTCACGTCGAACCGCTGCGGCTCGGCGAACATGTCGGGGTCGCGGTTGGCGCCACCGAGCATCAGGCTGATGAACCGGCCCTTCTGCACCTCGTGGCCACACACGTCGGTGTCCTCACCCGCGATGCGCACGGTCAACTGCACCGGCGAGTCGATCCGCAGGACTTCATCGACCGCGTTCTCCCACCGGCTCGGGTCTCTCTTCAGGATCTCGAGCTGGTCCGGGTACTGGTCGAACAACACGACGGCGTTGCCGAGCAGGTTGACCGTCGTCTCGAAGCCGGCGCCGACGACGAGCAGTGCGGTGGAGCGGAGCTCGACGTCGTTGAGGGTTTCACCGTCGTCGGTCAGCACGGCGAGCTTGCTCATGAGGTCGTCGCCGGGATTGCGACGCAGCTCGTCGAGATGGTTCGCGAGCCAGTGATGGATCTGACGCAGTGCCTTGTCGGCGGTGCGGAACTCGCGGTAGCGCAACCCGACTTCCAGTGTCACCGCCGCCTGGTTGCCCCACTCGAGCATGCTGCTGTGCATGTGCGGCGGCACCCCGAGGATCTCGGAGATGACGGCCACCGGCAGCGGCGCGCAATACATGTCGACGAGGTCGACGGTCTCGCCGCGGGCAGCGCGTTCCTCCATCGCGTCGAGCAGCTCGTTCGCGATCTTCTCGACCTGCGGCTCCAGCGCGGCGACGGCACGCGCGGTGAACACCTTGGACACCAACCGGCGATAACGCGTGTGGTCCGGCGGATCCACCGCGAGCATCGACGGCGGCTCGGCGGGGCCGACGGCCCACGGGTCGGTCGAGCTCGCGAGCGCTCGCCGTGCAATCGGAGACAGCCGTTCGGAGCTGCCGATGCCGACACCGAACGAGGCGCTGCGGAGCACCTCGCGCACGACGTCGTACGACGCCGACGACGAGACCAGCTTTCCGGGAACCAAAGCGCCTTGGGCGCGCATGGCGTCGTAGAGAGGGAACGGGTCGTCCCACAGGGCCCGATCGATGGCGAGTCTGGCGCCGAGCTGCCCGGCTCGGGCCTCCCGGCGCAGCATCATCCGGGGGCCGAAGGACTGGACTCCCCAGCGGAACAACGTCGACCGTGCCATCCGCTCAGGATGCCGAACCCGGTTCGGTCCGGCTAGGGGGGGTGGGGCGCTGGACGTGTGACGGACGTCACAGGCTCTCGCGCGCCGCCCAGCCGAAGACCCCCTTCGACATCGTCGACCGCTCTCGCTCGACGCGGGCCGCGAAGACGCGATGCCGCACCGCCTTCGCCGCCGCGCTCGCCGGGTCCGCCTGCACCAGCCACTCCGCGAGGTGTCCGGCGAGGCGCAGGCTCGCTTCGTCGCCCGCGCCGAGCAGGTCGTCGACCCGCCGGGCAACCGCATCGGCTCCGGCGAGACCGACAATCTCGGCCGCGACGGCCGCCTCCGGCGCCGGCTTGAGCGTGGCCGGGTTGCCGTCCCACCAGCCGCCGTAGAGCCGCCAGATGTTGCGCACCACGAACTCCGGCTCGTCGTACACGGGTTGCAAGTAGGGCCGGTCGACGAGCTCGACCGGCGGCTTCACCGTGTGCAGGATCTCGTCGAGTCGCGCGCCCTCGTTCATCAGCGCCACGGTCTGGTCCTGCAGTGACTGGAGGTAGGTCGCGGTGTCCGTCAGCGCCTGCCGCACCCGGTCGGCGCCGACGACCGGCACCCCGTGTCCCGGCAGCAGCACCTCGGCACCGAGCGCCGCCATCTCGCGCAGCGCGACCGCCCACTCGGCGGCGTAGCGCTGCACCTTCTGCGGGTTGCCGGCATTGGGGCTCGCCCAGATGAACAGATCGCCGCAGCACAGCACCTTGCGCGCGGGCAACCAGGTCCAGGTGTGGTCGTCGGTCTCGCCGCGTGCGGCATGCAGCTCGACCTGCTCACCACCGAAGTCGAGGACGCGCACGCCGTCGTACGTCTCGTCCGGGTAGCGGTAGTCCGTCGGCCACTGCAGGTTGTCCATGCCGAACTGCCGCCGGTTGACAACTGCGTTGTAGCCCGCCGTCAGCACGTAACGATCGAACCGCTTCGGCAGCGCCGTGGTCGCGATGACGACGGGTCGGTCCCAACCACGGTGATTCGCCTCGTCGTCGAACTGTCCGACACCGAAGACGTGGTCGATGTGCCCGTGCGAGAAGACCGCCGTACGAAGCGGCGCATCGGCCCGCCACTCTCGGACGCGCTCATGCAGCAGCGGACCGAACAAGGGGTCGCCCGTGTCGACGGCCAGGAGACCGTCAGCGGTGTCGACCACGGTCGCGTTGGAGAAGCCGTGCCAGAAGGCCACCCCGTCGACAACGTCGACGAGCTCACCGCGGCCGGTGCCGAGCGGGTGATGGCTTTCTACGGTCGCGGCTCCGGTCCAGAGCTGGTCGGCGAGCTCGAGCACATCGGTCATGGGCAACCGTCCTTTCGCCGACGATCCTGCCTCAGGGACAATCCGGGACGTGACCAACACCTGGGATATCGCAGGCAAGACCGTCGTCATCACGGGAGCGAGTGACGGGATCGGCGCGGTGGCGGCGCGAAAGCTTGCCGCTCAGGGCGCGGAGGTCGTCATCGTCGGCCGCTCTGCCGACAAGCTCGCCCGGGTCGCGGAGAACGTCCAGGCCGCGTCGGGCCGGGAACCGGTGGCCTTCACCGCCGACTTCACGTCCTTGGACGAGGTTCGCAAGCTCGCCAACGACCTCCTCAACCGCCTGCCACAGATCCACGTGCTCGCCAACAACGCGGGTGGCGTCTGGCCGAAGCGGGTCATGACCCCGGACGGTCATGAGCAGACGTTCCAGGTCAACCACCTCGCGCCGTACCTGCTCACGGCGCTGCTTCGCGACCGGCTTGCCGCATCGTCGCCCGCGCGCGTCATCACGACCGCCAGCACCGCACACCGCGGCGGCCGGCTCGATCTCGCCGACCTCGACTACGAGCGGCGGCGCTACAGCTCGATGCAGGTCTACGGCACCACCAAGCTCGAGAACATCCTCTTCACCCGCGAGCTCGCGCGCCGCCTCGACGGCACCGGCGTGACCGCGGTCTGCCTGCACCCGGGGACGGTGCTGACCGGGTTCGGCCGGGACAGTTGGTTCGCCCCGATCACCAGCCGCTATCCGGTGAAGGCGTTCTTCAAGACCCCGGAGCAGGGCGCGGACACTCTCGTCTGGCTCGCCACCGCGCCGACCGAAGAGCTCGAGCCGGGCGGCTATTACGCAAGCCGCAAGGTCGGCCGCCCGACCAAGCAGGCACAGGACGACGCAGCCGCCGCCGAACTCTGGGCGAAGTCGACCACGCTTGCCGGCCTTCCTGCCGCGCCCTAGTTCGCTGGTTGAGTTACGCCCATGGCCGATCTGTTGGTTGCGTTCGCAATCGTCCAGGCGATCTTGTCGTGCTACACGGCCGGTGCCATCGCTGACGCTCGAGACCGAAACATCGCCTGGTGGGGCTTCATCGGGTTGGTGCTGGGCGTTGTCGGTGTGTTCCTCGTCTACACCTTGCCACCGGTCTATAGCGGTAGCTGCCCGCGCTGTGCCGAGCCGCTCCGCCTATGGGCCACGGTGTGCCCCTGCTGCCAGGTGGCTCTAACGGACCCGATCGCGTAGCGAACGCCGCCGCCTCAGCAACAGCAGCAGTCCACCGATGATGACGGCAACAACCGCCAGCAGTGCGGGCTTGCCGGCCTCCGGCAGCACCGTGTCCGGACCCGGGGTCCAGCTCCAGGCAAAGTACGGCGCGCCGTTGCACGTCGCCGTAGCCGCGCCGGCCGGGGTCAGGAAGATGTCCTTCATCTGCTGACCACAGACCGCTCGCCGGGGCGCCTCATGCGGGTCCTCACCCGAGCGGTTCGGCACGTCCGCGGTCGGCGGCGGATCGGTGCCGTGATGGTTCTCCGTCGTCACGTTGTCCGCGGGACCGGTGTCGAACAGCGCAATCGCGGAGCCGTTGTACGCGCCGCCGGTGATCGCCGGGATGCCCCAGAAGGGGTCCTTGTAGTCGCCGTAGCGGCTCGCCACCAGCGGTGGAGTGAACGCGTGCGCACCGATCGTCCGCGCCTCGGTCTCAGCGGTGATGTTGGCGACCTGGTGGTCGCCGTACGCGACCTGCAGGAGCACCTCGTGCGTCGGCGTACCGGGCAGCGGGTCGCTCGTCATGTGCGCGGCAAAACCGTTCGGGTCCGAGCGGTCCCACAACGTCTGGGCGATGTCGAGCAGCAACAGCCGCTGGGACTGGTCCGGATAGGAGGAGTCGAGCAGTTCCGAGTAGCCGACCGCGCTGGTCGGGTCAGTCGGGTCGAA
>DATBDO010000090.1:0-7701 GCA_036269855.1 Mycobacteriales bacterium
GGCACGCACTGCAGCGATGACGGCTTCCGCGACCGTCGCCGGCGCGAGGCCGCGAGCGGCGTCATGGACGAGTACGACGTCGGCGTCAGCCGGCAACGCTCGCAGCGCGGCAGCCACCGACGCCTGGCGTGTTGCCCCGCCGGCAATCACCACCGCGTCGGGCACGAGCGCGCCGAACTCCTCGACCGCCTCAGCGGGCGCGGCAACGATCACCACATCGCAGCCGGCAGCGCGCATACGTGTCACGGCGTGCGCGACGAGCGAAGCTCCGGAAACTTCCACCAGCGCTTTGGGGACGTGAGCACCGAGCCGGTCGCCCCGGCCGGCCGCGGCAACGATCGCCGCGACGGTCATCGTGCCGCCGTTCTCGTCGTACCCGTCGCTGCGTTGTCGGTGGGATGCGCAAACACCAACCGGCCGTTCGCCGTCGTGACGACACTGGTGACGCGGACGCTGATGTCCTGGCCGACGAGCCGGCGACCCTGCTCGACGACAACCATGGTGCCGTCGTCGAGATAGCCGACGCCCTGCCCGGGCTCGCGGCCCGCTTTGATCAGCTGCACCGTCACGTCCTCGCCCGCGACGACGGGCGGCCGCAGCGCTAGCGACAGGGCGTGCAGGTTGAGCACACGCGCACCGGCGATCGACGCTGCCTTGGCGAGGTTGGTGTCGAGGGTCAGCAGGCAGTAACCCTCGTCGAGGCACAGCCGCACGAGCTTGGCGTCGACTTCGGGAATCTCCGGATGGCTGTCGTCGACAGGGGTGATGTCTACCGCGGGCTCACGTTGCAGTGTCTGCAGGACCTCGAGGCCGCGACGGCCGCGAGCGCGGCGCATGTTGTCGCCGGAGTCAGCCAGACCCTGCAGCTCGTCGAGCACCGCTTGGGTCACGATCAAGCGCCCACCGAGGAAGCCGGCGCGGACGACATCGACGATCCGCCCGTCGATCGCGACCGAGCTGTCGACGACCTGCGGCAGGATCACCGGCGCGCCGAGCCGGGGCGCCACGCCGGTTCGGTTGCCGAACATCGCGAGCACCCCGTCGCGCTTCGCCGCACCCACCCGGAAGCCGAGGTAGCCGAGCACGGCGACGACAACGCCGAACAATGGCATCGCGATCAGTGGGTCCGGTACGAAGAACAGCGGCCAGGCGATCCCGGCACCGGTCAAAACGCCGCACACCAGACCGAGCGCGCCGGCGAGCAAGGTGTCCGCCGAGACCTCGCGCAACGCGGCCTCAGTGCGGTCAGCGGTGGTCGCGATGGTCCGCCCGAAGATGCCGCCGACGACATAGCCGAGCCCGGACCCGACGATGATCGCGACGGCCAGGCCGTTGAACGGCCCGAGGACGTCGGAATGCCCGCGGTCGGTGAAGAAGCGGGATGTCTCGTAACCGAGACCGGCGAAGAAGATGACCGTGAACAGCCGGAGGACCTCGATGAGGCCTTCTGGTGGTCGACTGCGCGGCGACCGTGTCACAGGCCGAGGCTATTGCCTAGGAAGCCAGAACCTCATCAAGCAGAAGCTCGGCCTTGTCTTCGTTGGTGCCCTCGGCCAGCGCCAGCTCGCTCACGAGAATCTGCCGTGCCTTGGCCAACATGCGCTTCTCACCAGCGGACAGACCGCGCTCGCGGTCACGCCGCCACAGGTCGCGAACAACCTCGGCGACCTTGTTGACGTCGCCGGACGCGATCTTCTCGACGTTGGCCTTGTAGCGCCGGGACCAGTTGGTCGGCTCTTCGGTGTGGGGAGCTTTGAGGATCTCGAAGACGCGCTCCAAGCCGTCCTGACCGACGACGTCGCGGACGCCGACGTATTCAGCGTTGTCCGCCGGAACCCGGACAGTCAGGTCACCTTGGGCAACCTTCAGAACGAGGTACATCTTTTCCTCGCCCTTGATGACTCGGGTCTCGATCGCCTCGATCAGAGCAGCCCCATGATGGGGGTAGACGACAGTCTCGCCGACCTCGAACGTCACGCCTTGCTCCCCTTCCGACAACCTAAAGGGTAGCACGCGGTTACCTGCGACGTCGTGGCTCCTACGAACAAAAGCGCAGGTCAGGGCCTTGATTTCACTAGCGGGGCTCTTGACAACGCTCGCGTTCCGTGCCTGACCCCGATGTCGTGAACGTTAACGTGCGCGCATACTTAGCCGGTGCCGGACGATGCGTCATGGCTGGACGGTGTGGTCGTCCCCGACGACCTCAGTGAGCTGCAGGTTGATGTCGAGGCCTACCACCGCGAGCTCCGCCACGCCGCCCGACGCCGCCGGATGTCGCGCATCACCGGCACGTCCGCATGGCAACGGTTGGCACTTCCCGCTGCCGTCGCCGTCGGCTCGCTGACCGTTGCTGGCGCGGTGTTCGCGATCCTCACCCTTGGTCACCCGACCCGCGTGCCGACACCGCCGCCCGCTCCTGTCGCGAGCGCGCCGGCTGCTGACGTGGGCGCGATCGGAGGGCTACTGCCCGACGTCACCGTGCGCACCAGCGACGGCCCGATGCAGCTCCGCGACATTCGGCCGTCCGTCGTCGCGCTCGTGCCGCTGCACTGCAACTGCACGTCGTTGCTCGCCGCGCTCGCCAGTCAGGCCGCCGAGGTTGCGGTCCCGCTCGTCGTCGTCGCCCCGGCCGGCCACGACGCCGAGGTCGACGCACTCGACGGCCAGCTGCACAGCGGCGTCGTACGCACCGCATTCGACGTCGACGGCGAGCTCAGCCGGACCTACGCAACCGGCGTCGGCGTCACCGTCGTCGGCGTGCGCTCGGATGCGACGGTCAGCTTCGCCGAGCAGGACGTGGCCGCGGACATCCATCTCGAACCGTGGCTGACGCAGATGGTGCGACCGACCGAGTCGTTGAGCGGTCGCTGAGCACCCTCTGGGGTCTCGTCCGCGCGACCCACGCCCTGCCCAGCCTCGCCGTCACCGCCTTCTTCGCCGCGACCGCGGTGGCCGCCGGCGTCGGTCCGCGCTCGGCGCTGCTTGCCGCGGCGGTCCTTGTCGGGCAGGCCTCGATCGGCTGGGCCAACGACTACGTCGACGCGCCGCTGGACGAGGCGGCCGGCCGGCGGGACAAGCCGATCCCGACCGGCGCCGTACGGCGAGGAGTCGTCGGCGCTTGCGCCGGTGCGGCGCTGATCGCCGACGTTCCGCTGTCACTCGCGCTCGGTTGGCGGGCGGGTGCGGCTCACGTCGTCGCGGTCGGGTCGGCCTGGCACTACGACCTGTGGCTGAAACGCACACCGGCATCGGCGGTGCCGTTCGCAGTGTCGTTCGGGCTGGTGCCGGTGATCGTCGCCGCGATGCTTCCCGATGAGCCACTTCCCCGTCCGACCCTGGTCGCAGCGGCTGCTGCGTGCGGGATCGCCGCGCACTTCTCCAACACGCTGCCCGACGTCGCCGCGGACGCCATGACCGGCGTGCGCGGGCTGCCTCAGCGGCTGGGTCCGACCGTGTCGACGGTGGTCGCCGCGACTTTCGTGGCCGCCGCGTCCGTGCTGCTCGTTGTGGCGACCGATGCCGCAGCACTGGCCGTGGTCGCGGCGGTGGTGGACGTCGCGGCCGCCATCGTCGTTGTGATCCGTGGCCGGCACCGGGAGCAGGCCTTCCGGCTCGTCATCGTCGCGGTCGCGATCCTCGTTGTCGCCTTCGTCCTGAGCGGCGGTCATCGGCTGACCGGCTGAACCCAAGGCGACCGGACTGCGAGGATGAGGGCGTGACGCGTCGCCTGACCCTCGTCGCTGCCGCCCTTGCCGTCGTGGCGGCCGGTTGCGGTGGCAGCTCGTCCCCGAGCGCCTCCTCCAGCTCGTCACCGCCGCTGCTGCACGGCGCCATTCCGAGTCAACATGACCCGCGACCGTCGTTCACGCTCGTCGACACCGCCGGGAAGACCTACGACTTCGGCGCCCGGACGCGCGACAAGGTGACGATGCTCTATTTCGGCTACACCCACTGTCCGGACGAGTGCCCGACCTCGATGGCCGACCTGGCTCAAGCGTTGAGCCGCCTTCCCTCGGCCGTCGCGCGACAGGTGGCCGTCGTGTTCGTGAGCACGGACCCGTGGCGCGACACCCGGCCGGTGCTGCGTAAATGGCTTGATCGATTCAGCCCGACATTCATCGGCCTGACCGGCACCCCGGCGCAGGTTGCGGGCGCCGAGGTGCGGATGGGGATGCCGATCTCCCGCCGTGTGCCCGCAAAGAAGTCGGCCGGCGCCGGTCGATACTCTGTGGACCACTTCGCGGCAGTGATGGCATACGGTCGCGACAACAGGCTCGCGACGCTCTACCCCTCGGGGGTTACACCAGGTGACATCGCCGCCGACATGTCCGTGCTCGTGAAGGGGTGACCGACCGCCGTGAAGCCACGTCGATCGCTCGGCCTGCTTGTGCTCCTCGCCATCGCCGCGACCGGCTGCGGCGCCGGACGTAACACCGAGACCGACCAGGAACGCGCCACTCCTTACATCGCGCAGGTGTCCGCCGGCTCCGTCGCCGTCCGCGCGATTCGCATCGCCTTGGCCGATTCCCCGACGAGCACCGGCCCGCAGGCCTACCTGCTCGCGACGCTCGTCAACAGAAGTACGCAGACCGACACGCTCACCAGCGCCACCGTCAATGGCAGTGCTGTCGAGGCGGTCGGCGCCACCTCGGTCAGCTTGCCGCTGCCCCCGCAGCAAGTGGTTCAGATCGTCGACCCAGATCTCGGTGCGACCGGGACGACTCTGGGCGTCGGCGTGCTCCAGAATCCGCTCGTCGCCGGCACGACGGCAACGGTGACGTTCACGTTCCAGAGCGCCGGCACGGTGTCGGTCGCCGTACCCGTGATGACGAGCAGCGACGTCGGCACCACCGCGAGCGCAGCGCCAATCACCGCCGCGGGCTAGCAACGCGTCTAGGTCACCGGTCAGCATCCGTGGACGAGACCTGCGTTGGCCGCGGGTTTCGGGGGTGAGACCTGCGTTGCCGACCGGCGAACGCAGGTCTCACGAGCCTGGCGCGGAGCGCACGACCGAACGGCCCTAGCGGCCCTGGTTCTTGACCGCCTCGATCGCTGCGGCGGCTGCGTCCGGATCGAGATAGGTCCCGCCCGGGTTCGTCGGACGCATCGAGCTGTCCAGGTCGTAGTGCAACGGGATCCCGGTCGGGATGTTGAGGCCGGTGATCTCGTCATCGCTGATGTCGTCGAGATGCTTCACGAGGGCGCGCAGCGAATTGCCGTGGGCGACAACCAGCACCGTCTGCCCGGCGCGCACGTCCGGCACGATGGCGTCGTACCAGTAAGGGAGCATCCGCACGACGACATCCTTGAGGCACTCGGTGCGCGGCACGATCTCCGGGGCGAGCGCCGCGTAGCGCGGGTCGCCGACCTGTGAGTACTCGTCGTCGTCTTCGATCGGCGGCGGCGGGGTGTCGTAGGAGCGACGCCACACCAGAAACTGGTCCTCGCCGTACTCCGCGCGAATCTGCGCCTTGTTCTTTCCCTGGAGCGCGCCGTAGTGCCGCTCGTTGAGCCGCCAGCTGCGCCGCACCTGGATCCACTGACGGTCGCAGGTGCCGACGGCGTTGCCGGCGGTCGCGATCGCGCGCTTGAGCACCGAGGTGTGGAGGACATCGGGGAGCAGGTCGTGCTCGGCGAGCAACTTGCCGGCCTGGACTGCCTCTCCGAGCCCTTTCTCGGTGAGGCCGACATCGACCCAGCCGGTGAACAGGTTGGTGGCGTTCCACTGGCTCTCGCCATGGCGCAGAAGCACCAACGTGCCGGTCGACATGGTGGGAGGTTACTTCTCGTCGAACAGGTGGGCGAAGGCCTGGAGGTTGGCGAGCGACTCACCGCGCTTCACCCGCCAGTCGTGCTCTCGCACGATGGATGACTTGAAGCCCAGCTCGAGCGCGGTGTCGAACCACTCGTCGGAGTAGGTCAGCACGCTGCCGAGAATGCGATCGATCTCCTCGGCGTTGACCGCCGACAGCGGCAACCGGCCGACCAGATAAACGTCACCGAGGTTATCGACCGCGAACGCGACCGCGAACATGCGCGCGTTGCGTTCGAGCAGCCATCTGTAGAACGCCTCCTGGTTCTCGTCCGGCCGTCGGACGAAGAACGCCTCGACATGCAACGAGTGATCGCCGATGACAAGCCAGGTCATCGTTGCCAACTTGTGTGTGCCGGGCAGCTTGACCAGGAACGCACCGGGGCGGGCTTCCTCGAACTCGACCTCGCGCTCCTCGAGGGCAGCGCGGATGACGTCGGCGTCGCTCATTGTGCGGCGACGATACGACCCACGCCTTCACAGTCGTCGATGGCCTCGCTGTAGACCTCGAGCACGCGACCGGCCGTGGCCCCCCAGCCGAACCGGGTCGCGTGTGCAACGCCCGCTCGGGAGAGTTGGTCGTGCAAGGCCGGCGCCTGGGTGATCCGGCGGATCGCGTCGGCGTAGGACGCCGGGTCGTGACCGTCGATGAGCAGACCGGAGACACCGTCGGCAACCGCGGTGCGCAGACCACCCACACCGGCCGCGACGACGGGAGTGCCGCAGGCCTGGGACTCGACCGCGACGAGACCGAAGGACTCCGTGTAGGACGGCACGACGGTCACCGCCGCCGCGCGGTAGTAGTCGGCGAGCACGTGCTGAGAAACCGGCGGATCGAAGCGGGTGAGGTCGGCAATGCCCAACGAGCCTGCCAGCTTCTGCAGGTGCTCCGGATGGGCGAGACCGCTGCCGCTCGGACCGCCGACGACGGCCACGACGAGGCGGTCTCGCAACTGCGGATCCGCTGCGACGAGTCGCGCAGCGGCCCGCAACAGAACGTCGGGCGCCTTCAGCGGCTGGATCCGGCCCACGAACAGCAGCAGGAGCGCGTCGGCGGCAAACCCCAGGCGCCGGCGGGCGGCAACCGCGTCACCGGGGGTGAACAGGTCGAGGTCGACACCGGGGGCGATGGTGACGACTCGCCCGGGATCGGCGTCGTACAGCTCGATGAGCTGCTGCGCTTCCGCGACGGTCGACGCGATGAGCCGGTCGGCATTGTCGACAACCTGTGCCTCGCCGACGACACGCGAGGTCGGTTCAGGCGAGTCGCCCTCGGCAAGCGAGGCGTTCTTGACCTTCGCCATGGTGTGCATGGAGTGCACCAGCGGCACGCCCCAGCGTTCCTTCGCGAGCCACCCCACCTGGCCGGACAGCCAGTAGTGCGAGTGGACGAGATCGAAGTAGCCGGGCTCGTGCACTGCCTCGACGCGAAGAACGCCGTTGGTGAAAGCGCAGAGCTGCGCGGGCAAATCGTTCTTGTCCAGACCTTCATAGGGCCCGGAGGTGATGTGCCGCACGGTCACGCCCGGGGCCAGCTCGACGCTCGTCGGCAGGTCGCTGGACGTCGCGCGCGTGAAGATCTCGACCTCGACGCCCAATGCGGCCAGACGCTTGGCCACCTCGCAGACGTAAACGTTCATGCCGCCCGCGTCGCCACCACCTGGCTGCTCGAGCGGTGAGGTGTGGACGGACAGTGTTGCGACGCGGCGTGGAGGCCGGGTCCGGCGAACGCGTGCCACCGGGAGCAGGCTCACCTCTCCGCACCTCCTCGGGGAAACGTCACCGCCAGCGGATCCAGCGGCCGTACCCCACCCACCAAACCTCTGACCATCCTGCCCGATTCCCGATCGGGCCCGACAATCCGATTTCGGCCATGCTGCGCAACGATC
>DATBDO010000091.1:0-3962 GCA_036269855.1 Mycobacteriales bacterium
CTGGTCGAGGATCCGCGCGTCGACGTCATCTCGTTCACCGGCTCGACCGCGACCGGCCGTCGGATCATGCAGCATGGCGCGCCGACGTTGAAGCGGCTGTTCCTCGAGCTCGGCGGCAAGTCGGCAAGCATCGTGCTGGACGACGCCGACTTCACCTCCGCGCTCGCGATGGCGTGGGCGGCGGTGTGCTCGCACGCCGGCCAGGGCTGCGCGATGCAGACCCGCCTACTCCTGCCTCGCTCGCGCTACGACGAGGGTCTCGACATCGTCGCCGCCGGCTTCCGGACGGTTGCCTATGGCGATCCGACCGACGCCAACAACTTCATGGGTCCGCTCATCAGTGCCAAGCAGCGCGACCGCGTCCTCGGCTACATCGACAAGGGCGTCGAGGAAGGCGCGCGGCTCGTGCTCGGCGGTGGCCGTCCGGCGCAGTTCGACAAGGGCTACTACGTCGAGCCGACCTTGTTCGCCGACGTCGACAACTCGATGACGATCGCGCAGGAGGAGATCTTCGGCCCGGTCGGCGTCGTGATCCCGTATGAGGACGACGACGACGCTGTCCGCATCGCCAACGACAGCCCCTACGGCCTGTCCGGCGGTGTGACCTCGGCATCGGAGGAACGTGCCCTCGCCGTCGCCCGGCGCATCCGCTCCGGCACTCTCTCGGTCAACGGCGGCGTCTGGTACGGCGCCGAGTCACCGTTCGGTGGTTACAAGGCCAGCGGTCTCGGCCGGCAGAACGGGATCGAGGGCTTCGAGCAATACCTGGAAACCAAGGCCATCGCCGGGCCGCTCGCCTAGCAGCGCCACACTCTTACTCCGTGAGCGACGTCCGCGCCGAAGGCCGGCAAGACGACCTGGTCCGGCCGCTGCCTGTCGTCGGTGGCTGGTCGGCGCCGTTCTGGACGGGCGGCGCGGACGGCGAACTGCGGCTGCCGCGCTGCGATTCCTGCGGCCGGCTGCTGCACCCGTCGCTCACCGTTTGCCCCCACTGCCTGAGCAGCGACCTCAGCTGGACAGCCGTCGCGGGCACGGCTGTCGTCGTCGGCTGCACGGCCAACGAGCAGATGTGGTTGCCGTCGATGCCGCCGCCGTACTCACTGGCGATCGTGTCGCTGACCGCCGTACCTGATGTGCGGCTGACGACCAACATCGTCGGCTGCGATCCGCACGATGTCTACGTCGGGATGCCGGTGCGGGTGACCTTCCACCAGCAGGACGACGTGTGGTTCCCCTTGTTCGAACCGGATCCCGACGGCTCGTCGGACGCGGTCCCGTCGCCGCCGCTGCCCGAGGTCAATGTCCGGCCGCGCGCGGCGGCGGAGAAGTTCGAGGACAAGGTCGCGATCACCGGCGTCGGCATGTCGCAGATCGGCCGTCGGTTGATGCGCCCACCGCTGTCGCTGACGGTCGAGGCGTGCCGGGCCGCTGTCGCTGACGCCGGTCTGGCCATGGACGACATCGACGGGTTGTCGACCTACCCCGGAGCCATGTTTGCCAGCGCCGTCGGATTCTCCGAGGGCGGCGTTCCGGCCGTCGAGGAGGCCTTGCGGATCCATCCGACCTGGCACAACGGCACGCTCGAGACGTCCGGCCAGCTCGGGTCGGTCATCACCGCGATGCTCGCGGTTGCGAGCGGCTTGTGCCGGCACGTGCTGTGCTTCCGCACTGTCTGGGAGGCGACCGGCACCGAGATGATGCGCACCGGCGTGCTGCCACCACCGAGCGGCGGACGGATCGCCGGCGACATGCAGTGGCGGATCCCGTTCGGCGGGACGAGTGCCGCGATGTGGTTAGCGATGAACGCCTCGCAGTACTTCGCGCGGTTCGGCGCGACCCGCGAGACGCTTGGCTGGATCGCGATCAACACCCGCGCCAACGCCGCGCGCAACCCCGCAGCGGTCTACCGCGAACCATTGTCGATGGACGACTACCTCAGCGCACGGACGATCAGCACTCCGTTCGGGCTCTACGACTGCGATGTCCCCTGTGACGGGGCGATCGCCGTCGTGGTCTCCGCGGCCGACGCCGTACCGGATCTGGCATCGAGGCCGGTGTTCGTCGAAGCGGTCGGGACGCAAACGACCGAGCGGCACTCCTGGGACCAAGGCACGCTGACGCACCTCCCCGGTGCGTTCGGACCGGCAGCGCATATGTGGAGCCGGACATCGCTGCGGCCGCAGGACGTCGACGTGGCCGAGCTGTACGACGGGTTTTCGTTCAACTGCTTGTCATGGCTGGAGGCGCTCGGGTTCTGCGGCGTCGGTGAGGCCAAAGACTTCCTCGACGGAGGGCGGCGGATCGCGCTCGACGGCGAACTGCCGCTCAACACACACGGCGGGCAGCTGTCCGGCGGTCGGACGCACGGCTACGGGTTCCTTCATGAGGCGGTGCTTCAGTTGCGCGGTGAGGCGGGTGAGCGACAGGTGGCGGATGCCAAAGTGGCGGCGGTGAGCGCCGGCGGCGGGATGCCGACCGGAGCGCTGCTCTTGCGAGGTTCTGATGGCTGACGCGCGCGTATCTCTTTCGCGCCGGATCGCCGCGCCGGTCGATGTTGTCTTCGGCGTGATCACCGATCCGCAGGGCCACGTCGACATCGACGGGTCCGGAATGCTGGTGGCCGCGATCGATGCACATCCGTTGCGTGCGGTCGGCGACACGTTCGACATGGACATGGACCGTGAGCCCCTCGGCGACCTCCCGATGGGCAAGTACAAGGTCCGCAACACCGTCACCAAGTTCGTTCCCGACAAAACGCTGGAGTGGAACGTCGGCGGGATCGACCAACCGCCGTTCGGCCACGTCTACGGTTACGAACTGGTCGCCGTCGACCCCGGGGTCACCGAGGTGACGCACTACTGCGACTGGACCGGTGTCCGGGCGGGCAGCGTTCGCGATCGGTTCCCCATCGTGCCCGTGCACATGCTCGAAAAGTCGCTCGAGAACCTTGAGCGCATAGTCACCGGTAGTGGAGAGTGATCCCATGACAACACTATCTTCTGGCGCGCAGAACACGACGACCGATCGCGCGACGTTCGCGAACATGCAGGACAGCACCGCCGAGGACTGGGCGATCATCGGTTCGCACGCGGCCGACTTCATGGCCGCGCTGCCCGACCGGGTGCTCGGCCATCTGCGGCTGCTCGGCGGCGACTTCGGTGGGTTCGCGGTCGACCGGCTCACGCACTCGTTGCAGACCGCGGCTCGCGCCGAGAAGGCCGGGCGTGACGACGCCTACGTTCTCTGCGCGCTGCTGCACGACATCGGCGACACCCTCGGCGCCTACAACCACGCCGACGTCGCCGCCGCGATCATCAAGCCCTTCGTCTCGGAGGAGCTGAACTGGATGGTGGAGCACCACGCCGAGTTCCAGGGCTACTACTTCTTCCACCACATCGGGCTCGACCGCAACATCCGGGACAAGTACGCCGGCCACCCGCAGTTCGACGCAACCGCCGAGTTCTGCGCCGAGTTCGACTCACCGGCGTTCGAGCCGTCCTATCCGACCCCGCCGCTCGAGCACTACGAGCCGCTGGTCCGCTCGGCGATGGCGAGCCCGATCCGCTCCCTCTACAAGGCTTGATCAGTCCTCGGGAAGGCCGGCGAACGCGCGCTTAGCGGCGCGGTACCACCCCATCCCGGAAATGGGGTGCTTCCATCGGCCCTTCATGTCGGCCAGCGCGCCCTGGTGTGCGTCGTCGCCGTTCGCGACGGCTTCGCGAAGGTGCTTGTCCTGTGCCTTGATCACCTCATCAGCAGTGTTGCCATGGAGCGCGAGGTCGCATGGCCCACCCAGCTGCTGACACGTCATCGTCTTCATGCCGTTCAACATAGGAGCCACAAGCCGTTACGGGCTTATCCGATCCTGCTCGCTGAACCTCCGTAGACGGAGTCAAATGGGGATCTCTACATTTCTCGCATGCGCGGCATTTATCGACGACTCGCTGTCATTGCATCCACGG
>DATBDO010000092.1:0-8039 GCA_036269855.1 Mycobacteriales bacterium
CCGACGTGTTGTCGTGGCGCATCGACCGGTTGTCGTCGCCGTCGTAGACCGAGATCGGCCGCATCCGCCGGATGGGGAACCGGCCTTTGTACATCGCCTGGAAGGCACTGACGATGTCCGGCACCACTCGGCCGCGCACGACCAGATGACCCTGGTGCGCCGTGTGGTCGAACCCCCAGTAGGTGAGCGACAGCTTGCGCAGCTGGTCCGGCCCGACCGGGCAACCGGAGTGCCAGCTCTTGCCGAGACTCGCGGCCGTGACGTGGGACCCGTGCCAGCGGAACGGAGGGTGGTTGCTCGTCGCGGCACGATGCGCCCGCACCGCGGCGGCTGAATGGGACGCAGTCGGCGAGATGCTGGGAGCAGGGATCGATCCTTGACTCGTGCCGCCGCATGCCGTGCCCGAGGTGGCGAGAAGCGCTGCACCGATGAGGACCACGCGTCGCATCGGTCTAGCGTAGATCGGGTGCGTCGTCTCGCCTCTGTCCTGACCGTGACAGCCGCCCTGCTGTTGCCCGGCTCTCCGGCGCGCGCCGCGCCCGATCGGCTGATCGACCAGCTGCGCGGCATCCATGACGCCGGGCAGGTCATCGCGGTCACGACGTCGGGTTATGGGACGTCGTACGCAACATTTCGTGCCTACCGGCACACCGCGCACGGATGGCAACGCGTCTTCGGCCCCTGGTCGGCGCGGATCGGCTACAACGGCTTCGCACCGCGCGGGGGGAAGCGCGAGGGCGACGGGCGGACGCCGACCGGCTCCTACCACTTCCAGTTCATGTTCGGCGTCGATGGCAATCCGGGTGTGCGATTCCATTTTCGGCGCGCGCTGCAGACGAGCTACTGGGACGACGACTCGTCGAGCGCCAACTACAACCGGTGGGTGGACAGCAGGTACGACGCGACCGGGCAGAACCCGGAGCGGATGCATGTGTCACCGGCCTACAACTACGGCGCGGTGATCGGCTACAACACGTCGCGGACGCCGGGACGCGGAAGCGCGATCTTCCTACACGTGTCGCACGGCAGCGCGACCGCCGGATGTGTCTCCATCGGGCAGGAACGACTCGTGAAAGTGCTGCGCTGGCTGCGGCCGGGCCGGCATCCGCGCATCATCATGGGCACGCACAACGCCGTCACGTAACCGCATCTCGTCGAGGCGGACGAGCGCGATGCCGCCGACGACGAGTACGCCGCCGGCGAGCTGTACGACGTCCAGCCGTTGATCCAGCAGCAACCAGGCGAAGACGACCGCGAACATGACCTCGGTCAGCCCGACGAACGACGCGAGCTTCGCGCCGAGCATCCGCGCGGCGGCGATGCCGGTGAGATAGGCCACCACGCCGGCGACGACCGCCAGCCCGAGGACGGGCACGATCCAGGAGATCCGGCTGTTGAGCAGGGTCACGTCGCTGTAGGTGGCGTGCAGCGACAGTCCGCCGCTGACGGCCGCCACACCCAGCACGAGGGCACCGATCGCCAGTCCGCCCCATGCCACCGCGAGCGGCGGCAGGGCGTCCTCCGTCTCGGAGACGATGACGAAGTAGGCCGCGAGCCCGCATGCAGCGCCGAGACCCCAGAGCACGCCGGTCATGTCGACGTGATGCGAGCCGACAAGATCCAGCACGAGCACGAGCCCGCCGAGCGCAAGCACTCCGCCGAGGATCGTCAGTCGTTGCGGCCGGTGCCCGTGTCGCGCCCACCCCCACCCGATGACGAGCAGGATGCCGGAGTATTCGAGCAGCAACGCGACGGCCACGGACAGGTGCGCGACCGCGTTGAAGTAGCAGAGCTGCGCGCCGGCCACGGCGACGACGGCATAGAGCACGACCGTGCGCGCCGCCCGGGCCGACACCCGCTGTGTTCGCAGCTGCAGCAGCGCCGGGACGGTGAGCAACACGGCGGCGACAACCACCCTGGCGAACACGGCGGCGCCGGGCGTCCACCCGGCGTCGATGAGGCTCGAGGCGAACGAGCCTGACGTCCCGAACGTCGCGGCGGACAGTACGGCGAGCCCCAGCCCGGTGTTGCTCAGGGATCCGCCGCGCATCACATCTGCTTCCTGTAATGACCAACATGACTTATGCTCGTTACCAGCCTAAGGGCCCCGCTCGTAAGGAGTCAAGTTGCTTTTTGCTCATGACACCGAGGCGGGGCTGCTGGCTGCTGCCGCGCTGGTGAACACCGACGCCCGCGAGGGTGACGAACTGCCCGACGTCGCCGCGCTCGACGAGTTTCTCGACGCGTGGAGCTGGACCGGCAGCCGTCGTGGTGACCAGCGAGAGCTCAAGCAGGTCCGTGACCTGCGGCCCCGGCTGCGCCGGCTGTGGCAGCTCGACGAGGACGACATGGTCGACGCGGTCAACGCCATGTTGCAGGAGGCACGCGCGCTGCCGCAGCTCGTCAAACACGACCAGCGGGACTACCACCTGCATGCGACCTCGCCGGAGGCGCCGCTGGTCGACCGGATGGCAGTGGAAGCGGCCATGGCGCTGGTGGACGTCGTACGGCAGAAGGAGCTCGACCGGCTGCGCGTGTGCGATGCCGACGACTGCGACGATGTGCTCGTCGACCTGTCCAAGAACCGGTCACGCAGATACTGCAGCGCCACTTGCTCCAACCGCGTCAACGTGGCCGCGTTCCGCGCACGGCAGCGTTGACCCGCGCTCCTGACGAGAAGGAGAGCCCGTGCCGGAGATGACCCGTCGGGGCCGACTGTTCTGCACGAGCCGTCCCTACCGTGGACTTGCACGCGCAGCGGTGTTGCCGTGGGCGTTGCAAGGAGAGACCCTGACCGGTCATGTCCTCGAGATCGGCAGTGGCAGCGGTGCGATGGCAGCGGCGCTTCTCGACCTCTTCCCCCAGGTGCAGCATCTCGTCGCCACCGATTACGACGAACGGATGGTCGCGGCCGCCACGACCTCGTTACAGCGGTACGGCGACCGCGCCGTCGTCGAGCGGGCCGACGCGACCAGCTTGCGATTCGAGAACAACACGTTCGACGCTGTCTGCTCTTTCGCGATGCTTCACCACGTCCTGCGCTGGGAGGATGCGCTACGCGAGGCGGTGCGCGTCCTCAAACCGGGCGGACGGTTGCTCGGCTACGACATCCTCGGCAACCGGGCGATGCTCGCTCTCCACGGCGACAAGGACGACACCCGCATGATCCGGCCGGGTGAGCTGACGCAATGTCTCACTCGGCTACCCGTCGACTTCCGGGTCCATCAGCTTCCCACCGCTATTGCGGGTCGCTTCGTCGTGACCAAGCGCGCGACCTGACCGGACCTTCGGCAGCAGCGGCCGGATCGTCCGCGCGCGCATGCAGCCACGCCAGACGCCGACCGCGTAGGCCAGGTCGTCGGGACCGGCCGGCGTCGACCAGCGCAGTAGCGCTGCCGTTGTACGAAGCGGAGCCATCGCGGCGACGCGGACCGCATCCGTCGTCGGCATCCCCGCATCACGGAGCAGTCCGAGGCGCAGCGGAGCGACGAGCCCGGACAGGGCCGGCCCGCTGATCGCGGCACCGTGCCGGCGGGCGAGCGGTCCGGCGCTCGTTCCGTAGCGGTAGCGACGGGCGAGCCGCGCGGCCTGCGACCGCGGTGCGACATGGCCGACGACGACAGACGGGTCGTAGCGCACCGACCACCCGCCCGCGACCAGTCGCCAGACCAGGTCGACGTCCTCGCCGTACCGCAGTGACTCGTCGAAAGCACCGATCTCGTCGAGCGCGCGCCGACGGACGACCAGTGCCGTGGTCGGGACATAGGAAACGCGTGAGCCGGGACCGACCAGCGCCTCGCGCGGTCCCAGGTCAAGTGGCGAACTGTCGTCGCCTTCACTCACACGCGGGGCGACGGCGGCGAGACACGGATCGGCAAGATGACCGGCGACCCCGAGCAGCTCCTTCGCGTCGACGACGCAGTCGCTGTCCACGAAAGCGACATGGGGACGCCGGGTCGCGGCCAGCCCGGTATTGCGAGCCGCGGCCGGGCCGCCGCAGCGGTCCCGACGAACGACACGCGCACCGTGCGCGGCGGCGGCTGCGGCCACTGCGAGACCGTCGGTCGACCGGTCGTCGACGACGGTCACGGACAGGCCGTGGAGTGCGGCCAGGCAGGCGTTGAGCGCTGGGACCCGATCGCGGACCGGAACCACCACGTCGACGTCGTTCGGCGACAGGGCCGCGGGCGGGCGCGGATGTGCGAGGCCGGCGTCAACCAGTCGCCGCGCGAGCACGCCGCCGCGGATGTCGTCGACGACTGCACCTGATCGCAGCCAGGCGAGTCGTTGGCTCCCGGTCGCGGTCAGTCGCAACAGTCGCCACGGCGTCCCGCCCCAGACGACGTCACCATCGGGACTCGAGCGGGTCGACGGGTCGAGCTCGACGTGGAACCCGGCCGGCAGCGCGGGCCGGGTCATACGGAGAGTCCCCCGTCGACCGCCATCACCGAACCCGTCATCCCACTGCTGTCCGGACCGGCGAGCCACGCGATTGCCGCGGCGATCTCGTCGGCATCGAGGAGCCGGGAGATCGGTTGTTGTTTGGCGAAATCGTTGATGCTCTCGAGGTCGTAGAGCCGGGCCGAGGCTTCCAGCGCCGGTGTCAGCGTCGAGCCGGGGCTGACGCAGTTGGCCGTGACGCCGCTGCCACCGAGGTCGGTCGCAAGCGCCCGGACGAAACCGGTGACGCCCGCCTTCGCGGCGCAATAGGCCGCCAGGCCGTCGAGACCGCGCACCGCCGCAGCCGACGACACGGCGACGAACCTGCCCGACCGGGGCTCGGGTCGCTGCAACAGCGCGGGTGTGGCGACGCGTGCCAGGTTGAGGACGCCGACGAGGTCGACATCGAGGACTACCCGCTCGCCCGCCGGGTCGGTCTCCCAGTGCGGTGCGCCACCCGCGACCACGCCGGCGATGGCGAGCGCGGCGTCGAGGCCGCCATAGGTTTCGACTGCGGTCTGTACCGCGCCCGCAAGCGCATCCAGGTCACGCACGTCGGCGACGACCGTCGTGACGTCCCCCAGCGATGCCAGTGCGTCGAGCTCCGCACGCGTCGCCATCGGATACGGCAACGCGGGATCGTCCGCGCACACATCGGTAGCCACGACCGACCAGCCGTCACCGGCCAACCGTCGGACCGTCGCCGCGCCGATGCCCCGCGCGGCTCCGGTGACGAGCGCGACGCGGTTCAACAGCCGAGCCGGCGGGTGAATCCGGGTGGCATCACGATGTCGTCCGGGGCAAGGTCGTGCACCGAGGACTTGCCGAGCCCGAGCAACGCGGAGTCGATGCCGTTGCGCAGGATGTCGAGCACGTTCTCGACACCGGCCTGACCGTTGGCGGCGAGGCCCCATAGGTAGGGCCGGCCGATCATCACGGCCCTGGCGCCGAGGGCGACCGCCTTGACCACGTCGCTGCCCCGTCGTACCCCGCCGTCCATCACCAGCTCGACCTGGTCGCCGACCGCCGCAGCGACATCGGGCAGCGCCCGGATGGCTGCGGGGGTGCCGTCGAGATTGTTGCCGCCGTGATTGGACACGGAGATGCAGGTGACGCCGGCGGCGACGGCACGCTTCGCGTCGTCGACGCGGACGATGCCCTTGAGCATGAACGGCCCGCCCCACTCCTCGCGCAGCCATGCCACGTCGTCCCAGGTGGCCGGCGGCGTCATCATCCACTCGCCGTAAGCGCCGAAGAAGGTCGGCGCCGGCTGACCCGGTTCGCCGAGGTTGGGCACGGTCATATCGGGGACGGGTGTGTCGCTCCGCAACCAGTCGCGCAGATAACCGGGCTTCGTCACGACCTGCGGCGCGAACGAGAGCACGGTGCGCCAGTCCATCTGGTCCGGGATCGCCGGGCTCCCCCAGTCGCGACTGTGCGCGAACGACCAGTCGAGGGTGAGGATCAGTCCCTTTGCACCGGCAGCTCGGGCGCGGTCCATCCGGCGCACCATCGCGTCGCGGGTGCCGTTCCAGTAGACCTGGAACAGCGTCTGCGGGTTCGCAGCAGCGACGTCTTCGACCGGCTTGCTGGCAAACGAGCTCAACCCCAAAGCGGTGCCCCGTGCCGCGGCGGCTCGCGCGACGGCGAGCTCGCCGTCGGGGTGCACCGCCTGCACGCCGGTCGGCGACAGGATCACCGGCAGGGCGAGGTCGCAGCCCATGACGCGCGTCGCGAGCTCGCGTTGTGCGAACAGACCGCCGATGTGCGGGGCGAAGCCGAGCTCGCCGAAGGCCGCCATGTTGTCGCGGTAGGTGACACCGGCCTCGGATCCGGCGAGCAGTGCCGAGTAGACCGGCCGGGGCAGCCGGCGCTTCGCGCGGCGTTGTGCTTCGGCGACACTCTCGAACCACGGGTTACGCCGCATCATGCCGGTCGCCGGCCGATCGAGATCGGGACTGGGCCGTTGCGGGTGTGTCCGGGAACGGATGCGGGCCGGCCGGCAGCCGCCGCGAGCAACGCGGCCTCGCCGTGCCCGTGGACGCACTCGGGGTCCGGCCCGTCGAGCGGAATGCCGGTGAAGAACTTCGCGGCCATGCATCCGCCCTGGCAGGCGTCGTAGGACCCGCAGGACGCGCACGCGCCCGCGGAGCCCGGCTCGCGCAGCTCGGTGAACAGTGCGGACTCGCGCCACACCTTCGTGAACCCACCTGCGGCCCGGATGCTGCCGGCCTTGAACTGATCGTGCAAGACGAACGGGCAGGCGTAGACGTCGCCGATGGGATCGATCAGGCACACGATCCGACCGGCGCCGCAGAGGTTGAGGCCCGGCAGCGGTTCCCCGAGCGCGGACAGGTGGAAGAACGAGTCGCCGGTCAACGTGTCGGGGTGATCGAGCAGCCAGCGATAGAGCACACGCTGCTGTTCGGCGGTGACGTGCAGGTCATCCCACACGTCGGCACCGCGACCGGACGGCCGCAGCCGAGTGAGGCGCAACTGCGCGTCGTACGACGCCGCCAACGCGGCGAACTCATCGAGCTGGTCCACGTTGTGCCGGGTGACGACGACGGAAACCTTGAAGCCGGCGAAGCCGGCGTCGGCGAGGTTGCGCATCGCCGACAGAGCGACGTCGAACGAGCCCCGGCCACGCACCGCGTCGTTGGTTGACGCGTCCGCGCCATCGATCGAGATCTGCACGTCGATGTAGTCGGTCGCTGCGATGCGTTCCGCTGCACGTGTCGTGATGCGCGAACCGTTGGTGGAGAACTTGACGCCGACATGATGGTCGACGCAGTAGTCGAGCAGGTCCCAGAAGTCCGGGCGCAGGGTCGGCTCGCCGCCGCCAATGTTGACGTAGAAGACCTGCATCGCCTCGAGCTCGTCGACCACGCCGAACAACTCGCTCGTCGTCAGCTCGCGCGGATCGCGGCGGCCACTCGACGACAGGCAGTGCACGCATGCGAGGTTGCAGCCGTAGGTGAGCTCCCAGGTGAGGCAGATCGGCGCATCGAGGCCACGACTCATCCGCTCGGTGCTCTGCCTGCTTGTCATCGGCACGTCAACACCTCCGACTCGGCGAGCCGGGCGAGAGCGACGCGATAAACAGGCCAGTTGTCCTCAGGCACTTCTGCCGCGGCGAGCGCGCCGTCGACGTCGTCGTACTCGTGCACGGTCTGCACGACGATGACGAGCTTCTCGTCGTTGAGGAACGTCAGCCGGCGGTTGCCGTAGTGGTAGGCAAGCGCGCCGAAGCGTTCCGGACGCAGCCCGACCTGGGGGTGCAGCGCGTAGGCCGGCACGGTCAGTAGACGCCGCACATGCCGTCGATGGAGATCTCCTCGACGAGCACCTCGGCCAGGACCTCGTCGACGTCCTCGACGGGTACGTCGTGGACCGTGGTCGCGGTCGTCTCGGCAGCGGTCGTCGTCATGGCGCCTCCTCAAGACTCATGTGATCGGAATATTGGCACACGGTGCCAGAAGCGTCCATAGTGAGCCCGTGCAGGCTCACCGGGTTCGGCTTGGACGGCCGCCGGCCACCAGCCGCGACGACCTGGAGCGGGTGGCCATGCGCCTGTTCAGCGAGCACGGCTTCGATGC
>DATBDO010000093.1:0-21503 GCA_036269855.1 Mycobacteriales bacterium
TGGACCGCGTCCTTCTTGTCGGCATGATGGGGGCCGGCAAGTCGACCGTCGGGAGATTGCTGGGGGACCGGCTCGGCTGGCCCTACTACGACAACGACGAGCTGCTACGGCGCGCGGTCGGCATCGACACCCGGACCGTTCTCGTCCGGCGCGGTGAGGCGGCGCTCCGGCGAGCCGAGTCGGCCGCGCTCACGGTGGCCTTGACCGAAGGCGGGCCGCTGGTGGCAGGGGTGGCGGGCGGCGTGGTGGTCGATCCACTCGACCGTGCTCGGCTCCGTGCGGGTGGCTTCGTGGTGTGGCTGCGCGCGTCGGTGGAGACGTTGATAGCGCGGGCTGCCGGGTCGGACCGGCCGTGGCTCGGTGACGACCCGGGGGCGGCGATGAAAGCGCTCTATGCCGGACGCGCGGACCTCTATCTCTCTGTTGCGTCGTACGTGGTGGACGTCGACACGCTGCCGCCGCCGGTGGTCGTGGAGCGGATCATTGCCGCGCTCAGCCTCGGCTGACCAGATCCTCCAGTCGCTTCACGGCGGCGGCGACTGCAGCGACGTCCGACTTGGTCGCAGGTGCCGACTCGGGCTTGAGGTTCACGACGACCGCGCCGCCGCTACCCAGCGTCGCTTCCTGCACCTGGCCGACGTCGCCGGCGCCCTGGCGTTTCAGTGCGGCGTCCAGGTCGGCCCGCCGCAGACCTTCCCGCCGGAGGGCCCGGTCGTCGTACCGGCCGTCCTCGACCACGACCGTCTCGGTGCCCTCGAACAGTCGCGCGACCGACGCGTTAGCGGCCGAGGCACGCACAACGACCGCATTGACGGCGACCAGCACGGCCGCGCCGAACAGCCCGCCGATGAGTGAGTCGTCCGGCCCGATGACGGCATTTTGGACGACGTTCGACAGCAACAGCATCACGACGAGGTCGAAGCTGTTGAGCTGAGCGAGGTCGCGTTTGCCTGCCAATCGCAGCAGGATCGCGAGCCCGGCGTAGACCGCAATCGTGCGGACGGTCTTCTCCAATAGCGAGATGTCGAGATGAGCCAGGTTGTGTCCCATGCTGCAAGTGTCGGGTGTACAGTGCCGACGTCCTGGCGCGGTCATCCGTGACGGGGTGGCGTTTGGCAGGGAAGCCGGTGTGAATCCGGCGCTGTCCCGCAACGGTGATGCCCTTCGGGGATGAGCCCGACCACCTGACAGACGTCGAGCGACTGTCCCTCGGAGGAAGGGCGGTTCGTTTCGACACTTCGTTGGTGTCGCGGCGGGCGCACTTCGTCCTCCCGGCCAACGGAGGATGACCATGCAGGCGAGATGTCTTGGGCAAGCGAGATTTCGCCGGGCCGCGCGGGCTGTCGTCGCGGCAGGCCTCGCAGGCCTGACTGCGTGCGGCGGCAGCGGATCGAGCCCGTCGCCGGCCGCCACATCCGGCGGTGCTTCCGAGTTCCCTGTCACGGTCCACGCGGGCAACGGGTCGGTGACCGTCCCAGCCCGGCCAACGGCCATCGTCTCGCTGTCGCCGACGGCGACCGAGATGCTCTATGCGATGGGCGCGGGCGACCAGGTGAAGGCGGTCGACAAGTACTCGAACTATCCACCGGGAACCCCACGCACCAACATGTCGGCGCTGCAGATCAACGTCGAGTCGCTCGTCGGGTTGAGGCCCGATCTCGTCATTCTGCCGAATCCGGATGACAAGCTCACCGCTCGACTGAAAACCTTGTCGATCCCGCTCGTCGTGGAGCCCGCGGCCACGAAGATCGGTGACGTTTACACCGAGATAGCCGCGCTAGGGGAAGCGACGGGACGCGTGCAGCAGGCGACGGCCGAGTCGGCGTCCATCCGATCGGGCTTGCAGGGCATTGAAGCCTCGGTGCCGAAGCAGTCGCCCGGACGGACGTACTTCTACGAGTTGTCGCCGGACTACTACAGCGTCACGTCGGACACGTTTGTCGGGCAGGTCTTGGGACTTCTCGGGTTGCACAGCATCGCCGATACGGCGAAGGGTGCGGCGAAGAGTGGTGGCTACCCGCAGCTCTCCAGCGAGTTCATCGTCAAGGCCGACCCGGACTACATCTTCTTGGCGGACACCATTTGTTGTCATCAGACGGTTGCCAAGGTCGCCAAACGTCCGGGCTGGTCGGGGATGTCCGCGGTCAAGGCCGGCCACATCGTTCCGCTGAGCGATGACATCGCCTCTCGATGGGGCCCCCGGATCGTGGTCCTCCTGAAGACGATTGCTGACGCGATAAAGGCAAACGCGGGCTGAGATGAAGGCCCTTCTTACGGTACGACGGACGCGCGCTCCGTTCCCGCCGGCTTCGTCCACAAAGCTTGCGACGAGGCAGGTTGGGCTTGGGCGTGCTCTAGCTGTCGCGTTCGTCCTGCTCGCGGTCGCCGCGGCGGTCGGGTTGTCACTGGGCGCGGCCGGTCTGCCGCCGAGCACGGTTTGGCGAGTGATCGTCGGACACATTCCGCTCGTACCGCATCCGCATGTCGATGCCGTCGACGAGGCGATCGTCTGGCAGATCCGCGCACCTCGGGTCGTGCTGGCGGCCATCGTCGGCGCGATGCTGGCAGGGGGCGGTGCGACGTACCAAGGAGTGTTTCGCAATCCTCTCGCCGATCCGTATCTGCTCGGTGTCGCAGCCGGTGGCGGGCTCGGCGCAACCGCGATCATCGTCTCCGGTGGCTCGAGCGAACTCTTGCCCGTGGCGGCGTTCGTCGGCGCGGTCGCTGCCGTGGCGATGACGTATGCGTTGGGCAGCACGGCGAAATGGGATACGGGCGTCGGCAGCGCGGCGGTGGGCAATACCTCGATCGTCCTCGCCGGCGTCGCGGTCGCGGCGATGTTCACAGCGATGCAGACGTACCTGCAACAGCAACACGTCACGACAATCCAAGAGGTCTACGGCTGGATCCTCGGGCAGCTCACACTCGCGTCCTGGTCCGACGTGGGAACGGTGGCCCCGTACGCCGCCGTAGCCGCAATCGTGTTGGTCGCGGGCGCCGCGCGGTTGGACGTGTTGCGCGTCGGCGAGGAGGAGGCCAGCACTCTCGGCATCGACCCGGCTCGGCTGCGGCTGGTGTTGATCGGGGCAGCAACACTGGGCACCGCGGCCGCGGTTGCGGTCAGCGGCCTCATCGGGTTCGTCGGCATCATCGTTCCGCACACAGTGCGACTGACAACGAGCTCCAGCTATCGCGTGCTGCTGCCGGTGTCGATGGTCACCGGGGCGGCGTTCCTCATCCTCGCCGACGTGGCGGCGAGAACCATTCAGGCGCCGGCCGAGATCCCATTGGGCGTCGTGACGGCGATGGTGGGCGCGCCGTTCTTCCTCTACGTGCTGCGGTCCCGGCGGGCACGGGAGGCGCTCTCGTGATCCACGTCGATTCGCTGGACGTCGAGCTCGGTGGACGCCGGATCGTCCGTGACTTCAGCGTCGACGTGTCCGCGCAACATTGGCTGGCGTTGGTAGGCCCGAACGGCGCGGGCAAGACGACGCTGCTCCGTGCGCTGGCGGCGCTGCTGCCGTTCCAGGGCGTCCTCCGGCTCGCCGGTCGCGACGTGAACCGGATGCGCCGACGCGAGCTGGCCCGGACCGTGGCCTATGTTCCGCAACAGCCGCAGTTCCCCACGGACATGACCGTCGCCGACTATGTGCTGCTGGGCCGCACCGCGCACTTGCGACCGATGCGGGCACCGACAACGGCCGATCACGACATCTGTGCCGTGCTTCTTACGCGGATGGGGTTGATGGCATTTGCCGGGCGACGGCTGGGCACGTTGTCGGGCGGCGAGCGGCAGCGGCTCGTGCTTGCTCGGGCACTGGCGCAACAGGCGCCGGTCCTGCTCCTCGACGAGCCGACGAGTGCGCTCGATCTGGGACGTCGGGTCGACGCACTAGAGCTGGTTGACGAGTTGCGGCTGGAACGCGCCCTGACCGTCGTGAGTGCCGTTCATGACCTGACGCTCGCGGGACAGTTCGCCGACACTTTGGCGTTGATGGATGGCGGCCAGGTGATCGCAGCCGGGACGCCCACAGAGGTTCTGCGCGAGGACGTCCTCGGCCGGGTCTATGACGCGTCCGTACGCGTGATCGAGGACGCGGGAGAGATCGTGGTGACCTCGCATCGGTGGGGGTCGTGGGCGCGAGAGGAGATCGGATGACTGTCCCGACGTCGACACGCGTCAAGACCCGAGTGCTGGTCAACACCGGCCATGGCAAGGGCAAGTCGTCGGCCGCATTCGGCGTCATGGGTCGCGCCTGGGCTCGCGGTTGGTCGGTCGCGGTGGTGCAGTTCGTCAAGGGAGGCAAGTGGCAGGTCGGCGAAAAGAAGCTGGCCGATCACCTCGGCATCGAATGGCACACCCTCGGTGACGGCTTCACGTGGGAATCACAGGATCTCGACGAGACCGCGGCTACGAACCGGCACGCCTGGGAGGTCGCGAAGACGAAGCTCGCGAGCGGGGACTACGACCTCGTCATCCTTGACGAGCTCACCTACACGATCACCTATGGCTGGATCGCCGCCGGTGACGTGGTTGCGTCCGTCGCCGGCAGGCACCCACGTACGAATGTGGTCATCACCGGTCGCGACGCGGCACCGGAGCTCGTCGAAATCGCCGACACGGTCACGGAAATGCGCAAGGTGAAGCACGCTTTCGATCAGGGCATCGGTGCCCGCAAGGGCATCGAATACTGATGTCGATCATGGCGCCGGCCGCGCTCGCCCGTCGTACCGAGGGCGAGTGTCTGCTGTCGACGTTGGTGTGGCGCTTTGCGTCGCCGGTCACCTGCGTCTCGACGGCCGCCGTCGGGGGCGGGCTGGCCGAGCCGCTTTGGCTGGTCAACGCCCAGGTTCCGCACGGTTATCGCCGCACCGATCTGGCTCAGCACGGGGAGCAGATCGCGACCGCGCTGGACCTGTCCGGTCCGGGAGTCGTGATGTTGACCGCGGTCGACGTGCGGCACCGCGAAACCGTCACCGTCGAAGACGTGACGGTCACCGCGACAGTCGGCGTCAGCGACCCCGTCTGGGCCGCCGACCTTTCGGTCGACCCGACGTGCACGGCGACGCCGGTCGCCGGCACGATCAACCTCGTCGTTCAACTTCCCGTACGGCTCACCCCGGCGGCAATGGTCAACCTCGTCGCCACGGTGACCGAGGCCAAGTGCCAAGCCCTGGCTGACGCGGACGTGCCGGGGACGGGAACACCCTCTGACGCTGTCGCCGTCGTGTGCCCGCCGGGCGCTGGTCAGCTGAGTCTCTTTGGTGGCCCACGTTCGGCGACAGGCCGACCGGCGGCTATCGCGACTTACCGCGCCATCACGGCCGCCCTTCGGAGTGGCTCCGCCGCCGGCGCGACGCCGTGCTGATCCTCGTCCTGGGCGGCGCCCGGTCGGGGAAGTCGACCGTTGCGGAGCAGATCGCCGAGAGGTTGCCGCAACCGGTGACCTATCTAGCGACGCTGGCCGCCGACGCAACCGACGCCGACCTGGAGCGGCGGATCGCCGCGCACCGGGCGCGCCGTCCCGCCGGGTGGCGCACGGTCGATGCGGGCAGTGATCTCGTGGCGGAGTTGGAGGCGTTGCCCGGCACCGTCCTGGTCGACAGTCTCGGTCCATGGGTCGCCCGGCACCAGCCGGAGCCCGACGTCGTGGATGCGTTCACCGCCGCTGTGGTGGCACGCGCCGGCGACACCGTCGTCGTCAGTGACGAGGTCGGCCTGTCCGTGCACCCGACGACCGCAGCCGGGCTTGCGTTCCGCGACCGCCTCGGTGGCGTCAACAGTCAGCTCGGGGCCATCGCCGACCGGGTCGTGCTCGTGGTCGCCGGCCGCGTCGTGGCAACGGCGCCGCTCGATGTCGACGCGATAGTCGCCGGCGGTCACTGATGCGTCGGGCGGTGGCGTTCCTCACCGTGCTGGGCGGCGCGGCACCGCCGGCGGCCGGCACGGTGCTGTGGTTTCCGCTGGTCGGCGCACTGGTCGGTGTGGCGGTCGGCGGGGTCTGGGTCGGCGCGGACCGGGTGTGGCCGACTGCCGCCGCGGCAGCCGTGACGCTCGCCGCCGACGCGATTCTCACCGGCGGGCTGCACCTCGACGGGCTCGCCGACACCGGCGATGGGCTGTTTCCGCCTCTGCCGCGTGAGCGGCGGTTGGCGGTCATGGCGGATCCACGCATCGGCGCCGTTGGTGCCATCGCACTCGGCGTCGTCCTGCTCACGAGATTCGCCGCCCTCGCGGCCGGCCCGGCCGGGCTCTGGGTGGTGGTCAGCCTGTGGTGCGGCTCGCGATCAGCCGTCGCCGTTGCCCTGCTCGGTGGCCGATACGCGCGGGCGGATGGTCTTGCGAGCGGGTTCCGTCCGATCACCGGTTCACGTGGCCGGGTCGCGGGCGTCGCGGCGGCGGGATTGGTCTTGAGCCTCGGGACGGCTGTCGTTGACCGGCCCGGACACGGGATGGCCGCGCTCGCCGCGGAGGCGGCCGTCATCCTCGCGGTGACGATGCTCGCCAACCGCCGTCTGGGTGGCTACACCGGCGACGTCCTGGGAGCGCAGATCGTGCTCGGCGAAACCGCCGGGTTGCTCGTGTGGGCGGCCCAATGGTGACGACCGTGCACCGTCGCGGCGCTGCCGCGGCCGCCGGGCTGCTCGTCGACCTTGTCCTCGGCGACCCGCCCGCACCGTGGCATCCGGTGGGCTGGTTCGGCACCGTGATGGCCGAGGTCGAGCAGCGGATGTACCGAGACACTCTCGGGGCGGGAGCGATCTATGCGGGCGTGGGAATCGCGGTTGCACGTGGGGCCGCCGTTGGCTGCCCGTCGACCGCGGCGGCCGTCGCGACCTGTACGGGCGGCCGCGGCCTGACCCGAGCCGCGCACGCGATCGAGGAGCGGCTCGCGCTCGGGGATTTGGCGAGTGCGCGTGCCTTGTTGCCGTCCCTCGCAGGTCGCGATGCCGAGCACCTCGACGAGGCGGGGGTCGCGCGCGCCGTGATCGAGTCCGTCGCAGAAAACACTGTCGACGCCGTCGTCGCGCCGGCGTGGTGGGCACTGATCGGTGGATCAGTTGGAACGTTTGTTCATCGCGCGGTCAACACGATGGACGCGATGGTCGGGCATCGGAACGAGCGTTACCGCCGCTTCGGGTGCACGGCGGCCCGACTCGACGACGTCGCAGCATGGATTCCCGCCCGCCTCACTGCGGTACTCGTCGCGCTCGCGCGGCCGGCTGCCGCAAGACGGGTGGCCGACGCCGTACGGCGACAGGCGCCCGCGCATCCGTCGCCCAACGCGGGTGTGGCCGAAGCGGCGTACGCCGCCGCGCTCGGGATCCGGCTCGGCGGCACCAACTTCTATGGCGGACGCGCGGACCACCGGCCGGTGTTCGGCAGCGGTCCAGCGGCGCAAGCTCGAGATATTCGCCGCGCGACCGCCCTGTGCCGCGATGTGACCATGACTGCTGCCGCGCTTCTTGCCGCTCCCGCCGTGGGCAGTCGGGTGATGCGATGAGCGTCCCGCCGGCCGGCCGGCATGGCGGCGACTCGGCAGCGGTCGCGGCCGCCTTGCGCGTGCCGTTGGGCGAACTGCTGGATCTGTCCGCGTCGCTCAACCCGGTGGCGCCGAACCCTACGGTCGTGCTCCGCCGGCATCTGGACGCGACCCGCCGCTACCCCGACGCACATGACGCAGCCACGGCGTTAGCCGCCGCGATCGGCGTCGATGCTGATCGGTTGTTGCTGACCAACGGCGGGAGCGAGGCCATCAGCCTGCTGTCCTCCGAGATCGGTGGGCAGGTGACGGAGCCGGAGTTCGCTCTGTACCCCCGTGGGAGCCGTGGTCCCCGGTGGCGATCGAACCCGCACAACCCGACGGGACGGCTGGCAACGGCGGAGGAGCGCGCGGATGTGTGGGACGAAGCGTTCTATCCGCTGGCCACCGGAACGTGGACGCGCGGCGACACCGATGTTCCGGTCGTCGGGTCGCTGACCAAGCTGCTTTCCTGTCCGGGGCTGCGAATCGGTTATCTGCTGGCCGACCCGGAACTGGTGCGGCGATGCCGCGCGCGACAGCCAACCTGGTCGGTGAACGGGTTGGCGTGTGCCGCGCTGCCCGACCTGCTGGACGGTGTGGACCTCCTCGGCTGGGCTCGCGGCGTCGCCCGCCTCCGAGCGGATCTCGTCACCGTGCTCGCCCGGCACGACCTGCACGCCCGTCCGTCCGAGGTGAACTGGGTGCTCGTCGAAGCGCCTGGACTGCGCGAGCGGCTTGCTCGGTGCGGCGTACTCGTGCGCGATTGCTCCAGCTTCGGGCTTCCCGGCGTGGCCCGGATCGCCGTTCCCGACTCCGCCGGTCTGACCCGGCTCGATACCGCGCTCACAACCGCCTACGCGAGGAGCTCCAGTTGAAGTCGTTCGTGGAAGCACGTGAAGCCGTCGTCGCAACCGACGCCGACGCGGCCCGCAACGCGCGCGAACAGCACCTGCAGCTGACGAAGCCTCCGGGCTCGCTCGGTGCGCTCGAAGACCTCGGGGTGCAGCTGGCGGCCATCGCCGGTGCTGTGCCGCCGCCCGTCCCGGAACCGGTCACGATCGCGGTGTTCGCCGCCGACCACGGCGTCGTCGCCGAGGGCGTCACCGCGTGGCCCCAGGAGGTCACCGCGCAGATGCTCGCCAACTTCGCCGCCGGCGGTGCGGCGATCAACGTCCTCGGTCGGCAGGTCGGTGCAGACGTCGTCGTCGTCGACGTCGGCGTCGCGACCGACCTGGAGTCAGCTTCGCCGTTGATCCTCGACCGTCGCATCCGCAAGGGCACCAACAATCTCGCCGCTGCAGCCGCGATGACCCCCGAAGAGACAACGGCTGCGCTCGACGTCGGCGCGGCTGTTGCCGCCGAGGCGATCGGCCGCGGGGCCCGCATGCTCGTCACCGGCGACATGGGAATCGGCAACACCACGGCCGCAACGGCCGTCGTCGCCGCGATGGTCAACGCGGATCCCGGCGACATCACCGGCCCCGGTGCCGGCGCAGCCGAACTGACCGTCGTACACAAGATCGACGTCATCCGGCGTGCCCTCAGACGGCTGAACACTCCCGCAGACCCATTGACCGTGCTCAGCGAGGTCGGTGGCCTAGAGATCGCTGCGCTGGTCGGCTACATCACCGCGGGTGCCGCACATCGCGTGCCGGTACTTCTCGACGGCTTGATTGCCGACGCTGCCGCACTGCTGGCGACACAGCTCACCCCGGACGTCCGTGGCTATCTGATCGCCGGCCACCGCTCGACCGAGCCGGCGGCGAAACGTGCTCTCGAGCACCTGCGTCTGGAGCCGCTGATCGACCTCCGGTTGCGGCTGGGCGAGGGCAGCGGCGCCGCAATCGCGGTTCCGATCGTGCAGGCCGCGGCGCGCATCTTGGGTGAGATGGCGACGTTCGATTCCGCCGGGGTCAGCAGCAAGGTCGAGAGTTGACGGTTGCTGCCCGCGGGCTCCTCGTCTGCGGTACGGCGTCGAACGCCGGCAAGACCACTGTTGTAGCGGCTCTCTGCCGGCTGCTCGCACGTCGCGGCGTTCACGTCGCGCCGTTCAAAGCGCAAAACATGTCGCTGAACTCAGCCGTCACCGCCGACGGCCGTGAAATCGCCCGGGCTCAGTACTTGCAAGCGGAAGCCGCCGGGATCGCGGCCGAAGCGTCAATGAATCCCATCCTCGTGAAGCCGGGCACCGACCGACGTGCTCATCTCATCGTCAACGGCGAGGCTGCCGGCGACCTCGACGCGTTGGACTACCTCCGTAACCGTGACGATCTCCGTCAGGTCGCGGCCGATGCCTACCGGAATCTCGCTGCGAGGTACGACGTCATCGTCTGCGAAGGGGCGGGCAGCGCGGCCGAGATCAATCTCCGCGAACACGACATCGCCAACCTGGGCCTCGCCCATGCGGTTGATCTACCCGTGGTTCTGGTCGCGGATATCGACCGCGGCGGCGCATTCGCATCTCTCATCGGAACACTCGCCTGCCTCGACGAACCTGACCGTGCCCGCATCCTCGGCTTCGTCATCAACCGCTTCCGCGGCGATCGCGCCGTTTTGCAGCCGGGGCTCGACGACCTCTCGAGCCGCACGGGACTGCCGGTCTTCGGTGTTCTGCCGTATGACGATCGGCTACACCTGGACGCAGAGGACAGCCTCGCAACCAACTGGATGCCGGTCCCGCAACCACCTGTGGGCCGGGACGTGCTGCGCATAACCGTGGTTCGCCTACCCCGGGCCAGCAACCTCACCGACGTCGAGCCGCTCGCCGCCGAACCCGGCGTCGTTCTGACTTTCGCCGACGTTCCGGAGCAGCTGACTGACAGCGATCTCGTCATCGTCCCCGGAACGCGCGCGACCGTCGCCGATCTGGGTTGGCTACGAGCGCGCGGCTTCGAGCCGCCCCTCCGAGAGCGAGCACGGCAGCGTCGCCCGCTCTTCGGCGTGTGCGGGGGCTACCAAATGCTCGGCGAACGGCTCGATGACGACGTCGAGTCGGGAGCGGGCGGCGTCGACGGGCTCGGGCTGCTTCCGGTCTGCACGACCTTTACTCCGACCAAGATCCTGGCGCAGCGGTCGACCTCGCTTGCGGACGGTACGCACGTCACCGGCTATCAGATCCACCACGGGAGGGTGACTCGCCACGGCGGGAGAGAACTGCTTCCGGGCGACGGCTGTCAGCAAGGCGCCGTTGCAGGTACGACCTGGCATGGGTTGTTCGACAACGACGACTACCGTCGTCGCCTTCTTCGGGAGACAGCCGCAGCGACCGGCCGCGATTGGGAGGGCGCCGCCTTCTCGTGGGGCCGCTACCGAGTCGCTCAACTCGATCGACTCGCGGATGCGGCGGAGCGGTATCTCATGCCGTTGGTCGACGAGCTGCAGGGATAGCGTGCCCGGCATGGCCTGGACCTGGCGATACGAGGACTCCGCGGGCAAGTCGGTCGAGCCGGCCGAGGCCCCGGCAGGTGAGCCGTTTCCGACCCAAAGCGATGCCGAGACCTGGCTCGGGGAGAACTGGCGCGAGCTGCTCTCCGCCGGCGTTCTCCAGGTGACGCTGCTCGACACCGGGCGAGAGGTCTACGGCCCGATGAGCCTGGAGCCGGTTGACTGAACCTCCCTGGCGCATCCCGACCGCACCGAACACAATTCGGCGCACCGGGGCACAAGGGGGAACACGGATGCTTCGACGCCGCAGTCTGGTTGTCGTCATCGCCTGCGCTGTTGCGGCGTTGTTCATGCCGGGGACGGCCGAGGCCGTCACCCTCGACGGCGCCGAATGGCAGGCGACCGGGACCAACTCCTGTCAGTTCGAGATCTGGTACGCCGAGTCCGGGGGCAACCTGCATCCAGGGACGATGACCGCCGGGGCCGGCCAGTACTGCGCCTATGCCACGACGCAGGAGTTGTGGCTCTACATCGTCGACGGCGAGGGTGACGTGCTGGCTGCGAAGGGCACCGAAGGCCTTCCGGGTGGCTTCACCCCGCTCGGGCTCGGACCGGTTGGCGTGGGCCTTCCGGTGTGGAGCGGCTCGCAGTATCTCGACCCCGGTCAGGGCACCGTCACCGAGTTGACCGTGCAATTGCCGGCGCCGACCGCCGGCCACGTTTACACCGTCTATGCCGCCGCCGAGGACGCGTCGAACTGCGAGGAAGGGCCTTGCACGAGTCCGCCGCCACCACCGGTCCAGCCGCACGCCGGCACTGAACAGAAGCCGTTCGGCTTCGCCTGCTGGAGTTTCCATCCGAGCCCGCAAATGGACACCCACTGCGACCAGCAGCTCACCGTCGTCGGCAAGGGCACCTGAGCGGACTGCTCAGCTTCGCTTGGGTGCTGGCGGTCGCCGCATCCGCCGCGGCTGCATCGACCGCAGCATCGCGTAGGCGATGATGCCGGTGGTGTCCTTGGCGCCGTACTTCTCTTCAACCGCGCGACGGGCACCGCGGCCGACCCGCACCGAGTCGATGACGACGGCGAGGAAGGCGACGACGACGACCAGGTTGGCGGTTGCGGCAGCCGCTGGTACGAAGGCCAGCCCGAAGACGACGATGATCATCCCGAAGAAGATCTGGCCCATCGTGAACCGACCGTCGACGTAGTCGCGGGCCAGCTTCTTGGCCGGTCCGGCATCGCGGGCCGGCAGGTGACGTTCATCACCCGTTTGCAGCGCGCGGCGCTGGTTGGCCCGTTGCTCACGCAGCCGTTCCCGCCGCAGCGCGGCGGCTTCCTTGCGGTTCTTGGGAGTGGCCAGACGTCGCTGTTTGCGCGCATCGCGGCGTTTGGGGGTCGGGCGCCCCTTGCCCGTCGGCGCCTCATCGGTCACGGCGGCCAGCATACGAACGCCTCAGCGCTGGCTCAGCGTTCCTTAAGAACGGGAACTACGCTGGACCGTCCAGGGGTGCGACCGCGCCCTGATGAGGAGGGCCCGGGCCGAGATGGCGGGTATGGGGCGCAGGCTGGCGCTGATCTTCAAGGCGAAGGCCAACAAGGTTCTCGACAAAGCGGAAGACCCGCGCGAGACGCTCGATTATTCCTACGAGAAGCAGCTCGAGCTGCTGACGAAGGTCCGCCGCGGGGTCGCGGATGTCGCGACCAGCCGCAAGCGGATCGAGATCCAGATGCAGCAGCTGCAGTCGTCCACCGACAAGCTCCAGGGCCAGGCCCAGCAGGCGGTCACCGCAGGCCGCGACGACCTGGCGCGCGAGGCGCTCACCCGCCGGGCGGCGGCCAACCAGCAGCTGGCCGACTTGCAGACGCAGCACGCGCAGCTGCAGGCCGAAGAAGAGAAGCTGACTCAGGCTTCACAGCGGCTGCAGGTCAAGGTCGACTCGTTCCGGACTCGCAAGGAGACGATCAAGGCGACCTATACCGCCGCCGAGGCGCAGACCAAGATCGGCGAGGCGATGTCCGGCATCTCCGAGGAGATGGGCGATGTCGGCATGGCGATGCAGCGCGCCGAGGACAAGACGCAGCAGATGCAGGCTCGGGCGAGTGCCGTCGACGAGCTCATCGCGAGTGGCGCTCTGGACGACGCCAGCACGCCGCTCGGCAAGCAGGACGACATCCAGCGCGAGCTGGACAGCATGTCCGCCGGCAGCGACGTCGACGCTGAGCTCGCCAAGCTCAAGGGCGAGTTGCCCGCCGGTCAGGCTCCGGCCGCGCTCGAAGGCGGCACACCCCAGGCAGCAGCCGAACCGGAGCCGGCTGCGCAAGAGGAGAAGAAGTGATTGTCCGCATCCTGGGGGAGGGCCAGGTCGACGTACCTGACGGAGATCTGGACTCCCTCAACGATCTCGACGACGCGCTTCAGGCCGCCGTCGACGGTGGTGACGAAGCGTCGTTCACGCAGTCTCTCGCCGCTTTGCTCAGCCGCGTTCGTGCGGTCGGCCGGCCGTTGCCGGACGACGAGATCGTCTCGTCCGACCTTGTCCTGCCGTCCGCTGATGCTTCGCTCGCCGAGGTACGTGAACTCCTCGGTGACGAAGGTCTGATCCCGGGCTGACGACGATGTCCACTCGCTCCCGTTCTCGTTTCCGTCCCGACCGCGGTCTCGTCGCGCGCATGACGTTGACGATGTTCTTGCTCGGCCTGCTCTACGTCGTCGTCATCGCCGCGTTGCTCGTCTACGTGCAGTCCTACGCACTCGTCATCGTGATCGCGGGTGGACTGTTGTTTGCGCAGTACTTCTACTCCGACCGCATTGCGCTCTACGGCATGCACGGGCGGATCGTCACGCCTGAGGAGGCGCCCGAACTGCACGGCATCGTCGACCGCTTGTGCGCGTTGGCAGACATGCCGAAGCCGAAGGTCGCCATCGCTGACGTCGACATCCCCAATGCGTTCGCCACCGGGCGTAACCAGAAGCACGCCGTGGTCTGCGCGACCACCGGCATCATGCGGCGGCTCAACACCGAAGAGCTCGAGGGAGTGCTGTCGCACGAGCTGTCCCACGTCGCACACCGTGACGTCGCCGTGATGACGCTCGCGTCCTTTCTCGGCGTCCTCGCCGGTCTCATCACGCGGATGATGTTCTACGGCCAGCTCTTCGGCGGCGGGTTCGGTGGCGGTCGCAATCGTGACAACAACAACCAGAACGCGGCGGCCGTCATGGCGCTCGTGATGGTGGTCTCGGTGGTCGTCTACGCGATCTCCTTCCTTCTGACGCGCGCGCTGTCGCGTTACCGCGAGCTGTCCGCGGACCGTTCGGGTGCGTTCCTGACCGGCCGGCCATCGGCGCTGGCTTCGGCGCTGCAGAAGGTCACCGGTGACATGGCGCGGATCCCGACCAGAGACTTGCGCGCGGCCGAGCCGTTCAACGCGTTCTTCTTCACCCCCGCGTTGGCCAACGGGTTCAGCATCTCGTCGCTGTTCTCGACCCACCCGTCGCTGGAGAAGCGACTGGCCCAGCTGGCGACGATCTCCGCCGAGCTCGGCCAGCCGGTCGCCTGATCTCGTGGGCCTGTTCGACACGATCCTCGGCCGGACGAAACCGGTGAAGCCGGACCTCGACGACCTGTTCGCGTTGCCTACGGCGGCAATCACGCTCGAGGCCGGAATGCGTCTGAAGCCCACCGGCGTCGGGTCGGTCTGCGTGAAGCCGGCCGAAGGCGGCGGCTTCGCCGGTTTGCGCGAGCAGATCGACGAGCTGCTGAAGGCCGACAACGACAAGTACACCGAGAACACCGACTCGTTCGGCTTCTCCTGGATCACGCGGCACGGCGACGGCAGCGACCTCCCAGACTTGGTCGGCGACCTGCACTCGGTCAACGCGTCGCTGTCCGACGCGGGATTCGGCCCGGCGCTGCTGTGCACGCTCATCGCCTTCTCCGGTGACGGCGGGTCGCCGGTGGGTCTGGTCTACCTCTACAAGCGCGGCACCTGGTACCCCTTCGTACCGACCGGCAAGGACCAGCGCGACAACGCGCGCGAGCTCCAGGTGCGCGCGATCCTCGGTTCGGACCTGAAGGTTGAACCGGACCTCTCGCGCTGGTTCCCTGTGTGGGGCGCGCCGGGCCTGTGACCTTGCCCTCGTGGCTCGTCGCGGCGGCGAGCAAGCCGCTGCCCGGGGTCTTCCACCACTTCGAGGGAACGCTGCACCACTGGGGTTATCTCGCGGTCGGTCTGTTCCTGTTCCTCGAGGACTTCGGCGTCCCGCTGCCGGGCGAGACGATGCTCATCGCGGCGTCGCTGTATGCCGGCGCGGGCCACCTCAACGTGTGGCTTGTCGGCGTCGTCGGGTTCGCTGCCGCGGTGCTGGGTGACAACGTCGGCTACCTCATCGGCCGCAAGGGCGGGCGGCGGCTGATCGAACGTTTCGGCAGGTACCTGTTCGTCACGCCCACCCGACTCGACCGGGCAGAGGCGTTCTTCGAGAACCACGGCGCCAAGGTCGTCACCATCGCGCGCTTCGTCGAGGGGCTGCGTCAGCTCAACGGCGTCATCGCCGGCACGGTGGAGATGCCCTGGCGACGGTTCTTGCTGTTCAACGCGGTCGGTGCCGCGCTATGGGTCGCCAGCTGGACGTCACTCGGCTACCTCGCCGGCAGTCACGTCGAGACGATCTCGCGCGACTTCACCTATTTCGCGATCGGCGCAGCCGTCATCGTCGTGATCGCGCTGCTCTGGCATCTGCGCCAGCGCCGCAAGCACAAGCGCGCCGCAAACTGACCGACCTGTCAGCAGCTGGCGTGGCTATAGCAACGGCAGGCGCTGACAAGTGTGCGAGTTAGCCGGGGAGGGCCAGCATCTGGTCGAGCGCGATCTTCGCCCAGCGCGTTGTGTCGGCATCGACCTCGATCCGGTTGACGACATGGCCGTCGACCAGCGATTCGAGCGCCCACACCAGATGCGGCAGGTCGATGCGGTTCATCGTCGAGCAGAAGCACACCGTCTTGTCGAGGAAGACGATCGTCTTGTCCGGATGCTGCTTCGCGAGCCGGGACACGAGGTTGAGCTCGGTGCCGATCGCCCACGCGGATCCGGCGGGCGCGGCTTCGATGGTTCTGATGATGAACTCGGTCGAGCCGACCAGATCGGCGGCGGTCACGACCTCGTGCTTGCACTCAGGGTGCACGAGCACGGTGACACCGGGTACGCGCTCGCGGACCTCGTCGACACACTCACGGGTGAACCGGCCATGGACCGAGCAGTGGCCCTTCCACAGAATCATCGTCGCGTCCCGCAGTTGCTCGACGGTCAGACCGCCGTTCGGCTTATGCGGGTCGAAGACGACGCAGTCGTCGAGTGACAGACCCAGTTGCAGCACGGCGGTGTTGCGCCCGAGGTGCTGGTCCGGCATGAAGAGAACCTTCGAGCCCCCGCCCGGGCGAGCAGAGTCGAGCGCCCAACGCACCGCCACCTCGGCGTTGGACGACGTACAGATGGTGCCGCCGTGCTTGCCCGTGAACGCCTTGATGGCCGCGGAGGAGTTCATGTAGCTCACCGGCACCGTGACGTCAGCGACGCCGGCATCCTCGAGCACGTCCCACGCCTCGGCGACCTGCTCCGCCGTCGCCATGTCGGCCATCGAGCAGCCGGCTGCCAGATCGGGGAGCACCACCTGCTGGTGGCCGCCGGTCAGGATGTCGGCCGACTCGGCCATGAAGTGCACGCCGCAGAAGACGACGTACGACGCCTCCGGCCGGGCCGCGGCCTCGCGGGCGAGTTTGAACGAGTCGCCGGTGACGTCGGCAAACTGGACGACCTCGTCGCGCTGGTAATGGTGGCCGAGCACGAACAGCGAGTCGCCGAGCGCAGCCTTCGCCGCGCGCGCCCGTTCGACCAATGTGGGGTCGGACGCGGGCGGCAGCTCGCCCGGGCAGGAGGTGCCGCGCTCGCTGTCGGGGTCGGTCCGCTGGCCCAGCAACAGCAAGGCCAACGGCGTCGGTTCGACGCCGAGCCCGAGGTCAGAAGTCGCTGTCATCGCAACAAGTCCAACACACGACGCCACCGCCCTCTTCCGGTACCGGGATGAACTTGCTCACAAGTAAGCCCCGTCGGGTAGATAAGACGCGGGCGGCGTTCGCCCGCGCCAGAACACCGGGCCGGCGGGCTCGAGCGTCAACCGAGCGGCGAGTGCGACCCGGACGGCCCACTGCTGGCCGGCGTTGACGTGGTCGATCTCGCGCTCGACGTCCTGCTCGATCGCCAGGCACTGCCAGAGGAGGGCGGTCGCCGTCTCGTCGTCGGTGGCCGCAACAGTCACGATGCGACCGTCGGCGCGCAGGTAGGCATAGCCGCGGCCGGTGGTGTCATCCACGACGAACATCTGCGCCAGTCCGGTGAGTATCTGGTGGTCGGCGCCACGCGCTGCGCCACGCACAGCCCGGTCGACGTCATCAGCCCAATCTGCCCGTGAGGCGTCGCCGGTGCGCACCCGCGGGTCCGGACGCGGCAACACCGAGCGATCGAGTTGGCCGTGCGCGCGGATCTGCGGATGGAGGTCAAACCCGGCGGTCGCGTAGCTGCGGATTGCTCGGGGGTCGCGAGAGGACAGGATCACCGCGGTATCCACCCCGTCGGCGTAGCGCAGCGAGGCAGCGAGCAACTGCCGGCCGATCCCACGGCTCTGCGCTTCGGGGTCCACCGCGAGAAGCGACAGCCCCCACAGCGAGTCGCGGCGAAGGGCAAGAGCAGTGCCCAGCACCGCACCATCGGCCACGGCGACCCACGATCCCTGCGGGTCATGGTTCAGGAAATGACGAAATCGGCCGCGCTGCCGTTCGATGACCGCATCGTTCACCGGCGGCACCGGGTCGCCGTACGCCCGATCATGCGCTGCGAACGATCGTGTCTGCACCTCACGCGCGGCATCCACGTCGGCCTCCGCGAGCGGCCGCACGGTTACCTCCACACCAACTTCCTATCGGCACGGCAGGATGCGCGTCATGCGAGTTCTTGTCGCGCCGGACTCGTTCGGCGGGACGCTCACCGCGGTCGAAGCCGCTGCCGCGATCGTCGCCGGCTTCCGCGCCGTCGCCCCTCGCGCCGACATCACCGCGATACCGATGTCTGACGGCGGCCCCGGCTTCATCGACGTACTTGCGTCGCGGCTGACCGGGGAGCGGCGGACGCAGACTGTCCGCGGGCCGCTGGGCGACCCGGTCTCCGCCGACGTCCTCGTCGCGGACGGCACCGGTTACGTGGAGGCGGCCCAAGCCGCCGGACTGCACCTGCTCGCACCTGACCGCCGAGACCCGCGCCGTACGACGTCGTACGGAGTCGGAGAGCTGGTCGCCGGTATCGCGACGGGCGTGAAGCGAGTCGTCGTCGGCCTCGGCGGTACGGCGACGAACGACGGCGGTGCCGGCCTCTGGGCCGCTCTCGGGGCGCAGCCGGCCGAGCGGCTCACGGCCGGCGGTGCGGCGCTCGTCGACCTCACCCAGGTGCTGCCACCTCACCCGCTGCAGGTCTCGATCGTCGCCGCAACGGATGTCGACAACCCCCTGCTCGGCCCCAACGGTGCGAGCGCCGTTTACGGGCCGCAGAAAGGAGCCGACCGGGAGGCCGTGCTGGACCTCGACGATGCGCTCCGGCGCTGGGCCGACGTCGTCGAGGCCGGCACCGCACAACCCGGCCTGCGCAACCGCCCAGGCGCCGGTGCGGCGGGCGGTCTCGGCTTCGGCCTGTTCGCTCTCGGTGCCGGTGTCATGTCGGGCTTCGAGGTGGTGGCCAACGCGGTCGATCTGCGCGGCTCGGTTGCCACCGCCGACCTCATCGTCACCGGAGAGGGCAGTCTCGACGCCCAGTCGCTGCGCGGCAAGGTCGTCATGGGCATGGCCCGGCTCGCCCAGGAGGCCGGAGTGCCGTGCGTGGCTGTTGCCGGTAGGGCAGCGGTCGGCCGGCGGGACGCCGCAGCGGCAGGAGTGGACGACATCGAGGCGGTGGCAGACCTGCTGGGATCGCCCGAGGCTGCCCTCGCGGCCGGCGCTGCGGGGGTGGAGCAGGCCGCCGCCGCCCTGGCGCGCCGCTGGGGACCGGGGAATAGATGAGGCGCTGCCGACGTACCCTGTAGTCATGACCGTCCAGGACACCGACCAGACCGAGCCGGCCACCGAGACCGCGACCGGCATCGTTCTCACCGACACTGCCTCGTCGAAGGTCAAGCACCTGCTCGACCAGGAGGGCCGTGACGACCTTGCGCTGCGCATCGCCGTCCAGCCCGGCGGCTGCTCGGGCCTGCGTTACCAGCTGTTCTTCGACGAGCGCACGCTCGACGGCGACCAGCTCACCGACTTCAGCGGCGTCAAGGTCGTCGTCGACCGGATGAGCTCGCCCTACCTCAGCGGCGCCGTCATCGACTTCGTCGACACCATCGAGAAGCAGGGCTTCACGATCGACAACCCCAACGCCACGGGCAGCTGTGCCTGCGGGGACTCCTTCCACTAGGCCTCCTACGTCGAAAAGGCCCGCTGCTGGACGCAGCGGGCCTTTTTCGGTTTCGGAGGGAGGATTAGGTGCCGTAGGGGTCGAGCTCGTTCAGCAGGGACGCGGTCGCCTCGGGGATTCGGATCTCCGTACCCGTCAGGTCGATGACCCGCGGGGACAGGGTGCGCGGGCGCGGCAGCATGGCCAGCTGCAGCCGTTTCGCGTCCTCGATGAGGGCGGCCAGGTCGGGGTCCGACGCCGTGATCTGGGAGGGCACGCGATGAAGTTATGGGGCTACTGACCGGTAGCCAACTCTTACCCACGAGTAATAACGGCCCGCCTCTCGGCTAGCGTGTCGCGCCATGCGTATCGCGGTCACCGGATCCATCGCGACCGACCATCTGATGACCTATCCGGGCCGCTTCGCCGAGCAGCTGCTCCCCGACGAGCTCGCGCATCTGTCGGTGTCCTTTCTCGTCGACGACCTCGTGGTGCGTCGCGGCGGCGTCGCGGCCAACATCGCGTTCGGCATGGGCGTGCTCGGGCTCCGGCCGTTGCTCGTGGGTGCGGTCGGCGCGGACTTCGCCGATTACCGCGCCTGGCTCGAGCGTCACGGCGTCGACACGACCGCGGTGCGGATGTCGGAGCTGAAGCACACTGCCCGGTTCGTCTGCACCACCGACACCGACCACAACCAGATCGCGTCCTTCTACGCGGGTGCCATGAGCGAGGCCCGGGAGATCGAGCTCGGACCCCTCGCCCCGCTCGACCTCGTCGTCGTCAGCCCCAACGATCCGGCGGCGATGGTGCGGCACACCACGGAGGCGCGGGAGCGCGGCATCCCGTTCGTCGCCGACCCCTCGCAGCAGCTCGCCTCGCTCGACGGCGACCAGGTGCGCACCCTGATCGACGGCGCCGACGTGCTACTGACCAACGCCTACGAGGCGGCACTCACCGAGCACAAGACCGGCTGGTCGGCGGAGGACGTGCTGGCGCGGGTTGGCGTGCGGGTCACGACGCATGGCGCCGCGGGCGCGGTGATCGACATGGCCGGCGCGGATCAGGTGCGCATCGGCGTCGTACCGGCCCGTGAGCTCGCCGACCCCACCGGGGGCGGCGATGCGTTCCGCGCCGGGTTCCTCTCCGGCCGATCGTGGGGTTTGCCGGTCGAGCGGGCGGCCCAGGTCGGCAGCCTGCTGGCGACGTTGTGCCTCGAGACGGTCGGCCCGCAGGAGTACGACGTCGACCGCGACGACGCACTCGGGCGGCTGACAGAGACCTACGGCGCCGAGGCGGCCGCCGAGGTCGCGCCCCATCTGCGCTGACCGCTGCCGCAGTACTACGTCTGTACGTAGTTCTGACGGATCAGGCTGAATGGTGGCTGAGTTCCGGTCTGAACGGGGCAACCGGACCGAATGTCTGCGGCCGATGTGGATGGTGTGAACCTGCCGACGCGTCCGCTGACCGTCCCCAGCCAGGCCGAGATGGGCTTGATCTTCGCGGCGAAGTACGAAACGGACCTCCGCATCGAGGCGACCCAGACCCGGCGCGCATTCCGCGGCGTCAGCATGTTGATCGCCGTCGCGGTGATCGTCTTCGGCTACGACGCCGCGTCCCTCGTGCTCGGGCATTAGAGCGCTAGCGCGACCGGCGCACCTGGTAGGCAACCGCGGCATCCCGCGGCTCTGACCCGACGTACTCATGCTCCCGCATCCGGCACCACGCGGGGATGTCGCTCCCGGCCGCCGGATCGTCCGAGAGCACTTCGACGACCGCTCCGACCGGGACGTCGCCGATGCGCTTCGCGAGGTCGATGACCGGCAGCGGACAACGCCGACCGATCGCGTCGATCACCAGCGCGGGCTCGCTCACAGGTCCTGCGCCCCAGCTGTGCGGCGGAGGTCCTCGACGATGCCGGGTACGACGTCCAGGAACCGGTCCACGTCGGCCGCACCGACGCCGCCGTGCAGTGACACCCGCACGTTGCCATGGGTCAGCACTCCCATCGCCTCGAGGACGTGCGATGGCGTCAACGCGGACGACGAGCACGAGGACCCGCTCGACACGCTGAACCCGGCCCGGTCGAGCGCGGTCTGGATCGCCTCGCCCGCGAC
>DATBDO010000094.1:0-16046 GCA_036269855.1 Mycobacteriales bacterium
GTCACCGCACCCGCATAGTCGGTCGACTGCACCTCCGACGTCGGCTGGAGGTTGTAAGCGAGCCGCGTCTCCGCGATGTTGCGGGTGATGTACGGCGCCTCCTTGTCCGCCTCGCTCGGTCGCACCGAGAACTGCTGCACAAGCAGCGGATAGACCCCGCCGATGACGATCGCCGATCCGACCATCAGACCGAACGCAATGAGCGGCATCCGCCAGTTGCGGATCCGCACATTCGCAAAGAAGATGCCGGCACAGATGACCGCGACGAACACCAGGATCGTCTTGGCCGGCAACACGGCATGCACGTCGGTGTAAGAAGCGCCGGTGTCGACGAAGCCGCGGCGGGAGAAGTTGACCCCATAGCGATCGAGCCAGTAGGCGACCGCCTTGAGCAGGACGAACACTCCGAGCAGCACGCTGATGTGCGCGCGGGCAGCCGGGGTCACCTTGGCCCCAGGCGTCTGCGGCCGGAAACCGCCGTACAGGTACGACGTCAACAACACAGCGATCAGCGACACCACGACGATCGCAAACAGGACGCCGAGGATCCACCGCTGAAACGGATAGGTGAACGCGAAGTAGGAGACGTCCTTGTGGAACTGCGGATCCTGCACGCCGAAGTGCTGGCCGTTGCGCCATAACAGCCAGGTGCGCCAACGCCCGGCCGCAGCGGCGCCGGTGATGGCGCCGACGAGGATGAGGACCCCGGCGAGCAGCCATCGGCGGCGGGACTGCAGCGCCTGGGTCAGCATCTCCAGCTGCTGCTGCTCCGGGGACATCGGCCGGAACGGCGGACGCGACCGGTGCGCGATGACGATGTTGGCGCCGACCACGAGAGCCATCACGCCGCCGAAGACGAAGAACAGCAGGAGCTTCGTGATCAACCGGCGGGAGAACACGGACGTGAACCCGACCGACTGGAACCACAGGTAGTCGGTATAGATCCGTACGTAGATGACCACCGCGATGATCAGCACGACGAGCGCGATCAGCAGCGGCAGGAAGAGTCGCGCCCGCCCCGGCAATCGCGGCAGCCGGGCCGTCGGGATCCGGAATGTCACATCAGGAACCTACGCCGTCAGCGGTCGGAACGAGCAGCGCGAACTCGCTACCCTTCCCCGGTTGCGTCTCGACGCTGAGCTCGAGACCGAACCGTTCGGCGACCCGGTTGACGAAACCGAGCCCGAGTCCGAGCCCGCCAACGCGGCGAGTCTCCGACGCGTCCGCCTGCGAGAAGTCGCCGACCAGCTCCGCCGCCCGCTGCGGGTCGAACCCGGCACCCGCGTCCTTCACGGCGAGCCGGATCATCGAGGCGTCATCGTCGACGGCGGTCGCGGTGAGCGTGATCGCTGTCCCGCGGTCCGTGTACTTCACCGCGTTGTCGGCGAACTCATCCAGCGCACGACCCACCCAATGCCGGTCGATGTCGAGCGGCGGGAGCTTGGTGGCGACCCGACGCTTGAAGTCATCGGCGCGCTCGGGGTAGCGCGCCTTCCATGTCTCCACCCGCTCGTCGACGAACGAGCGCGCTGTGATGCGGCTGTGCTGCGGGACGATCCGCCCGCCTTCCAGCGCCGCCACATCGACAAGCAGCTCGACCGCCCGGCTCATCCGACCGGTGGAGTTGAGGATCTCGTCGAGGAACGTCTCGACCTGCTTACGCGACAGCTCCGGCCGGCGGGCGATCATCTCGGCGTACCCGCGGATCGGGGTCAGCGGCGTACGAAGCTCGTGACTGATGTTGGCGAGGAACTCGGTCTTCATCCGGTCGACCTCGTGCTCGCGACTGCGGTCGGACAGGACGACGACCCGGCCCTGCCCGTCGGCGAGCGGCGCGACACCGATGCGCACCGGCAGCCGGTCACCGTCGGCCCGGACCAGCTCCGCATCGACGGTCCTGCGGTTGGCACCGCGCAGCGCCGGCCGTCCCTCGTTGTCCTCGGCCGTGAGCACGTCATTGAGCGACTTGCCGACCAGGTCGTCGGCGTCCCGGCCCATGAGCTGTGCCGCGGTGGGGTTGACCGAGGTGACCTTCCAGTTCGCGTCGGTGACGAGCAGACCGTCGGTCATCGACGACACGACGGTCTCGAGCCGGGCGCGCAGCGTCTGCTCTTGCTCCGCGGTGGACCGCAGGTCTGCCGTCAACGTGCGCAGCGACGCGGTCATCGCGTCGAACGCGCGTGAGAGCCGACCCACCTCGTCGCGCGAGCCGACGGTCGTCTGGGTGTCGAGCTCCCCCCGCCGGACCTGCCCGGCCGCGATGGTCAACCGTCGTACCGGTTCGGCGATCCGTTGCGCGAGCGCGATCGCCAACAGAGCCACGACGATCAGCGCCAGCAACGCGGTCAGGAACAGCCGGCGGAGCACCGCTCGCTGGGCACTCAACGCCTCATTCGCCGGCTGGCTCACGGCGAGCGTCGCGATGCGCACATCGCCGTTGCCCGCAGACGTCACAGGAACTAGCGCAACAGTCGGTCGATCGGTCTCCGCGGGCACCACCTTCTCGACCGACGGATCTGCGCTCGCGACGTGCGCGGCGCGCGCCTCCGCGAGTACGGCGCGACCGCCGCGCGCGTCGAGACTGCTGGCGAGCACCCTGTCGCCGACGATGACCGACACGTCATAACCGGGCGAGCGCAACGGACTGCTCAGGTAGTCGTCTCCGATACCGATGCCGTAGACCGCGGCGAATGTCGGCCGCACGCGGGCATCCCCGCTGGTGTTGGCCGGCCGCCCCGGCACCGCGGCGACGACGACCAGCTTCGACGGCGAGCCGTCGAGGATCATCGGCCCGCTCGGTGCGGACTGCGAGCTCGCGCCGCGCTGCAGCGCATCCTGCACGACCGTGCTGCCGGCGAGCTGAACCAGCGCGGCGTTGTTCAGCGCGGAGCTGTCGGGAGCCACGATCACGGCGCCCTTTCCGCGCCGTACGACGGCTCCGAAGTAATCCGGCTGGTCGGAGAACAGTTTCAGGAAAGTGACGCAGCGGTCGAGCTGGTTGCGACGCGGGCACTGCGCGACGACCTGCGCGAACAAGATGGCGCGAGTGGCAAGCGCCCCCAGGTTTGCCTGTTCGGTTTTCGCCACCTGAAGGAGCCGCTGCGACTGCTCGCTCTGCACTTCGCTCGCGACGCCGGTGCCGACGACGCCGACCGCCGCAACCGCCATCGCCACCACCCCGGCGAGGATCGAGCCCACGATCTTGCCGACGAGCAACAGCCGGGCCAGCAGGACGAGCGCACCGATAAGGGCGACGGTGGCGGCCGCACGCGACGCGAGTACGGCGAGTGCGGCGTTGCTGTCGTCGCGGGCCGGTCCGGCCAGCGCCGCGGCGACGCCTGACAACGCCAACCCGGTGGCAAGCAATGCACCGAGCCAGCGGTCGGCACCCGGCCGGCGACCACGCAACCACGCGCCGGCCCCGCCCAGCACGCCGACCGCGCCCGCGACGAGCGACGGTGTCGGAGCGGCGCCGAGCGGTACGACGACGGCGCCGGTTGCGAACGACGGCGCGACCAGCGACTGACCGCTACCGCGCGTCGCGCCGATCGCGAGCAGGGCAAGCCCGGCGACACGCAGCCATGCGACCGGATCCGATCGGCTGGTGCCGAAGCGCACCGCGGTGACCGCGTCGGCGACCGCCATCGCCAAGGCCCCGAGGACGAACAGCGGGGTGACCCGCCGGCGCAGCCGCGGGAACGACACCGCACCGGCGACCCCCAGCCAGACCGCGACCGCGGTCAGCTGCACCACGCCCACGAGGGCGAACGGGACCGCGGGCGCCATGCCGGAAGCGTAGTGACGACTGGCGCTCGGACCCGGTCAGCAGTGCGGGAACGAACCGGTGCCGGAGTCGATAGCTGCCAACGCGTCGAGCGCGTCCTTGAGCGTGTTGACCTTGACGAGCGTCATCGACGACGGCGCCACCGATCGCGCGTCCGCGCATTCACCGGCCGGCGCCAGGAAGACCGTCGCGCCCGCGCGCTTGGCTCCGGCGATCTTCTGCTGGATGCCGCCGATCGGACCGACCTGCCCGAACCCGTCGATCGTGCCGGTCACCGCGACGGTCTTGCCGCCGGTCAGCTCGCCCGGCGTCAGTTGGTCGACGATGCCGAGGGTGAAGGCCAGCCCGGCGCTCGGGCCGCCGACCTGTGCGGGATTGATACCGATCTTCACGTGCACGTCCTTGAACGTCGCGCGCAGATCCGGCGTGAAGCCGATGATCGCCCGGGTAGTTCCGGGCGCGGCGACCGTGCGCACGGTGACGTCGCGTTGCTTGCCGCCGCGATCGATCGTCACCGTCACCGAGTCGCCCGGTTTGTGCTTGGCGAGCTGAGCACGCAAGGCGTCGAGCCCGTCGACTGACGTGCCGTCGATCGCGAGAACGGCGTCGTTCACCTGCAGAACTTTGGCGGCCGGTACACCGGGCGTGAGGTCCGCGACGGTGACCTGCCGCGTGAGCGTCGGATAACCGAGTTGCAGCAGCGCTGCGGTGATCGCGTCACGCTGCGACTGGGTCATGTCGTTCTCGTTGCCCTGTTGCACCTGCTGGGTGCTCTGCCCGGGCGGACACTGCACCTGCACCGGCTCGACCGCGTCCGTGCTGTCGAACCAGGCGCGTAACGCCTGCAGCAGCGTCGGATGCTCGTCACAAGAGGCTGGTACGACGCCGACCGTCGTGAGGTAGAGATGGCCGCCGGTGGGATAGGTGCGCGAACCGCTGACCGAAACCACCGGTGTCGTCGTACCGGGGACGTCGGCGAGGGTGTCGGTGACCGGGCCCGGGACGAGGACGACGTAAGGCACCGGTAGGACAGCGGCCAAGACGACCAGGACGACCAGAAGAACCCCGGCCAGGCCGAACGTCAGCCCGCGCCGTGACATACGGCCAGGCTAATGCGCGAAGAAGCCCAACGAGCGTTTGCCGTTCGCCGCGGGCACGGGCTCGGCAGGTGCGAGCACCTCCACCGGCGCCACATCCACCGGCACTGCGTCGATCGGCATGGGGTCGACCGGCTCCGGCAGGACGGGCTCTGCCGCCATCGGCTGCTCGGGGACCGCGGCAACCTCGGCCGGGGACATCTCGACCGGGGGAACCTCGACCTTGTAGTAGGCGCGGAACGCGAGCGGGACCGGGGTCAGCAGGTTGACCGAGACGTCCTCGACGCCCTCGACGTTGCGCATGTGCTCGACGAAGCGAACCGCCTCATCGAGGGAGGAGAAGCGGCGGAAGCCCGGCGCAGCGTCGGGACCTGCGTAGAAGACGACGTGATCCATGTCTGATGTCCTCGCCTGGTGGGTGAAGAGGGGCTGACCTAGTCGTCGGCATCCCCGGAACCCCGACTTGAGGGGCCCGCACGAGCCCCGCCTGGGCGAATCCCCACATCTCGGGCAGAATGGGAAATCTCTCGGGGGGGCGAAACGTTTCTCCTCCCCGGCCGTTGACACCGTTGCGGGTGCTCTCCCAGGCACGCCCGCAGAAGAGGCCCAGATGACGACCGCATCGGACCTGCCGCTCTCCTCGAAGCAGATCCCGCCGGCACCGGCCGAGCCAGGGCTGGACCCATATCCCGCCGAGCCGGCCCGTCCGCTGCTCAGCGTCGTCCCCGCCCAGCCCACGCCCGACGAGGCGGTCGAGCTCGACGAGGCGCTCCGCAAGGCGGGCCCGAGGCTCATCCGCTACGCAGCCCGGCGGCTGCACGACGAGCACGAGGCGCAGGAGGTCGTGCAGGAGGCGCTCCTTCGGGCGTTCCAGCACCGGCACCTGCTGGCCACCGAGGACGACCTCATGGCCTGGCTCACCGTGGTGACCGGCCGGCTGGTGATCGACCGACTGCGTGTGCGTGGGCGATCCACTCCGGTCGCTGAGCTGCCCCCGACGAGCCGGACCGGTCGTGACACCGCCGACGTGGTCGTCGCGCGCGACGAGGCGCGCATCGCCCTCGACTCCCTCGAGGCCATGCCCGGTCGGCAGGCGTCAGTGCTGTGGGCCCGCGAGGTCGAGGGGCTTTCCTACGACGAGATCGGCGAGCGGTTCGGCATGTCCGAGCCCTCGGTCCGGTCACTGCTGCACCGGGCCCGCCGCACGCTGCGCCGGGAATACTCCGCGCGCGGCGGCACCATGCCGGCCGTCGGTCTCATCGCGCTCGCCCCCTGGCTGCACGGCATGCGCGCCGCCGGACGGCTCAGGCACATCGCCCGGCGCGGTGCGAGCGCGGCTGCGGTCGCCGCCACCGGCCTCGCGGTCGCGACGGTCGTCCCCTTCGGCGCCCACTCCCACCCGACCACCAAGGCGCCGGCGATGCAGCCGGCCCTGCGGATCAAGGCGGCGTCACAGCACGTGCGCCACGCCGCCGCGCCGGCCACCAGCCCACGCGTCACGCCCGCCGCCCACGACACCGAGCACATCCGGCCGACGTCGTTCCCGTGGCACGGTGCGCCGAGCGTCTGTGGTGGCCACGCGGCCGGTTACAACGTCAGTGCCGGCTGCGACGTCCACCACAACCCGACCATTCGCGTCCGGCTTCCGATCGACGTAGCCGGAACCAACGGGGTCGGCATCTCCAAAGAAGGCCAGCTCTGCCCACTCGTCCCGACCACCGCCGTCACCGAATGCGATACCGCGTCGTCCCAACCCAGCAAGGGGAACACACCATGACCCGCCGTCTCGTCCTCGCCATCTGCCTGCTGGGCACGATCGGAGGTGCTGCGGGCACGGCTCTCGCCGACCAGCCCGTCCGGCACAAGCCGCACCAGGTCTGCGTCGTCTTCTACCAGGACAACGGCACCACGCAGGACTACTGCGTGGACTGGAGCGCAGCGCAGCAGCACTGAGCAGCCGCGCTCGGCACCTCAGCCAGTCTTAGGCGCTGAGCCCTCCGCGCTTGCGAGCGCGGACTTGAATTTTTCGTGCTGCGCAACGGATTCCCGGGTCTCCATCGGACCGCGTGGGCGGGCCGCCCAGTGCACCCAAAGAATCGCCATCGCGGTTGCGACCGTCGGCAGACCGAGGGTCCACGCGAGGATGGCCATGAGAACAGACTCCGAAACGTCGTGCGAACAGCGTGTGTGCGACACATGGTAGGTCGGATGTCAACGAGTGTGCAGAGATCTCTGGTTATGGCGTGCCGACCCATTCCTGTGAACCGTCATCGAAGACCTGGTGCTTCCAGATCGGAACGGTCTGCTTGAGTTCGTCGATCAAGGCACGGGCCGCGTCGAACGCCTCGCCGCGGTGCGGACACGACACGGCGATCACCACGGCAAGGTCACCGATCCGCAACTGACCGATGCGATGGGTGACCGCGACGGCCACGACAGGGAAGCGTCCCGCGACTGACTCCGCCACGGCGCGCAACTCGGCCACCGCACTCGGATGCGCGGTGTAGTCGAGCTCGGTCACCGGTCGGTCGTCGTCGACGTCGCGCACCGCGCCGGCGAAGATCACGGTGCCGCCGGCGGCAGGGTCCTGAACCGCGGCCACCACTTCGTCGATCGAGAGCGGACTCTCGCGGATCTCGGCGAGCCGAACGGCTGTCGTCGCTTGATCACCCACGACGTCGCCTCCTCGCTGCGCGCGCCCGCGCGATGGCGACCGTACCCACCAACGCGACCGTCGCGCCGGCGGCTGCCACGGTCGCGTCCTTTCGCTGCAGCCGGGACAGTCCGCGGCCGGCGCGGTCACCCAGCTCGTCGAGGTGGGCCCGCAGCGCTGCTTCGTTGTCCCATTCGGGGCTCCACCCCGCTGCGACCAGCCGGTCGGCGCCGATCACCCAGGGATGGGCGAGGTAGTGCAACTCGCTCGCCGGCGCCGGCAGCACGCCGATCCGATGAAGCCGCTCCGCCGCGCCGAAAGCCATGGCTCCCGGTACGACGAGGGAGCGCAGCCCGCTGATGCGTTCGACGTCCTCCTGGCTCAGCCAACCCAGGCTGCCCACGGTGACGCCGCCCCGGACCCGGCCGAGTGCGCCCCAGACGAGCGCGTCGACGAGGTCGTCGACGTGGCAGAACTGCCAGTGCGCGGTCACGTCCCTGATCGCCAGCAGCCGCGGCGCCTCGAACAGGCGCGGCAGCAGCGCATCAGGTACGGCGCCGACCAGCGAGGCCGGGCGGACGACCACGACGTCCACGGACGGATGGGCTCGGGCCGTGACCGCGGCCAGCCGCTCCATCTCCACCCAGTCACCGACGAGGCTGAGGTCCGGCTCGGCCCGGATGGGTGCGTCGTCGGGCAGCGGGATGGGGTTCGCGGCAGCTGCGCCGTACACCATCGCGCTCGTCAGCAGCACGACCCGGCCGACGCCGGACGCTGCGGCCGCGGTCAGGACGGTGTCGGTGCCGCGGACGTTGAGCGTGCGCCGTTCGGTGGCGGCAGCGTCCGGTCGCCGGTCGACGGCGAGGTGCACGACGGTGTCGACGCCGGCGAACCTGCTGCGTAACGCCGGATCGCGCACGTCCGCCCGCCGCCAGGTGACACCGGGCACGTCGGGCCGCGCGGCACCGGCGCGGGCGGTGTCGATGCCCACGACTTTCTTGCACTCCCCCGACGCGATCAGACGGCGGAGCACCCGCGAACCGATCTCACCGGCCGCCCCGGTGACGGCGACCGTGCCCGGGGTCCGCTCTGCGCGAACACCGTCTACGCCGCGGGCCATGCCCGTCATCTTCGCGGTTACCGTGGGGTCATGGCGACTGACCAGCCGTTCGGCTTTGCCGGCGCGGGCGGTCCCGAAGGGGCCGATCTCGGTGCCATGCTGCGCCAGCTCGGCGACCTCATGTCCGGGCAGACCGGCCCGGTCAACTGGAACCTGGCGCGCCAGGCCGCGCTGCAGACGATCGGCGCCGACGCCGGTACGACGGCCAAAGACAGCGAGCAGGTCGCCGATGCGATCCGGCTCGCCGACGTCTGGCTCGACACGCACTCTGCGCTCCCGTCGGGAGTGACGAGCACCGAGGCATGGAGTCGCCGGCGCTGGCTCGATGCCACCCAGCCGGCTTGGTCGCGGCTCGTCGAACCGGTGGCCGCGCGCGTGGTCGCGTCCTTCGGCAACGCGATGCCCGAAGAGGCGCGCGCAATGGCCGCGCCCCTGATGGGCGTGATGACGCAAGTGGGCGCCCTCATGTTCGGCGGGCAGCTCGGTCAGGCGCTCGGCGCGCTCGCGGGCGAGGTGGTCAGCGCCACCGACATCGGCCTGCCACTCGGCCCGCCGGGGCTGGCGGCGCTGCTTCCCGAAGGCGTGCGGTCCTACGCCGACGGTCTCGAGGTGCCGCTCGACGAGGTGCGACTGTTCCTCGGGCTCCGCGAGGCCGCGCACCATCGGCTGTTCACGCACGCGCCGTGGCTCCCCGGCCGCCTGGTCGACCTGGTCGTCGGCTACGCCGAGGGCATCTCCGTCGACCCCACTCGCCTGGAGGAGCTGGCTCGCAACCTCGACCCGAGCGATCCCGAGGCGATGCAGCAGGCGATGTCCGACGGACTGTTCGCGCCGGAGCCGACGCCGGAGCAGCAGGCCGCGCTCGCCCGGCTGGAGACGCTGCTCGCCTTGGTCGAGGGCTGGGTCGACAGCGTCACCCTTGCAGCCGCGACGCCGAGTCTGCCGTCGGTCGGCCCGCTCAACGAGAGCATGCGCCGGCGCCGGGCGAGCGGTGGACCGGCCGAGGCGACGTTCGCGTCACTGGTGGGCCTGGAGCTGCGGCCGCGCCGGCTGCGCGACGCCGCTGCGCTCTGGGGACTGCTGACCACGAGGCGCGGCGTGGACGCCCGCGACGGTCTGTGGGGACACCCGGACCTGCTCCCGACCGCGGAGGACCTCGACGACCCCTTCGAGTTCGTCGACCGCGACTCCGGACCGGCGCTCGACATCAGCTCCCTGGACGACTAGCGCGCCAAGCTCTCGTCGCTTCCCAGCCTTCGAGGCCCGGATCGAGCCGCACGATGTCCGCGACGGTGCGGATGCGGTGCCAGCCGCTGCCGACGACGAGCGCACGCGTCGGTGCCGCGGCCCGCAGGGCAAGGATCGCGTCAGGCGCGTCCAACGTCAGCTGGAGGTCGGCCAGCCAGGTGGGCACCGGCAGCCGACTCGCAACCGCGACGAGATCACCGGACGCGGCCGGGCAAATGGCCACCTCGACACTGGTCAACGCGCTGAACAGCTTGCCGAGCAGCAACGCCGGCAGGTCGGGCGCGTCAGCACAGACGAGCGCGCCCTCATCGGCGCCGGCTCCGATCAACGCATCGAGACCCGCGCCGACGTCGGGCGACTCGACGACGACCACGGGCATGCCTGGCCAGGCAACCGCGCGAGCGACTGGTTCACTCGCTGTGGTGGCGACGAGCGCACCGTCGACCTGTTGCATCTCTGCCACGAGATCGACGACGTCTTCGAGCATCGCCGCCGCGAGCGAGTCGGGAACCACAGGCACGGTTGCGTGCACCGCGACGATGCGACGAGTCACTAGGCGGCAGGCGGCTCGGCGAGGCCCGGCAGCCCGGCCGCCGCGGTGACGCCCTCGAGGTAGCCGCGGGCCCGCTCCAGCTTTGGATAGTCGGCCAGCAGCTCCCAGAACTGGGGGCCGTGACCGGGCTCCAGCAAGTGCGCAAGCTCGTGCAGCAACACGTAGTCGACGACGTAGTCCGGCATGCCGACCAATCGCCGGGACAACCGGATGGTGCGGTCCACTGGTGTGCACGAACCCCAGCAGGAGACCTGATTGTCAACCCAGCGAACCGACGCGGGCGCCGCGCGTCCACCGAGATGTCGCGCCGACAGCTCGCCGGCGCGCTGGATGAGCTCGTCGTCGCTGCGTTGCACCCGACGCTCCCCGGCGAGGACGCGCCGCGTCATCTGCTCGACCCATCGCGCCTCTTCGGCCCGCGACATCCGGGCCGGGACCTGTACGACGATGCGGTCACCGACGCGATGGGCGGAAATCGTGCGGCGCCGGCGCGGGCTGCGCATGACCTCGACGACCATGCCTTCCACGAGGAGCAAGTCGCTCTCGGTGCCCGCCGCCATGGCCGCACGGTAGTCGAGACAGCGGACAACTTTCCGTCACCCACACCGCGTGGACGACGAATTCGCAGGTCAGTTGCCGCTGGCGGACGTCGTACACATCGGCGTCCACAGCGCTGTGCCCGCGACGTCCACAGGGACACCCCGCACTATCAACACGTCATCCCCAACGGTGTCCACAGGCCCGCCGTCCGCAGCGTTGACGCGCCGTGCGCGGATGCCTAGCGTCGTGCGCGACGAAGCCCCCGGCGATTCGGAGGGGCGCTCGCAAGGGGAAGGCGAGTGACCTGAAGGATCGCTCGGGGGCTTCGTGACAACTCCCCCGACTCGGGCGTTGAGTGCGACTGTTGGGTTCCAACCCCCCCGGAACCCAGGTCGCGCTCAGCGCCCGTTAAACGTCGGGGTTCGCTTCTCGCGCGTCGCCGCGAGCCCTTCGCGCAGATCGTCGGTCGCGAACGTCACCGGCTGAGCGAGCGCCTCGTACTGCAGCGCCGCCTCCATGGATGCGTGGCCCCCGGCGCGTAACCCGGCCTTGGTGAGCCTCGTCGCGATCGGGCCCGCGCCCGCGATGCGGCCGGCCACGCCGAGCGCGGTGTCCATCAGCGCGTCCGCGTCGACAACGCCGTTGACCAGTCCGAGGCGCACTGCCTCGTCACCCTCGACCGCGCGGCCGGTGAAGAGCAGCTCGCGCGCTGCGGTGATGCCGACGGCTTCCGGCAGCAGCCAGGTCGCCGCCATACCCGCGTGCATGCCGAGCTGCGTGAACGGCGCCGACAACCGCGCGCCGCGTGCGGCGTAACGCAGATCGCAAGCCAGGGCGAGGCACAAGCCGGCCCCGATCGCATGCCCGTTGACCGCCGCGATCGAGGGGACTTCGAGGTCCCGGATCGACAACCACGTTCGGTAGAACGGGAGCATTCGGTCACGAATCGAGTCGACGGACAAGTCGGGTGATTCCGCGATCCAGGACAGATCTCCGCCCGCGCAGAAGGCACTCCCCTCGCCCGTGACGACCACGCAGCGGACCGACCGGTCCGGCCTGAGCGTGGCCATCGCATCGGCAAACGCGCTGGTCAGCTCCCCGGTCATGGCGTTTCGCCGGTCCGGCAGGGCCAGGGTGAGTACGACGACACCGTCGTCGCGGCGGTCGATTCGCAGGGGCTTGTCACTCATAGTGACGACGCTATCGAGCGTGCCGCGCCGCGTGGTTGCCGGGCTATCCACGCTCACGCGTATACGCTTGCTACGCGTGTTCGGCCGGCATCGGCCGGCATCTTCGACCGAGGGAGGACCGCATGGCCGACACCTACGAGGGTTACTGCGTGAAGTGCAAAGAGAAGCGCACCTTCGAGGGCGAGGTCCGCGTGAGTGACTCAGGCCGCCGCATGGCACAGGGCCTCTGCCCCGTGTGCGGCACCAAGATGAACCGGATCCTCGGCAAGGCCTGACGGCTCCGCAGACGTCCGAGCGCCGGACCTGGCACCCGCCGGGTCCGGCGTTCGCATGTCCGGGCTCGTGCGCGGCGGGCTGTGGACGGTCCCGGCAGCAGTGCCGGTTTGCTGGCACGCTCCTGCGATGCGCCCCCTCCTCAAGCCCGCCCTGCGTCGCCTGTGGCGCGACCCGTCCACGTTGCAGCTCGGTCTCACCGCGGCGCATGCCGTCGTGCTCACGGGGTTGACGCCGGCCGACCGGCGCCTGCTCGAGCTGCTCGACGGCTCACGCGACGTCGACGCGCTGCTCGCGGCAACGGCCGACACCGACGTCGACGCTGACGCAGACGCGGGACGAGCCGGAGCGCAGCGGCTGCTCACCACGCTCGAGCGAGCGGGTGCGCTCGACGATGCGTCGGTGCCGGCACCCGCGCTGGGCGAGGACGACCGGCAACGCCTCGAGCCGGACGTGCTGTCGCTGTCCTTGCGCCATGCGGGCGCCGGTGCCGCCGCGCGCGTGCTCGACCGACGGCGCAGTGCAGTCGTCGCGATGCACGGCGCCGGTCGCGTCGGCGCCGAGGTCACGATGCTGCTCGCTGCCGCGGGCGTCGGCACGCTCGCGTGCTTGGACGACACCCCGCTGCGGCACGGAGACCTGAGTCCCGGCGGTCTGCCGCGCATCCTCACCGGCACGAGAGGTGAGGTCGCTGCCCTACGCGCCCGGCGGTTCACCGCGACCGCGCGAACGACGACGGCACGACCGGAGCACGTGACGCTGGCGGTGCTCGCGCCGGCGTCGGGCGAGGCAATGCCCGAAACCGTGACGAGCGTGCGCGACGAGCCGCATCTGCTCGCCTGCGTACGTGAGACGACCGGCGTGGTCGGGCCACTCGTCGTACCGGGGCGCACACCGTGCCTGCGCTGCCTGGCGCTCGCACGTGGCGAGCGCGACCCGCAATGGCCGGCGCTGTCCGCCCAACTCATCGGCGATCACGTGACCGAGCCGTGTGACGTCGTACTCGCTTCGCTCGTGGCTTCGGTCGCGGCGATGCAGGCGCTCGCGTTCCTCGACGGCGCCGACGAGCCGGCTGCGGTCGGCGGTGTTCTCGAGTACGACGCCGGGCGCGGCACGCTGCGTCGCCGGTCGATCGGCGTGCATCCCGCCTGCGGCTGTGCGCCGGCTCACGTTGATGACGTGCTCATCGCAGCGTCCTGAGAGCATCGGTGCATGCAACGCAGTGAGGCGGACGAGACGCTCGACCACTTGCACGAGGTTCTCGATGAGCGCTTCGAAGCGGGGCCGGCCGACTACGTCATCAGTCACGCGATCGCGCAGGCAACCGGACCCGACGCGTGGGCGATCGAAGTGGTCTATACACCGCAACCCGGAGCCGCGTTGCAGGGGTTGAGGTTGACCGATTTGGGCGGGCGCACAGCCGTGGAAGCTGCGTGGGAGATCTACCGGCGGCTCGAAGGCGAGCCATCAGATGAGGCAAATGCCACAGAAGGAGTTGTCTGGACCAACCTCTGAGACCCGCCGTCTCTGATGCAATGGCTCCGTGAGCGACATTCCGCGGTGGGCGATCTCGCGAGGCGCGAAGCTCGCAAGCCTGCCGCTGGGATTCGCGGGACGCGCCACCGTCGGCCTCGGTAAGCGCATCGGCGGCCGGCCGGCCGAGATCGTTGCGTCTGAGCTCCAAGCGCGCACCGCGGAGCAGTTGTTCCGCGTGCTCGGCGAGCTCAAGGGCGGCGCGATGAAGTTCGGCCAGGCCCTGAGCGTGTTCGAGGCCGCACTCCCCGAAGAGCTCGCCGGGCCTTACCGGGCCGCCCTCACGAAACTGCAGGAAGCCGCACCGCCGATGCCGGCCGCCACGGTGCACCGGGTGCTCGCGCAGGGTCTCGGCGAGGACTGGCAGCAGCAGTTCACGAGCTTCGAGGTCAAACCGGCCGCGGCCGCCTCGATCGGTCAGGTGCATCGCGCCGTCTGGAACGACGGCCGTGATGTTGCGGTGAAGCTGCAGTATCCGGGCGCCGGTCCGGCGTTGCTATCGGACCTCAACCAGATCGCGCGGCTTGCTCGCCTGTTCGCCATCGTCAATCCCGGTCTCGATGTCAAGCCACTCATCGCGGAGCTCAAAGCGCGCGTCGCCGAAGAGTTGGACTACGCGCTGGAGGCGAAGTCGCAGAGCGCGTTCGCGGCGGCGTACGACGGCGATCCCGACATACTCGTCCCGAAGGTTGTACACGAAGCGGGCAACGTGCTCGTCTCCGAGTGGGTCGACGGCACGCCGCTGTCACGCATCATCAGCGAGGGCACGCCGGAGCAACGCGATCGAGCCGGTCTGTTGTTCGTGCGGTTCCTGTTCTCCGGACCGGCGCGGGCCGGCTTACTGCACGCCGACCCGCATCCCGGTAACTATCGACTGCGCGAGGACGGTCGGCTCGCAGTGCTCGACTACGGCGCGGTCAACCGGCTGCCCGGCGGACTGCCGGTGCCGATCGGACCGTTGGTGCGGCTCGCGCTCGAGGGTCGCGCGGACGACGTCCTCAGCAGTTTTCGCGCCGAAGGATTCGTGCGGCCGGAGTTCGACGTCGACGCGCAGGCAGTGCTCGACTACGTCACCCCGATGCTCGAACCGATCCGCGCGGAGACGTTCCGGTTCAGTCGCGCCTGGCTGCGCCACGAGGCGGCGCGGGTCGCGGACCCGCGCTCTCCCGCCAACGCGCTCGGCCGACAGCTCAACCTGCCGCCGACCTATCTACTCATTCACCGGGTCACGCTCGGCGGCATCGGCGTGCTGTGCCAACTCGGCGCCGAGGGCCCGTTCCGCGCCGAGATGGAACGCTGGCTCCCCGGCTTCGCCCCGTGAATGGTCGCCTCCGGCGCTACCACCATTCGGTGGGGAGGCTGCCTTCGATCTTGCGGACGTTGTCCCTGGTGCAGGTCTCGCAGAGGTACTCGATGCCACGGGCGCCGGACTGCACCGTCCACGTGACCGGCGCCGGGTCGGCCGTCGTACCGCACCAGGAGCATGCCGCCGGAGCTTGACCGTCATCGCTCACGGCCACCAGTGTCGCCGAAACGCAGTGGCCGTTGCCGCATCGGGCGGTCACACTCGTGAGGTGACACGTCCTACGTACGCCGAGGAGGCCCGCGCACGCTGGGGGCATGCCGAGGCGTTCCGCCAGTCCCAGCGTCGTGCGGCCACCTACACCGCGTCGGACTGGGTGCAGATCAAACAGCAAACCGAGTCACTGGAGGCGCGGATCGCCGCAGCGATGCGTGAAGGCTGGCCGGCGGACAGCGCAATCGCGATGGATCTCGCCGAGACCCATCGGGAGCTGCTGTCCCGCTGGTTCTACGAGTGCTCGACCTCTTTGCATCGAGCCCTCGGCGTCATGTACGTCGAGGACGACCGGTTCACCCAGCACTACGAGACACGTGCGACCGGGCTTGCGTCGTACCTTTGCGTTGCCATCCATGCCAACGCCGAGCGGATCGATTCAGGCGACGTCTGATAAGCAGATGCCGTGATGGAGAACACGGCAACGGCGCACTGGGACACAGCCGTCGCGACGGGTGCGATCCGAATCGGAGCAGGCG
>DATBDO010000095.1:0-8381 GCA_036269855.1 Mycobacteriales bacterium
CGAAGGTGCGCGGTCAGCTGACCGAGTACGGCCTGGTGGCGGAGGAGTACGGCGGCGAGACGATTTTTGTCGACGTCTCCGCCGTGACCGGAGTCGGCCTCGAGAGTCTCCTCGCCTCGGTGGTCCTCACTGCCGATGCAGCACTCGACCTGCGGGCCAACCCCAACCGCCCCGCAGAAGGTGTCGCCATCGAGGCCCACCTCGACCGTGGTCGCGGTCCGGTGGCGACCGTGCTCGTCCAGCGCGGCACGTTGCGCGTGGGCGATTCGATCGTCGCCGGCGACGCGTTCGGCCGGGTCCGCGCGATGCTCGATGAGAACGGCGATCCGGTCGACGAGGCACCGCCGTCCCGGCCGGTGCAGGTGCTCGGTCTCACGTCCGTGCCCGGTGCGGGTGACAACTTCCTGGTCGTGTCCGAGGACCGGGTCGCTCGCCAGATCGCCGACCAGCGCCAGGCCCGCGAGCGGTTCGCCGAGCTCGCCAAGAGCCGCGGCCGGATGACTCTCGAGGACGCGTTGCGGCGCATCCAGGAGGGTCAGATCGACCAGCTCAACCTGATCCTCAAGGGCGACGTCTCCGGTTCGGTCGAAGCCCTCGAGGACGCGCTGCTCCAGATCGACGTCGGTGCGGAGGGCGAGGTCGGGCTGCGCATCATCGGCCGTGGCGTCGGCGCGATCACCGAGAACGACATCAACCTCGCCAAGGCATCGGACGCGGTCATCATCGGGTTCAACGTCCGCCCCGAGGGCAAGGCCCGCGAGCTCGCCGACCGCGAAAAGGTCGACGTTCGCTACTACTCGGTCATCTACGCCGCGATCGAGGATGTCGAGAGCGCGCTCAAGGGCATGCTCAAGCCGGAGTTCGAGGAGGTGCAGCTCGGCACGGCGGAGGTCCGGGAGATCTTCAGGTCGTCGAAGTTCGGCAACATTGCCGGTTGCGTCGTCCGCAGCGGCACGATCGTGCGCAATGCCAAGGCACGTCTCGTGCGCGACGGCGTCGTCGTCGCCGACAACCTGACCATCACCGGACTTCGTCGGTTCAAGGACGATGCGACTGAGGTGCGTGAAGGTTTCGAGTGCGGTATTTCCCTCGGAAACTACAACGACATCAACGTCGACGACGTCATCGAGACCTTCGAGCTGCGGGAGAAGCCGCGGGCATAAGCCGCGGCTTCAACCATGTTCACAGCAACGATGGAGCTCGACTTGTTGCTCGGGGATGTGCACTCGCTCAAGGAGAAACGAGGCGTGGTGCGGCCGATTGTCGGTGAGCTGCGGCGTCGGTTCGAGGTGGCAGTGGCGGAGACCGACCACCTCGACCTGCACCGGCGGGCCGCAATTGGTGTCTCGGTGGTGGCGCCCGATGCGGCTCACTGCGGCGAGGTGCTCGACGAGTGCGAGCGATTCGTGGCAGGACGACCCGAGGTCGACCTGCTGTCGGCTCGCCGGCGGCTGTTCGGGCCAGGGGATTGAGGAGGATGGGGTGGCCGACCAGGCCAGAACGCGGCGCATGAGCGTGCGGGTCCGCGAGATCGTCGCCGACGTCATCGAACGCCAGGTCAAGGACCCGCGACTCGGCATGGTGACCGTCACCGACACCCGCATGACGCCAGACCTTCGGGAGGCAACCGTCTTCTACACCGTGTGGGGTGACGACACGGTGCGCGCCGACACGGCGGTCGCGCTCGAGAGCGCCAAAGGCGTCATCCGCAGCGCGGTCGGCCGCGGCACCGGGCTCAAGCACACCCCGACGCTTGCCTTCGTGCCGGACGCCATCCCCGAGAACGCCAAGCACATCGAGGACTTGCTCGAGAAGGCACACGCAGCCGACGAGCACGTCCATCATCTGGCCGAGCACGCGCGGCCGGCCGGTGACGCCGACCCCTACCGGCACGCCGCCGACGCACCGGACGACTCTGCGTGACAACTCCCGCAGTCCAGCTGCCCGACGGCCGGTGGGCCGCCGCGATCGAGCTCTTGCGGAAGGCGCCGGACGTCACCCTCGTCTGTCACGTCGCACCGGACGGCGATGCACTGGGCTCCATGCTTGCGTTGGCGCGGGCGCTGCAAGCGCAGGGTGTGCGGACGACCTGCACGTGGGGGGATGAGCGGTGGGCCGTGCCGGCGCCGTACATCTGGCTTCCGGACCTGGACACGGTGCAGTCACCTGCCGACGTGCCGGCGGCTCCCTCCTTGATGGTCGTGCTCGACACGGCGAGCCGGGATCGGCTCGGGGTGCTCGCAGCGATGCCCGAGCGGGCCGGGGCAGTCGTCGTCATCGACCATCACGCGCACAGCGGCGAGGACGCGGCCAGCCGGCTTCCTGGCGTACACCTTGTCGACGCGGGGTGCGCGGCCACGGCACTGGTGGTGGAGGAGCTGCTCCGGCGGATGTCGGTGACGTTGGACGAGACGATCGCCACATTGCTCTATGTCGGGCTCGTCACGGACACGGGATCGTTTCAGCACTCGGTCACGACACCGGGCGTCCATGCCGTCGCCGGGCGGCTGCTGCAAGCGGGAGCGCGGCCCGACGTCGTTGCCCGTCAGCTCTGGGGAACGAAACCGTTCGCGTTCCAACAACTGCTCGGCCATGCGCTGTCACGCGCGCGGCTCGAACCGGAGGCCGCTGACGGCCGTGGAGTCGCCTGGACGGTCGTTGCCCAGACGGAGCTCGTCCGGCGTGGTCTCACTCTCGATGATGTCGAGTCGGTCATCGACGTCGTGCGTTCCGCGCGCGAGGCCGACGTCGCCGTCGTCCTCAAAGAAGACGTCGACGGCTCGTTTCGGGTGTCGACGCGATCGCGCGGCGCGGTCGACGTCGGCGCGGCCTGTGTCGCGCTCGGTGGCGGGGGCCACCGGCTCGCCGCGGGGTTCACGTCCCACGACGACGTTGACACGACGATGGACAAACTGCGCGCGGTGCTTGTCGAAACCCTGCATCCGTGACGGAACAGACGGCGGACGGCATCGTCGTCGTCGACAAGCCGACCGGCATGACGTCACACGACGTCGTTGCACGCATCCGCAGGCTGGCCGGCACCCGTCGCGTCGGTCACGCCGGGACTCTCGATCCGATGGCCACAGGAGTCCTGGTGGTCGGCATCGGCCGGGCCACTCGACTGCTCGGTCATCTCAGCGGCCACGACAAGGAGTACGACGCGACCATCCGGCTCGGCATCACGACAACGACGGATGACGCGGAAGGCGATGTCACCGACGTGCGCGATGCAGATGGCGTCGACGCTGCCGCACTCGAGGCAGCCGTCGCGGCCCTCACCGGTCCGATCCAGCAGATCCCTTCCGCCGTGTCAGCCGTGAAGGTCGGCGGCGTGCGCGCCTACACGCGGGTGCGCCAGGGCGAGACCGTTGAGCTGACGTCGCGTCCGGTGACCGTCATGGCCTTCGATGTCGTCGCCCGACGTGGCGCAGATGTCGACGTACACGTCGCGTGTTCGACCGGCACCTACGTGCGCGCCCTGGCCCGCGACCTCGGCGCCGCATTGGGCGTCGGCGGGCACCTCACGGCCCTGCGCCGTACCCGGGTCGGCGGCTTCGGGTTGGACCGGGCGGCCGGCCTGGACGCGCTTGCTGACGACCTTCGCGTCGTTTCGCTCGCCGAGGTCGTCGGGGCGGCTTTCCCGCGGTGGGACGCGAGTGCCGACGACGCGCGGCGGATCGCGCTGGGGCAGCGGCTGGCGCCGGTCGGCCTGCCCGCCGGGCCTGTTGGGGCGTTCGCGCCGGACGGGTCCGTCGTCGCACTCGTCGAGGAGCGCGACGACGCCGTCCGCCCCACCGTCGTCTTCGCCTGACCAGCGACGCCGAGTCAGACGCGATATATCTTGACCGGCTCGGCACTCGCGATATAGCGTGACGCGAACTTGCGATGTATCGCGTCTTCAGGGAGCCCTTCATGGTCATGCAGGAATGGACGGTCGCCAGTCCGCAGACGATCGACATCGACGCGCCCGTCACCGAGCTGGCGATCCGCATCGTCGCCGGTCACGTCGACGTCGTGACGGCCGACGACCCGGACGGTGTGCGGGTGGAGGTGACCGACATCGAGGACGCGCCACTGCTGGTCTCGGTGGACGACGGTGTGCTGACGATCCAGCACGAGCGGGTGACGTGGGACGGCATCCTCGGCTGGCTGCGGCTGGACCGCAAGCTCGAACGTCGCCGCGCTGTGGTGTCGGTCGCGGTTCCGCCGGATTGCAGCGCGCACATCGGTGTCGTCTCCGCCAGTGCCGTGCTCGCCGGACTCAGTGGGCAGACGCGGGTGCGCTGCGTGTCCGGTGACGTCGTCCTCGACGAAGTCGCCGGTGAGATCGACGTCGAGTCCGTGTCCGGCGACATCGAGGCGCGCGGTCTCAACGGCGGCTTGTCGTTGCGCACCGTCTCCGGCGGGCTCACGGTTGTCGACGGAAGGTCCGGTCAGGTGCGCGCCAAGAGCGTCTCCGGCGACGTCGCCCTCGATCTGCAACCGGAGCGATCCGTCGACATCGACGTGACGACCGTCTCCGGAGACGTCACTGTCCGGCTGCCGGGTGAGACAGGCGCGACGGTTGACCTGGCGAGCACGTCCGGCGACCTCGCGTGCGCGTTCGACGGGCTCAACCTGCAGAAGCGGCCGGGCAGCCGCCGATTGTCGGGTTCGATCGGAGACGGCGCCGGCGCACTGCACGGTCGTACCGTCTCCGGTCGCGTCGCGCTGCTGGCCCGATGACTGCAGTCTTCCGTCACGGCGCCTTGCGGCTCTATCTCCTCAAGCTGCTGAGCGAGCAACCGCGCCACGGCTACGAGGTCATCAGCCTGCTCGAGGACCGGTTCTTCGGCCTCTATGCGCCGTCGGCCGGCACCGTCTACCCGCGGCTCGCCAAGCTCGAGGCCGAAGGACTGATCGAGCACGAGGAGGTCGACGGCCGCAAGATCTACTCGCTCACCGAGGCAGGCAGGGCGGAGCTTGCGCGCAACGTTGACGCCTTGCGCACGCTGGAAGAGGACTTGTCCCGTTCGGTGGCCGAGATGGCACAAGAGGTGCGTAGCCAGGTGCGGGCGTCCGTGCGCGACCTCCGCGCCGAGCTCAAACAGGCTGCCCGCGAGGTACGACGGGAATCCCGCGCGCGAGTGCGGTCCAGTGCGGCGCAGCCAAAGGATCCGCTGACGGACTCCATCGGCACCGAGTTCGACGCCGTACGGGACGAGCTGCTCGACATCGTGCGGGAGACGGGAGCGTCCGCCGCCGAGATCGTGCGCGACGTGCTTCGCCAGGCTCGCAAGGACATGCTCGCGGCGATGGACGAGGTGCGCGATCGATGACGAACGGCGGGGCTCCATAAAGTGTTGATGTGCAGCGGTGGACCGGGCTCGACGCGATCCCTGCCGATGTCGGGCCGTCCGTCGTCTCGATCGGAGTGTTCGACGGTGTTCACCGTGGGCACCGATCGATCCTCGAGCGGGCCGTCGACGCTGCGCGCGACCGCGGCGCACTGTCGGTCGTCGTCACCTTCGACCCGCACCCGGCGAAGGTAGTCGGGCGGCCGGTGCCGCTGACGCTGACCGACCTGCACAAGCGGGTCCAGCTGCTCGCCGAGGTCGGTGTCGACCGGGTCTTCGTACTTCCGTTCACCCGTGAGATCTCGGAGTGGGCACCCGAGGAGTTCGTCCAGCGTCTGCTCGTGGAGCGGCTTCACGTCGTGCACATCGTGGTGGGGGAGAACTTCCGGTTCGGCCACAAGCAGGCGGGCGACGTAGACCTGCTCGCGCGGATGGGTGCCGACTACGGGTTCACCGTCGACGCTGTGGGGCTGCTGGCCGCTGACGCAGATGAGGTGCCGGTCTCCTCCACCTGGATCCGGGAGCGGATCGCCATCGGTGACGTGGCCGCAGCGGCGGAGGGTCTGGGCCGGCTCTACTCGGTGTCCGGGCCGGTCGTCCGCGGCAACGGCCGGGGCAAGCCGATGGGCTACCCCACGGCCAACGTCGACGTAGCCGAGGACATCGCGGTGCCCGCCGACGGCATCTATGCCGGTTGGCTGGTCCGCGCTCCGGCCCTCGAGAACCCGTTCGGCCCGCGGTTGCGGCTTCCGGCCGCCATCTCCATCGGTACCAATCCGACCTTCGACGGCACCGAGCGCCGGGTGGAGGCCTTTGTCATCGACGTGGTGCCGCGCGACAGCCTCGACCTCTACGGCGAGCGCGTGAGCGTGGAGTTCGTCCAGTGGCTGCGGGGCATGGTCCGCTTCGACGGGGTTGAGCCCCTCATCGAGCAGATGGCCGAGGATGTGCGTCGTACCCGGGACGTGCTCAGCTCGGGACCGGCCCGAGATCCGGTAGACTCGCCGGGTCAGAACTAGACGTCTGCCCTTCGTGGCCAGGCTCCCTGACGGGAGTACAGCCCCCAGGGCCGGATGAATCGGAGAACCACGCGTGCCGCTCGACAACGCCGTCAAGCAGGAAATCATCAGCCAATACGCCACTGGCGACGGCGACACCGGTTCTCCCGAGGTCCAGGTCGCGCTGCTCACCCGGCGCATCAACGACCTGACCGAGCACATGAAGCAGCACCGGCACGACTTCCACACCCAGCGCGGACTCCTGCAGCTCGTCGGCCGTCGCCGGCGACTGCTCCGCTACCTGGAGGAGAAGGACGTGCAGCGTTACCGCGCGCTGATCGAACGACTCGGTCTGCGCCGCTAGACAAGCCGGCGCTGCCGAGGCTGGCAGGTCGCGCCGGTCCTCGGTAGTGGCGCTCGGGGAGTCCCCCCGATCGCTTCGATCGAAGACCGGAGCCCGCGAGGCCGAGGCAGCGCCCCGATGACAGGAGGCGCCCCTTGCAGGGTGCAAACGTTCAGTCTGCCGAAGCGACACTCAAGTCGTCCCTCGGCGAGCGCACCATCCGTTTCGAAGCCGGTCGGCTGGCTCAGCAGGCCGCCGGTGCAGTCGTCACCTACCTGGGTGACGACACCATGGTTCTGTCGGCCACGACGGCCTCGAAGAACCCGAAGGACAACCTCGACTTCTTCCCGTTGACGGTCGACGTCGAGGAGCGGCAGTACGCCGCCGGAAAGATCCCCGGCTCGTTCTTCCGCCGCGAAGGCCGGCCGAGCGAGGACGCGATCCTCACCTGCCGTCTCACCGACCGTCCACTGCGCCCGTCCTTCGCCAAGGGCCTGCGCAACGAGATCCAGATCGTCTCGACGATCCTGGCGCTCAACCCCGACCACCTCTATGACGTCGTTGCGATCAACGGTGCGGCCTGCAGCGTTCTGCTTGCCGGACTGCCCTTCAGCGGCCCGGTCGCCGGCGTACGCGTCGCGCTGATCGAGGGCGAGTGGGTGCCGTTCCCGACCTACAGCGAGCTCGAGCGCGCGGTGTTCGACATGGTCGTCGCCGGCCGCGTGGTCGAGGGCGGCGACGTCGCGATCATGATGGTCGAGGCCGAGGCCACCGACAACACGATCCAGCTCGTCCGCGACGGCGCGCAGGCGCCGACCGAAGAGGTCGTCGCGCAGGGGCTGGAGGCGGCCAAGCCGTTCCTCAAGCAGATCGCCGAAGCGCAGCAGGAGCTCGCCGACAAGGCGGCCAAGCCGACTCGCGAGTTCCCGGTCTTCCTCGACTACGGCGACGACGTGCTCGCTGCCGTCACCGCTGCCGTCAGCAGTGAGCTCTCCGCCGCGCTGACGATCGCCGACAAGCAAGAGCGCGAGACCGACCTCGACCGGGTCAAGGAGCTCGCCAAGGAGAAGGTCGCGGCCGATTTCGAGGGCCGCGAGAAGGAGATCTCTGCCGCCTACCGGTCGCTGACCAAGAAGTTGGTCCGCCAGCGCATCATCAGCGACGGCGTGCGCATCGACGGCCGCGGTGTCACCGACATCCGTCCGCTGTCCGCCGAGATCAACGTGGTGCCGCGGGTGCACGGATCGGCGCTCTTCGAGCGCGGCGAGACGCAGATCATGAACGTGGCGACGCTCAACATGCTGCGCATGGAGCAGATGATCGACACGCTCAACCCCGAGACGCGCAAGCGTTACATGCACCACTACAACTTCCCGCCCTACTCGACGGGTGAGACGGGCCGCGTCGGCTCGCCGAAGCGGCGCGAGATCGGCCACGGTGCCCTCGCCGAGCGCGCCCTCCTGCCGGTGCTGCCGAGCAAGGAGGAGTTCCCCTACGCGATCCGCGTGGTTTCCGAGGCGCTCAGCTCCAACGGATCGACGTCGATGGGCTCGGTGTGCGCGTCGACGCTGTCGCTCATGGCCGCGGGTGTGCCGCTGCGTGCAGCGGTTGCGGGCATCGCGATGGGCCTCATCAACGAGGGCGACGACTTCGTCACTCTCACGGACATCCTGGGCGCCGAGGACGCGTTCGGTGACATGGACT
>DATBDO010000096.1:0-3053 GCA_036269855.1 Mycobacteriales bacterium
GCGATCTGCCGGGCATGGTCGCGCAGGTAAAGGCGCAGATCGGTCGCGACCTGGTCGTTGCGGCTGCGTCCGGCCCGGAGCTTGCCGCCGAGCGCGCCGACCCTCTCGAGCAGGCCTCGCTCCAATGCCGTGTGTACGTCCTCGTCCTCCGGCGTCGGACGAAAGAGTCCGTGTCGCGCGTCATGGTCGAGCTCGTCGAGGGCGCCGAGGATGCGCTGCACCTCCGCGTCGTCCAGCAGTCCGGCGCGGTGCAGGACTCGCGCGTGCGAGCGCGACGCCAGCAGGTCGTACGGCGCCAGTCGCCAGTCGAACTGCACGCTCATCGACAGGCGCGACAGGGCGTCGGCGGGGCCGCCGGAGAACCGGCCGCCCCACAGTCGCGTCGGTGGTGGCGACTCACTCACTCCGCGCCACGCTCCATGCGCTCGTCCCGCGCCGCAGCAATACGCGACGGCAGTCCCCACAGCTCGACGAAGCCTTTGGCCAGGGTCTGGTCGAACGTGTCCTCGCTGTCGTAGGTCGCGAGGCTGTAGTCGTAGAGCGACGCGGGACTGCGCCGGCCGGTGACGATCGTGCGACCGCCATGCAACGTCATCCGCACCTCGCCGGTGACGTAGCGGCTCGCGTCGTCGATGAAGACGTCGAGAGCGCGCTTCAGCGGCGAGAACCACAGCCCGTCGTAGACCAGCTCGGCCCACCGTTGCTCGACGCCGCGCTTGAAGCGGGCAAGCTCACGCTCCACCGTGAGGTCCTCGAGGTGGCGGTGCGCTTCGATGAGCGCGATGGCGCCGGGCGCTTCGTAGACCTCGCGGCTCTTGATGCCGACCAACCGGTCTTCGACCATGTCGAGCCGTCCGACTCCCTGCGCGCCGGCCCGCCGGTTGAGCTCTTGCACCGCTTCGAGCATCGTCACCGGCCGGCCGTCGACAGAAGTCGGCGCGCCGTCGGTGAAGCCGATGACGACCTCGTCCGCGGCGCGCGCCGCAGTCGGGTCGGCTGTATAGGAGTAGACGTCCTCGATGGGGCCGTTCCACACGTCCTCGAGAAATCCGGTCTCGACCGCGCGGCCCCAGAGGTTCTGGTCGATGGAGTACGGCGACTTCTTCGTGACGTCGATCGGGAGGCCCTTCTCCTCCGCGAACGCGATGGCCTTGTCCCGCGTCATTCCGGAGTCGCGGACGGGAGCAAGGACGCGCAGGTCCGGAGCCAGCGCGGCCACGCCCACCTCGAAGCGGACCTGGTCGTTGCCCTTGCCCGTGCACCCGTGCGCGACCGCGGTGGCGCCGTGGTAGCGCGCCGCGTCGACGAGGTGCTTGACGATCGTCGGCCGGGACAAGGCAGAGACCAACGGATAGCGATCCATGTAGAGCGCGTTAGCGCGCAACGCCGGCAGGCAGTACTGCTGCGCAAACTCGTCACGCGCGTCGACGACGACCGCCTCGACCGCGCCGCAGTCCAGCGCGCGCCGGCGGATGACGTCGAGGTCCTCGCCGCCCTGGCCGACGTCGGCCGCGACGGCGACGACTTCGGCGTTGTGTTCGTTGGCGATCCAGCCGATCGCCACGGACGTGTCGAGTCCGCCCGAGTAGGCCAGGACTATGCGCTCGGACATGGGCGTCCCGTCATGAGTCTGTTGCTCCTTCGGGGCCGGGTCTGGTCCCGGCCATCTGCATGAGCCGGTCGGCGAAGCCGGCACCGCCGGTCGGATCCCGCGTCACGACGAGGACCGTGTCGTCGCCGGCCACCGTTCCGAGGACTTCCGGCAGTGCGGCCCGGTCGATCGCCGATGCGAGCAGGTGGGCGCCGCCGGGTGGTGTCCGCGCCACAGCGAGGTTGGCGCTGCCTTCTACGGACACGAGCAGCTCGGCGGCCAGCCGGGAGAACCTGGTCTCCCCCGGGTCGGACAGTGCGCGCAGTGCCGGTCCCGGGAACTCCGTCTCGGGTACGGCGTAGACGGTGCCGATGCCGGTCCGCCGTACCTTCACCGCGCCGATCTCCTCGAGATCGCGCGACAACGTCGCCTGGGTGACCTCGACGCCCTCGTCCGCGAGCAAGCGGCCGAGCTCGGTCTGTGAGTGAACCGGCGTGGATGAGAGCAGCGCGGCGATGCGGGCCTGGCGACCCGCCTTGGTCAGGCTGCTCCGCTGCGGCAGCATCAGGAGTGGTCCAACAGGAATGCGATCAGTGCCTTCTGCGCGTGCAGCCGGTTCTCGGCTTGGTCGAACACCACGCTGTGCGGGCCGTCGATCACTCCGGCGGCGATCTCCTCGCCACGGTGTGCGGGCAAGCAGTGCATGACGATGACGTCGTCGGCGGCCGACTCCACTGCCCGCTCGTCGAGCATGTAGGGATGGAAGACCAGCAGTCGGCTCTCGGCCTCGGTCTCCTGCCCCATGGACGCCCAGACGTCGGTGTAGAGGACGTCGGCGCCGATCGTCGCCTGCACCGGGTCGTTGGAGACAACGGCGCCGCCGCCGGTGTGCTCGGCGATCTCGTTGGCCCGCCGGACGACCTGCTCGATCGGTTCGAATCCGGGCGGCGAGGCGACGCGCACATGCATGCCGGCGAGCGCGCCGGCGAGCAGCAGCGAGTGGGCCATGTTGTTGCCGTCGCCGAGGTAGCTGAGCGTCAGCCCCGAGAGCGAACCCTTCTTCTCGCGGATCGTCTGGAGGTCGGCCAGCGCCTGACAAGGATGTGCGTAGTCGGTGAGCGCGTTGATGACCGGGACCGACGACGACTCCGCGAGATCCTCGATGCGTTCCTGGCCGAAGGTGCGGATCACGATGGCCGACACGTATCGCGACAGCACCCGCGCGGTGTCCTCGATCGTTTCGCCACGTCCGAGTTGCGTGCTGCGCGCGTCGATGACGATGGGGTGCCCACCGAGCTGCGCGATGCCCGCATCGAACGACAATCGGGTGCGCGTCGACGGCTTTTCGAAGATGACCGCAACGGACTGCGGGCCCGCCAACGGCTGCGCGCTGAACGGGTCCTTCTTCATCCGGTCGGCCTCGTCCAGGATGGCCTCTTGCTCGGCCGGGGTGAGGTCGTCG
>DATBDO010000097.1:0-2888 GCA_036269855.1 Mycobacteriales bacterium
GGCGGGGCAACACGCCAGGCGTCGGTGGCTGCCGCGCTGCGAGCGTTGCCGGCTGACGCCGACGTCGTACTCGTCCATGACGCCGCTCGCGGCCTCGCGCCGGCGACGGTCGCGGAAGCCGTCATCGCTGCAGTGCGTGCCGGTGCGGATGCCGTAGTGCCCGTGTTGCCCGTCGCCGACACCGTCAAGGAAGTCGATTCGGCTGGTTGGGTACGACGCACGCTTGACCGGACTGCGTTGCGTGCCGTGCAGACCCCACAAGGCTTTCGTCGCTTGGTGCTCGAGCGTGCACACCAATCGGCGGCGGACGCAGACAGCCCGGACGACGCGTCGCTCGTCGAAGCACTCGGACTGACCGTGCGGACGGTGCCGGGCGATCCGGCTGCCCTGAAGATCACCACCTCCATCGATCTCCTGACGGTGGCTGCACTGGTGGGCCAGCATGTCGGCTGACGGCGCGAGCGACGGCGTCGTACCGATCTTCCAGGGGTCGTCCGACCTGCCGCGTGTCGGCGTCGGGGTCGACGTACATCCGTTCGCGGACGACGATCGGGAGCTCTGGCTGGCTTGCGTGCACTGGGAGGAGGCGCGAGGACTCGCCGGGCACTCCGATGGTGACGTCGCCGCCCACGCCGCATGTGACGCGCTGCTGTCCGCGGCCGGACTCGGCGATCTGGGTGCGGTGTTCGGGACGGCGGAGGACGAGTGGGCGGGCGCCCCCGGCGCGCAGCTGCTCGGTGAGGTCGTCCGACGGCTGGGCGCGAACGGCTGGGGTGTCGGCAACATCGCCGTACAGATCATCGGCGAGCGACCACGCATCGGTGGCCGACGTGCCGAGATGCAGGCCGCGATGATGGCTGCTGTCGGCGCGCCGGTGTCCGTGTCGGCGACGACGACCGACGGACTCGGCCTGACCGGTCGCGGCGAAGGTCTCGCAGCCATCGCGACCGCGCTGACCTTCCGCCGCTGAAGATGTTGAGTGCGACGAAATCCGGCTTTTGAGGCCCCCGTAGAGCCGGATTTCGTCGCACTCAACACAATGGGGGTGTGACTGCTTATCTCGTTGATGGCGTGCGGACGCCGATGGGGAAGTACGGCGGCGCGCTGGCCGGTGTCCGGCCGGACGATCTGGCCGCTCTGGTCATCCGTTCCGTCGTCGACCGCGCCGGCGTGCCGGCAGACGTCATCGACGAGGTCGTATTCGGCGCTGCCAACCAGTCGGGCGAGGACAACCGCAACGTCGCGCGCATGGGTGCGCTGCTCGCCGGACTGCCCGAGACCGTCCCGGGTTTCACCGTCAACCGGCTCTGCGCGTCCGGTCTTCAGGCCGTGGTCTCCGCCGCGCAGGCGGTCGAGACGGGACAGGCCGATGTCGTCGTCGCCGGCGGGGTCGAGTCGATGACCCGGGCGCCGTGGGTCATGGCCAAGCCGGGCACGCCGTGGGCGCGCCCCGGGGAGGTGGTCGACACGTCGCTGGGCTGGCGGTTCACCAACCCGCGGTTCGCCGACGTCGACGGGGGCAAGGCGACCATCCCGATGGGCGAGACCGCCGAAGAAGTCGCCACCCTCGACGGCATCACCCGCGAACAGTCGGACGCGTTTGCGCTGCGCTCGCACGAGCGCGCCGTCGCGGCCGCGAAGGACGGCCGGTTCGACGCCGAGATCGTTGCGGTGGAGACAGCAGCCGGCCCGGTAGCCGCCGACGAGGGCCCGCGCGCCGACACAACGCTGGATCGACTGGCCAAGCTGCGCACCGTCTTCCGTTCCGGCGGCATCGTCACCGCGGGCTCGTCGTCGCCGCTGTCCGACGGGGCCGCCGCCGTCGTCGTGGCGAGCGAGGAGGCCGTGCGCCGGTACAACCTCACGCCGCGGGCCCGGGTCGTGACCGCGGCATCCGCCGGGGTGCCGCCGCACGTCATGGGCCTCGGCCCGGTCCCGTCGACGGAGAAGGCGCTCGCCCGCGCCGGCTGGTCGGCCGGCGATCTCGGCGCCGTCGAGATCAACGAGGCCTTCGCGCCGCAGGTCCTCGCCTGCGTGTCCCGGCTAGGCCTCGAGCTCGACACCGTCAACGCCGACGGCGGGGCGATCGCCCTCGGCCATCCGCTCGGCTGCTCGGGCGCCCGGCTCACCGTCACCCTCCTCGGCCGGATGGAGCGTGAAGACGCCCAGCGCGGCCTGGCCACCTTGTGCGTCGGTGTCGGCCAAGGCCTCGCGATGCTCGTCGAGCGCGTTTAAACCTAGGCTGGCGCCGTGGTGCTGCGGCTCTACGACACCAAGACGCGGACGACGCGCGAGTTCGCACCGGTCACGGCCGGCGCGGCGAGCATCTATGTCTGCGGTCCGACCGTGCAGTCACCGCCACACGTCGGTCATGCCCGCAGTGCCATCGCCTTCGACATCCTGCAGCGATGGCTCACAGCCAGCGGCTACGACGTCACCTTCCTGCGCAACGTCACCGATATCGACGACAAGATCCTGCACAACGCCGGTCACGAAGAGATCCCGTGGTGGGCGCTGGCAGCGCGCAACACCCGAGCGTTCACCGCGGCGTACGACGCCCTCAACGTCCTGCCGCCGACCGGTGAGCCACGCGCGACCGGACACGTGCCGGAGATGATCGCGTTGATGCAACGACTCATCGACTCTGGTCACGCATATGCGGCCGGTGGCGATGTCTACTTCGACGTTCGTTCGTTCCCGGCGTACGGCGCCTTGTCCGGTCAACAGCCCGACCAGATGCTGTCCGCAGAAGAGCCGGGTGCCAAGCGCGACCAGCTCGACTTCGCCCTCTGGAAGGGTGCGAAACCCGGTGAGCCGCAATGGGAAACGCCATGGGGCCCCGGTCGGCCGGGTTGGCATCTCGAGTGCTCGGCGATGGCGACGCGCTA
>DATBDO010000098.1:0-17244 GCA_036269855.1 Mycobacteriales bacterium
GCGTTCCACGGTCACCGCCACCCGGTCGCCGGGCTGGTGGGTACGGATCGCGGCAATCACGGCATCGGCACCGGTTGTCTTCTGTCCGCCCACTGCAACGATGACATCGCCGACCTTGATGCCGGCAGCCGCTGCCGGGCCACCGGAGGTGACGGCCTGCACCCGGGCCAGGTCGTTGCCGCTGCTGTCGGTCGCGTCCGCGAGCGAGACACCCATCAGTGGATGCGATGCGTGCCCCGTGTCGATCAACTCCGTCGCGATCACCTTGGCTTGGTCGATGGGGATGGCGAAGCCGACGCCGATGTTGCCGGCTTGACCGCCGAACGCGCTTCCCGTCGACGCGATCGCGCTGTTGATGCCGATGACCGCACCGGTGGAGCTGACGAGCGGACCGCCGGAGTTGCCGGGGTTGATCGCTGCATCGGTCTGAATGGCACTGATGACGGTCGCCGTGGAGGGGGCGGAGTTGCTGAACGGGTTGACGTTCTGCTGCTGATCCGACGTGGTGTCGACCGGGCGGTTGAGCGCCGACACGATGCCCGACGTCACCGTCCCGGTGAGACCGAGCGGCGAACCGACTGCGAGCACCGGGTCGCCGACGCGCACCGCAGAGGACGAACCGAGGGTCGCCGCGGGGAGACCCGTCTTGTTGACCTTGATGACGGCGAGGTCGTCTTCCTGGTCGGTGCCGACGATCCGCGCACTCGCCGTACTGCCGTCGTTGAAGACGACCGACACCGAGCCGCCTCCCGACGCGGCCGCCACGACGTGGTTGTTCGTGAGGATGTAGCCGTCGGACCGCAGGATGATGCCGGAGCCGGTGTCCTGCTGGCCTGAACCACTGACGTTGATCGAAACGACGGACGGCAGGACGCGAGCGGCGATCGCGGCGAAGGATTTGGGGTTGGCCGCGAGTGCGGAGCTGGACGCGTTGGACACATTGAAGCCGGCCGAGTTGGACGAGCCGCCGTTGTTCTCGATCGCCGCGCCGACGCCGATGCCCGCACCGCCGAACACGAGCGCGGCAGCGCCGGCGGCCATCGCCGGAACAAGCCACGTCGGCCGCTGTCGGGGCGGGCGGGGAGGCTCCCACGGGGTCTGCTCGCTCGGCCGCTCGAGTTGCTCGGTCTGCGCCTGCTGCGACGGCCCCGCCGCGTCGTCCGCGGCCGCGGGCCAGAACAGATCATCGTTGCTCATGAGGATCCTCCGTCTCCGCGACAGAGTCGTTTCCCGGCCTGAACGGAAACTGAACAGTGTCAGCGCAAACGCTGTCAGAGCTGCGGCATCACGGCCGTTGCGACAAGCTCCAAATGGTCCAGATCGGTCAGGTCCAGCAGTTGCAGATAGAGACGGCGCGCGCCGGCATCCGTGAACGTGCCGATCTTGTCCACCAGCTCGTTCGGCGTGCCGGCGAGGCCGTGCTCGCGCAGTTCCGGCACGGCACGCCCGATTGCTGCCGCTCGACGTTCGACGCCGGCCTCGTCCTTGCCGCAGCACAGCACCTGTGCTGCGGACAGGAGGAGATCATCCGGGTCCCGTCCGGTGCTCCGGCAGGCGTCGCGCACCCGCGCGTACTGCTCAGCGGCGACCGGGGCGGAGTCGGGGAACGCAATGTTGTATTCCACCGCGAAACGGGCAGCAAGCGCGGGCGTCCGGGTACGCCCATGGCCGCCGATGATGATCGGTGGAGCCGCCTGCACCGGCTTCGGCAGCGCCGGCGAATCGGTGATCGGCCAGCGCTGACCGTGGTGCTCGTAGCGCTGCCCGACCGGCGTGCGCCACAGGCCGGTGATGATCTCGAGCTGCTCCTCCAGCCGGTCGAAACGTTCCCCCAGTGGCGGGAACGGAATGCCGTAGGCGCGGTGCTCGGCGTCGTACCAGCCGGTGCCGATGCCCAACTCCACCCGCCCGCCGCTCATCGCATCGACTTGGGCGACCGCGATCGCCAGCGGACCGGGCAGGCGGAACGTCGAGGACGACACCAGGGTGCCGAGCCGGATGCGGCTGGTCTCCCGGGCCAGTCCGGCGAGCGTCACCCAGGCGTCCGTGGGGCCGGGAAGGCCGTCGCCGTCGCCCATGACCAGGTAATGGTCGGACCGGAAGAACGCGTCGAAGCCCAGGTCCTCGGTCGCGCGAGCGACTCGCAGGAGATCGTCGTACGACGCCCCTTGTTGCGGTTCGGTGAATACTCGGAGATCCATGGAGGTCAGCATGCCGCCTCACAGAGTCGGTGCGTACCGTGGGCTGCGATGACGACCGACCCGCGTGAGCTAGCCGCCGCTGCGGTGGCGTTCGCGAAGCCGCGACTTCGTGGTTGGCTGCACGCAGTCACGGCGCCAATAGCCCTTGCCGCTGGAATCGTTCTGGTGGTGCTGGCACCGACCTCGTCGGCGACGATCGGTGCGGCCGCGTTCGCGGTCAGCGCGGTGCTTCTCTTCACGACCAGCGCGATCTATCACCGCGGTAACTGGTCGACCCGGGCCGAGCAACGGCTGAAGCGGCTCGACCACGCCAACATCTTCTTTCTCATCGCCGGCACCTACACGCCGTTCGCCGTCCTCGCGCTGCACGACGAGACGCGCATCGCCCTTCTCGCTTCGGTGTGGGGCGCGGCGATCGGTGGTGCGATCTTCCGCGTGGCATGGGTGGGTGCGCCGCGGTGGAGCTACGTCCCGATGTATCTGGGCCTGGGCTGGGCCGCTGGGTTCGTCACCCCGCAACTGCTGCACGGCGTCGGAGCCGCCGCGTTCACGCTGATCGCGGTGGGCGGTGCCTGCTACACGGTCGGCGGCGTCGTCTACGGACTCAAGCGGCCGAACCCGAGTCCGCGATGGTTCGGCTTCCACGAGGTGTTCCACACGCTGACAATCGCCGGCTTCGTCTGCCAGTACGTCGCCGCATCGTTCGTGGTCTACCGCGCGGCTTAGAGCTTTCCCGCGCGAGCAATCTCGCCGAGCCGGCGTGCCGATCGCCGGACCGAACGGTCCATCGTCGACCGGTCGACTCCGATCAGGCCGAACGTCGGTCCGTAGCCGTATGCCCACTCGAAGTTGTCCAGCAGGCTCCAGTAGAGGTAGCCGCGCACCGGCAGGCCCTCGGCGATGACCTCGGCGACCGACGCGAGTCCGCGCTCGACGAACTCGACCCGCTCGTCGTCGTCGTCGGTCGCAATGCCGTGCTCGGTGACAACGAGGTCCTTGCCCGGTTGCAACGCGGCCGCCCGGCGCAACGTCGCCGCAATTGCCTCCGGCCGGAACTCATAGCCCATCTGTGTCCGCCGCATGCCGTCGTCCGCGGCACCGGTTCGCATCGCCCCGCGAACAGACTGCCGCAGCACGCCGGGGAGCAGCCGCGACCGAACCGGGCCGACGTTGGCGACCGCCCAGGCGGCCGGGCCAAGCAGCATCGGGACCTCGACCGGAACGCGGGTGTAGGTCTGTACGCCGATGTAGTCGTCAGCGCCGGCGGCCTCCAGGAAGACATCTTCGAACATGCGTCGAGCGCGTTGCATCGGCGCCCGCCCCGCGGCGTTGCTCGTCCACTCCTGCATGCCGTGGGTCGCGCCGATCTTCGCCGTCGCTCGGCGCGACTTCACCGCGTCGACCGCGAGCCGGTGACCGCGCAACATGCCGACGACGGCTGCGTCGTACGACTTCATGTCGCGGGATCCCGGCGGCCAGCCGAACGCACCGAGGTAACCGCCGACGGCGACGTTGCCCGGCTCGTTGATCGTGCACCACCACTCGACGAGATCGCCGATTGCGTCGGCCACCCGCGCGCAGTATCGGCCGAACAATTCCGGCACCTCCGGAGCGGTCCAGCCGCCCCGGGCCGCGACCCACCTCGGCAGGGTGAAGTGGTGCAGCGTCACCATCGGTGTGAGCCCGGCCGCGCGTACCGACTCGGTCATCGTCCGGTAGTGCGCCAGCTGCGCCGCGTCGAACTCGCCCTCGACCGGCTCGATGCGCGCCCACTCCACCGAGTAGCGGTAAGTGTTGAGTCCGATGTCGGCGAGCACAGCGATGTCGTCGGGATAGCGCGTGTAGTGCTCGCACGCGCGGCCACTGGGTTCCGGGCACGGGCTGCCGGGCGCGTGCTCCCAGTCCCACCAGTCGCTACCGGTGTTGTCCCCTTCGACCTGATGCGCAGCGGTTGCCGCACCCCACAGGAAGTCCGCCGGGAAGACGTCGGTCACTCGCAGATCATGCACGTCCACCTCCCCGCCCACCACCCATGTAAGGAAGCTGCACATACGCTGCCGACGTGACTGACGTACCCAAGGCGATCCAGGCGTGGCGCCAGCGTGAGCCCGGCCGGTTGATCGGCAAGGGACATCCAGCCGGTGACTTCCTCGAGGCCTACAACTGGGACCTGCTCGAGGAGCGGGCCGGTTATCTGAAGGTGCGCGCACCACTGCCGGAGCAGGTCCGCAACCCGCGCGGTCAGCTGTTCGGCGGCTTCACGCCGACCTATGTCGACATGATCGCGCTGATGACGGCCAAGGCGGGTACGCCGCCGGAAGAGCGCTTCGCCAGTTGGCTTGCGACCACCAACATGCGCGTGGACTATTTCGAGCCCATCACCGGACCGACGTTCATCGTCGAGAGCGAGCTGGAGAAGCGGCGCGGCCGGACCTCCTTCGTCGTGACCCGCTTCTGGCAGGACGACACGCTTGCCGCCTACGCGGTGACCACGATGCGGGAAATGCCCATCGATCGGTCCCTGGGCGACGCCTAGCCGGCGCCGAGGGCGATTGCCTCGTCGACCTCACGACGCCGCGTTTCGAGATTCGCCGCGTCGAGCTCGTCGGCGGTACGTTCGTCGTCGGCCATCAGCCCGTCCAGGTTGGCTGCCGCGAAGTCGAGCACGCCCATGTCGGCGTAGGCCGACTTGACGCGGTCACCCCACAGCCCGATGTCCTTGATGCACGGCACGATGCGAGTGAACAACCGGTTGCGGAACAGCTTGACCGCCGGCGTGCGCTCGGTGAGGTCGAGCACCTGCTGCGGGTCGTAATCCAGGCTCGCCCAGACCTCGACACTGCGGAACCGGTCACGCATCAGATAGCAGGCCTCGACGACGAACTCCTCGCGTTCGTCCCGCTCGGCTTCGGTGAGGTCGGCGTAGGCGTCCTTCAGAGCCATCCGTCCGAAGGCGACGTGACGCGCCTCGTCCTGCATGACGTAGGCGACCACCTGGCGCACGAGCGGATCCTGCGAGTGGTCGCGTAGCCCGCCGAACGCTGCCAGGGCCAGGCCCTCGATGAGGACCTGCATGCCGAGATACGGCATGTCCCATCGGCTGTCGGACAGTGTCTGCTGCAGCAGCTCGGCGAGTGGCCGGGTGATCGGCACCGGCTCCATGCCCATCTTGTCGCGCAACAGCTTGTCGAACGTCTCGCAGTGCCGTGCCTCGTCCATCGTCTGCGTCGCGGCGTAGAACTTCGAGTCGATGTCGGGCACCGATTCGACGATTCGCGCCGCGGTGATCATCGCGCCCTGTTCGCCGTGCAGGAACTGGCTGATCTGCATGCATTGCAGCGCGCGCCGGACGCGCGTGAGCTCACCCGGCTCGGACAGCCGCTTCTCGAACTCCGGGATGCCGATGATCGGGACGATCTCGACGGGCATCCCGAGTGGGTTCTCCTCGTCCAGCCGAAGATCCCAGTCGATGCGGCGCTGCGCGTCCCACTGCTTGTCCTTGCCCTTTTGATAAAGGTTCAGCAACCGCTGCCGCTCGACGTCGTACTCCCAGCTGAACCGACTGTCACCCGCTGTCGGGAACGACCACGGCTGGGCACTCCACGGTCCCGCGCGAAGATCCTCGACCGTCACGGCAACCTCCGCTCCTCGGGGGTGCTGCTCCAACTTGTCAGCGGGTGGCGCGGCTATAGCCACGCCACGTGCTGACAAGTCCGTGGAGCTGAGGGGAGTCGAACCCCTGACCTCCTCGATGCGAACGAGGCGCGCTACCAACTGCGCTACAGCCCCGAGGTGGGGGCTCCAGGGTAGCGGAGCCGGCACCTGCGGCGGTCAGTCGTTGACGGCCCAGCGCCGCGACAGGATCTCGTCGAGGTCGGTCTCGATCTCGGCCGGCTCCGCGGCGATGACCTCGGCCCCTGGGGCGACCGGCTCGTCGTAGACGGCGGCCATCGTGTTGTAGGGGTCGGTGTCGCGCAGCGGGTCGATGACGTCGCTCGGGACCTCGACCGGCGCCGGTGACTTGAGCGTGTAGGTAGGCCGGGGCACCGGAACCGGCTCCCAGGTGTCGTCGTGGGTGCCGGTCGCCGCGAGCGGCTCGTCGACCGCCGCCGCGGCCGAGGTCGGCTGCGGACGGGTCGCGGCGGGCGCCGGACGCGGAGCTCCAGCGGGGCGGCGCGTCGGCGCGGCCGTGCCCCGCCGGCGCTGCCGTGCGCTGGTTGCAGCTCGCCGGGCCTGTGCCCGCAAGTGCATGCAGAAAGCAAAGAGGACGACGTCGACGAGGACCTGCAGCAGCCAGCCGATCACGCCGGTCGCGGCGAGGAGCAGGGTGAGGAAGGTGACGGCGAGCAGTCCGAGGAGCAACCGGCGCCGGCGTGCCACGAGCGATCGACGCGACCGCGATGCGCTCGGGCGGGACCGGCGCGGCGCCGCAGGTGGCTCGCCCGGCACCGCCGCGCCCGACACGTGCACCGAGACCCCGCCGTCGCTCCGGCGGGGCATGACGACGTAGCGCCGGCCGGGGCCGGACGTCGTACGACGTGACAGCGTGCGCATGGCCGTGGAGAACCGGTCGACGGACCGCGACTCAGTCGCTGCGTCGTGACGACGCAACCACATCGGCACGAGGACGACGGCCCACATCACGACGATGGCGGCGTAGATGACGGCGCTCATTGCCCACGAACGCTAGCCAGGGTGGTGACGGTGAGCGCGGACATCTGTCGGTGTGTCGGAAAGTCGATTCGAAAAGGTCAGCTGCTAGCGCGCACGACGTGCCACCGTTGCAACAGCCCGTCGGCGGCCTCCTCGCGTGTCAGCGCATAGGAAATGTGGTCGCGCCAGTCTCCAGAGATGTGCAGGAACCCCCGGCGCACACCCTCCTCCCGGAAGCCGAGCTTCTCGACGACTCGTCGGCTCGCCGCATTCTCCGGTCGGATGTTCACCTCGATCCGATGCAGGCCCGCCGTCCAGAAGCAGTGGTCGGTGACCAGCGCAACGGCGGTCGGCATGATGCCGCGGCCCGCGACCCGCTCGTCGACCCAATAGCCCAGGCTGGCCGAGTGCAGCGAGCCGCGGACGACGCTTGCGACATTGAGCTGGCCGACGAACGCGCCGTCGTACAGGACCGAGAACGGCATCCCCCGCCCCTGCCGTGCCTCCCGGCGCAACCGACGAGTCATCGTCACGAATGTCGCGGGCGACGTCGGCACCTCGGCCGGCGCACCCGGCGGAGTCGCCTCCCACTCGCGCAGCCAGGCGACGTTGCGGCTCCGAACTTCGACCCAGGCCGCCCCGTCACGCAGTCGCAGCGGGCGCAGTCGCACCGGGCCGTCAACGAGAACTGCCGGCCATCCGGGCGCCTTGTCGGACACGAGCGCGGACCCCGACCGGCTAGTGATCGCCGCCACGCAGCTGCGTGATGGCGTGGCCGATGACGGGTTCGAGGACGCTGGCCCCGTCGCGCACACCACTCGGCGACCCGGGGAGGTTGACGACGATCGTCGCGCCGGCGACGCCGGCGACGGCGCGCGACAGGATCGTGGTCGGCACCTTGTCACGGTTGAACGTGCGCAGCGCCTCGGCAAGACCTGGCGCCTCGCGGTCGATGACCCGTCGGGTGGCTTCCGGGGTGACGTCGCGCGGGGCGAACCCGGTGCCACCTGTGGTCGCAACGAGATCTACGCCTTCGGTGACCGCCTCGCGGATCGCCGCTTCGATCTCGGGGATGTCATCGGGAACGACGACAACATGGACCGCCGCGAAACCGAGATCGCCGAGCAGCGTCGACAGGAGCGGGCCGGACTCGTCGTGGCGCAGACCACCGTGCGACCGGTCAGAGACCGTGATCACACGCGCGCGCGCATCGGCAGGAAGGTCGGGCGACGTCATGGTCGGCTCCAGTCACCTGTCTTGCCGCCGGTCTTGGTGAGCACCCGCACATCGGTGATGACGGCGGCCGGGTCGACAGCCTTGACCATGTCGACGAACGCGAGGGCGGCAACAACCACGGACGTCAGCGCTTCCATCTCGACGCCGGTGCGATCGGCCGTGCGCACCGTCGCTCGGATCGCGACGCCGCCGTCGTCGATCTGCAGGTCGACGTCGACACCGTGCAGCGCGATCGGGTGGCACAACGGCACCAGGTCCGGCGTGCGCTTCGCGGCCATGATTCCGGCGATCCGTGCCACCGCTAGAGCGTCACCCTTTGGCAAGCCTTCGTCTCGCAACAACCGGACGACATCGGGGCTGACGTCGACGCGTCCGGCGGCCGTCGCCGTCCGCACGCTGACGTCCTTGCCCGAGACATCGACCATGTGCGCGGCACCGCGGTCGTCAAGGTGCGTGAACTCAGGCATGCCTGCGCTCCAACAGCATGACCGTCACGGTCGCACCAGGCTCGAGCTCTGTCACCTGCTCCGGTACGACGACGAGCGCGTTCGCGTGCGCAAGCGAGGCGATGAGGTGCGACCCACCGCCACCCACGGGCTTGACCGAGTAGGCGCCCTTGCTGACGGTCAGCTCGGACCTGGCAAAGGTGCGCTTGCCGGGGGGTGAGGTCACCGGCGCGGTCAGCGTCGCGCGAACGGTGGGCCGGTTGATCGGCTCGACGCCGAGCATCCGGCGCAGCGCCGGGCGGACGAAGACTTCGAACGAGACGTAGGCGCTCACGGGGTTGCCCGGCAGCCCGAAGAACGGCGTGTGGTCCGGCCCGATGAGTCCGAAGGACTGCGGCATGCCGGGCTGCATCGCGACGCGCGCGAACGTCACCGGACCCAGCCGGCCGATCGCCTCCTTGACCACGTCGTAGGCGCCGACGCTGACACCACCGCTTGTCACCACGGCGTCCGCGCGGATGAGCTGGTCCTCGAGCGTGTCGAGCAGCTGTCGCGGGTCGTCCGGCACGATGCCGACGCGGAACGCGATGCCGCCCGCCTCTTGAGCCGCGGCCGTGAGCAGGCTGCTGTTGGAGTCGGGGATCTTCCCGGGTGACAACGGGGTGCCCGGGTCCACCAGCTCACTGCCGGTCGACAGTACGACGACCCGCGGCCGTGGCCGCGCCTGCACCCGGTCGCGGCCGACCGCGGCCAGCAGACCGACCTGGGTCGCGCCGAGGTGCGTGCCGGCCGTGAGCACCGTCGTGCCCGTGGTCGCGTCCTCGCCGGCCCGCCGGATGTGCGCGCCGGCGGGCGCCGATCGTCGGATCGAGACCTTGGCGACGCCGCCGTCGGTCCACTCGATGGGGATGACGACGTCGGCGCCCGCCGGTAACGGGGCACCGGTCATGATCCGCACGCACAGCCCGGGTTGGACCGTGTAAGCCCCGCTGCTGCCGGCGGCCACGTCACCGACGACGGGCAGCGTCACCGGCTGCGCATCACTCGCCGACCTGATGTCGGCGGAGCGGACGGCATAGCCGTCCATCGCGGAGTTCTCGAACGGCGGAAGCGGAAAGGTCGCGGACACGTCCTCTGCGAGAACACAACCGTGTGCATCCGCGAGGGTCAGGTCGAGCGGACTGAGTGGCGAGACAGCATCGAGGATCTGCGCGAGATGGTCCTCGACCGCGACCAGACCGTCTGTCGGCGGCGCCGTCACGGTTGGAGCGGGACGTCGGGATCACCGAGCGGCAGCCGCGTCGCGGCGAACTCGGCAAGCCACTCACGGAACTCCGGTCCGAGATCGGCGCGGTCGCAGGCCATCTGCACGATCGACCGGAGGTAGTCGGACTTGTCGCCGGTGTCGTAGCGCCGGCCGCGGAAGACGACGCCGTGCACTGGTCCCCCCGGCGTCCCCGGTTCGATCAGCCGGGCGATCGCGTCGGTCACCTGGATCTCGCCGCCACGACCCGGCGGCGTCTCTTGCAGCGCATCGAAGATCTCGGGCGACAGCACATAGCGGCCGATCAGTGCGAGGTTGCTCGGCGCCTCCGTCGGAGCCGGCTTCTCCACCAGCTCGGTGACGCGCACCAGGTCCGGCGTGTCGGTCGGCTCGACCCGCGCGCAGCCGTAGAGCGAGATCTGTTCCTGCGGCACCTCGAGCAGGGCGAGCACGCATCCGCCTTTGTCGGCCTGTACGTCGATCATCCGGGTCAGGAGCTCGTCGCGCTCGTCGATGAGGTCGTCACCGAGAAGCACCGCGAACGGCTCTCGGCCTATGTGTTCGGAGGCGCAGGCGACCGCATGCCCGAGACCGTGCGGGTCCTTCTGTCGGACGAAATGCAACTGGGCGAGATCGGTGGACGCACGAACCCGGTCCAGCAGCTCACGCTTGCCGTCGTCACCCTCGAGTGTCTCCTCGAGCTCAACGGCCCGGTCGAAGTGATCCTCGAGTGACGGCTTGTTCCGGCCGGTGATGACGAGCACGTCGTCGATGCCTGATCGCACCACTTCTTCGACCACGTATTGGATCGCCGGTTTGTCGACGACGGGCAGCATCTCCTTCGGTGTCGCCTTGGTCGCCGGCAGGAATCTCGTGCCGAGTCCGGCGGCGGGAATCACCGCCTTGCGGGCGCGAGCACTCATGTGGGCAACCCTAACGACGGGTCCGTCCCCGGCTCGTCCGGCGCCATCCGCCACTGATCGCGACCGCCGGCCTTGGCGGCGTAGAGGGCCTCGTCGGCGGCGCGGACGAGACCACCCGCAGCCTGCCCGTTGCGCGGGAAGACGGCGACCCCGATCGACACGGTGACCGAGAGCTCCAGGTCACCCACGACAAACGGCCGAGCGCGCATCGCCGCGCAGATGCGCTCCGCGGTGTGGCCCGCGCCGTCGCTGTCACTTTCGGGAAGGATCACGGCAAACTCCTCGCCGCCGTACCGCGCCTCGACGTCGACCTCGCGCACCTGCGCCCGCAGCCGCTCGGCGACCTCGACCAGCACGGCGTTGCCGACTTGGTGCCCGTGCACGTCATTGACGGACTTGAACAGGTCGAGGTCGAGCATGAGCAGTCCGAGGGAACGGCCGAACCGCGCCGCGCGCTCGATCTCACGACTGAGGATCTGCTGGAACGACCGGTAGTTGCCGAGCCCGGTCAATGCGTCGGTGACGGACAGCCGCTGCGCCTCTTGGTGCAGCAGCACGTTGTCGATCGCGACCGCCGCCTGCGCGGCGAACGAACGCGCCGTCTCGAGATCGGTGGCGTCGAACGGACGGCCGTCGGTGCGGTCGTAGAGGTTGACCACACCGAGAATCCCGCTGCTCGCGCGCAACGGCACGCTGATGACCTCGTCGCCTGTTGGCTCGCCTTCCGCGAGGGCTAGACCGCCCTCGCCGACGCGACCTTGTCGGGCCTCCCCCGTCTCGGCGACCGTCCCGGCGACCCCGGCACCGACCGGCAATCGAGGTGCGGCCGGCCGTCCCTCCAGGCCACGGCTGGCCCGCAGCACAAGCGTGTCCCGGCCCTGCGGCAGGACGTAGGCAGCGCCGGCTGCCGCCCGGACACCGTCGATAGCGGTGTCGAGGATGACGGTGAGGATGCGTCCGAGATCGTGCGTGCCCGACAGCGTGTCGCCGAGTCTGGTGAGGTTGTCGCGGAGCTTGTCGCGACTCGCCTCCACCTCGCCGACGTAGCCGCGCAGCTCACGGGTCATCTCGTTGAAAGCTGCGGCCAACCGGCCTACCTCGTCATGCGCGGGCATATCGATCGTCGTGTCGAAGTCTCCGGCGGCGACCCGCGCCGCGGCATCCGAGAGATGCGCGAGCGGCTGGGTCGTGAGGCGGGCCAGCCACGCACCGATGGCCGCCGACAGGAGCAACGCGCCAACCAGGACGCCGATCACGACGCCGAGCAGCCCGTGGACACCCGAGCGCGAGACGCTCAGGACGACGAGCGCGTCCGAGGGAGCGGCGGGTACGACGACGGCCAGCCGGTTGCCGACCTTCTCTCCATCCCGGCGCGACAGCCCCGCAGCCGACCGCGCCAGCGTCGTCGACACCGAGTGAGACTCCGTAGACGCGAGCACGCGACCCCCGGCGACGAGAGTGACGTCTGCATCCGACGCGGCGGCAATCGCGTGGGCAGTGGCCGCGTCCAGCGTGACCGCCGCTGCAGCGCGGCCGAGCGCGGCTCCGCTGCCGGCCTGCACGTCGACGTAGTCGGCAATGACCGGCAGCCCGTTCGACGGAGCGATCCGGCGACTGCATGAACCGACATCGACGGGGTTCGGGGCAGTGGCGCCCGGAAGCTGACCGGCACGCGCTACGACCGCAGCGTTCGGACCGACGACGACCGCATAGTCGGCAAGACCGCGCCCGACCACGTCGGCGGCGACGCCATCGCGCTGCGCGGCCGGCGTCGCCGCGGTCTCGCGGGCCAGCACCTCCGCGGCCAGCCGAACCTCTGCACAGGTCGACCGCACGAACGACGTTGCGGCCGCACGTGATGCATCGAGCCGGTTGCCTGCAGATGTATCGAGGGCGTGCGGCACGCCGCGGCCGACGACGACGGCCGCGATCAGCAACGGCACGATCACGATGAAGAGGAAGGCAAGCGACAGCCGCAGCCGCAGCGTCACACCAACCTCCGCTCTCCGGCCGATCGATCGTCGTCGAACCCGCGGTGCGATGCTCGCACGCCATGGAGCAGAAGGCTGCGCTCAGAAGCCGGTTGCGCTCCGCGCGGAGCGACCGCGATCCTGCGGAGCTCGACCGTGCGGGCATCCAGCTGGCCCGAGTCGGCCTGGTGCGGTGCCGCGGATTGTCGTCGGTCGCGGCCTACGCAGGCGTCGGCAACGAGCCGCCGACTCGGCCACTGCTCGACGCGCTGGTCGAGGCCGGCGTCGCGGTGTGGCTGCCGCGGGTCACCCCCGATGGCCTCGAGTGGGCCCGCTACGACGGGTGGGCGGCGCTGCGGGAACGACAGGGTCTGCTGGAGCCGGCCGGTGAGTCCGATCCGCAGATGGCGATGAGCGAGTTCGACGTGGTCCTCGCCCCCGCACTCGCCGTCGACCGGGTCGGCAACCGGCTCGGCCGCGGCGGCGGTTACTTCGACCGTGCGCTCGCCGACGTATGGCGCGACCGAATCGTCGCCGTCGTTTTCGCCGACGAAGTGCTGGACGTCGTACCGGCCGAGGCGCACGACGTACTGGTAGGCGCGGCGCTGACTCCCGACGGACTGGTCGAACTGCCCCGACCGGCTGAGGGCCTCTAGTTGTGGTGACCCGAGTGATGCGGCTTCGGCGTCGGCGTTGCGTCCGGCGAGTGATGCGGCGTCGGTGACGGCGACGGGCTCGACGGCGGCGGTGCGGTGTAGACGGACTGGTAGCCCGGCGCCTTCGGGTCGGAGTCGTGCGGCAGCGGCGGCCGGGCGACGAGAGCCGTCGTCGTCGGCGCCGCGTCGCCTGCGACCCATTTCTTCCACGACATGTTCCAGTCGGACATACCCGGATCGGCGGTGTCGACGGGTGCCGTGCTGTTGTAGACGTCGACGACGTCGCCGCGGAGCGACCAGTTGTAGAACCAGATCGCGTTGGTCGTGCTGATGTTGACGCAGCCGTGCGACACGTTGACGATGCCCTGCTCGGCGACCGACCACGGCGCGGCGTGCACGAAGGCGCCGCCGTAAGAAATCCGCACGTCCCAGTAGACCTGCTCGTAATAGCCGTCCGGCGAATCGCGCGGAATGCCGACGGTCGCGGAGTCCATCGTCACGACCTGGGACTTCTCGAACGTGATGTGCACACCGTTCTTGGTCGGGTACTGGGTGCGGCCGGCGCTGATCGGGAACGTCTTGATGAGGTGACGGTTCTGGTAGACGTACATCTGATGACGCGCCACGTCGACCCGACTGATGTGCGAGTCACCGACCTTGAAGTTGGTCCGATGCTCTCCCTCGCCCCAGACACCGTGGCCGAGATCGAGGCCGTCGAGGTTGGACGACACGGTGACGGCGGTGTGGGGGCGCCAGTAGGTCGGTGGGCGCCAGTGCAGCTCTTGCGACGACATCCAATGCCACGCACCGACGACCGACGGGGTCGCGGAGACTGCCAACCGGTTCTGCACCGCCGCGCGCTGCTTGTCGGCCACCGGTCGGGACAGGCGCACGATCACGGGTGAGCCGACACCGACGACGTCACCGTCGCCGGGGCTCAGCAACGCGGTGAGGTGTCGATGGCTGTCGGTGGCCCGGAACCGCAGCTTCTGACTGAGCGACCCGGCCCCGCCGGCGAGCTCGATGATCGCGCGGTAGCGGGTCAGGGGCACCAGCTTGGACGTCGAGATCCACGAGGTCGCATCCGACGCGAGCCTGCCGGGCACGGGCGTGCCGTCCTTGTCGAACACCCGGATCGACTGGATGGAGCCGTTCTCCGCGGCGACGCGCAGGTGCTTGTTCCACGGCACCTTGCCGTGGCGCAGACCGTCGAGCAGAACCCGCGGCGAGCCGGACGGGCTGTCGCTCGACGTGGATGCGCCGGGGCCGTTCGAGCCGCCGGTGAGCTGCGTCACGGCGGCCACCGTGCCACCGGCGCCGGCAAGCACCACGACCGCCACGGTCGCAAGAACTCCCCGGGACAGGGGCAAGGTCAGGCGCATGCCGGGTCAACAACCTCTCGTCGTGTGTGCTCTGTCTATTGTGCAGCGTCCCTGGGGTGACTTCGCTGCTCGATGTTTCTGACGCGCTTCCCCACGTATTGGTTGCCATAGGTGTTCACTGGCAACACCCGCCCCACCACGGGACGGCGGGGACGGGGACGTCAATGGGGCTGGGATGAGGTCGCGTCGACCGCTGGCAGCCGTGCTCGCGGGTGCGCTCACCGTCGGCACGACCGCCGCCGCGATCATCGTGGTGGTCAGCCGGGCCGAGAGCAGCCCTACGGCGCCCGCGCCGCTCCGGGCGGCTCAGGCACCTCCAGTGCTCCCGACCGCGAGCGCGGCTCCCGCTCACGCGCCTGTCCGCACGCCACCGATCACGGTCAACGGACGCCCAGTGCCCCTGACCGGGGCCGCAACGGTCGGTGCGGCAGCGCGCGCCGCCGGCATCAGCATCCGGCCCGGCCGCTTCCTGTCCGTCGTGCACCACCGGCCGTTGCGCAGCAACGGCCAACCGGGCGGCGCGTCCGTCAACGGCCACCGGGCCACCCTGCGGACCGCGGTTCATCCCGGCGATCGGGTCGTTGTCCACCAAGGACCCAGTCGGCTCGAACCCACCGAGCACGTCACCGTGCGACTGCACCCCGTCGTACCGTCCGCTCTGTACGTGGGGGGCCGGGACGGTCTCGCTCGCGTGGTCCGCGGCACGATCTCGCACGAGGTTGTCTCCGAGCGCGTCCTGCGCCGGCCACGGGCGGGACATCTCATCCAGCCCGGGGCGGTGGCGCTGACGTTCGACGACGGCCCGAGCCGGCACTGGACCCGAGCCGTGCTGGACCTGTTGCACCGCCATCACGCACCCGCGACCTTCTGCATGATCGGGCGGCAGATCCACGAGTTCGCGGGCGTCGTACGACGCGTGGTGCGCGAGGGCAACGCGATCTGCGACCACACGTGGGATCACGATCTGGATCTCCGCGCCCGTCCGCGGGGCCAGCAGGTGCTCGACATCAGGCACGGCTATCACGCGATCGCGCACTGGGCCGGGGTCCGGCCTCGGTTCTTCCGCGCACCCGGTGGCGAGTGGTCCACGTCGCTCGAGACGATCGCGCACGCCGAAGGAATGCGGTCGCTCAAGTGGACCGTCGACCCCCGGGACTGGGCCAGGCCAGGCATCCACCGGATCGTGCACGCGGTGCTGACGCAGCTGCGTCCGGGCGGGGTGATCCTGCTCCACGACGGTGGTGGCAACCGCCACCAGACCCTGGTTGCGCTGCGCATCCTGCTGCACCGATTGCCGCGTCTCGGCTACCGCTTCGTCCTGCCGCCCGGCTGATCCCTTTTGTGCAGGCCGTAGTCAAACCACCGCGTAGTGTGTTCGCGGGGTGATCCTTCATGGCAGCGGTGGTTGTCGCTGACGACGACGAAGCGGTGCGCCTTCTGCTCCGTTTCAATCTGGAGCTCGAAGGCCATCAGGTCGTGGGCGAAGCCGCCGACGGCACCATGGCGGTCGCGGTCACGTGCGAGTCCAAGCCTGACGTCCTCGTGCTCGACATGATGATGCCGGGCGGCGGCGGGGCCGATGTTCTGCGCCGGTTGAGCGAGTACACGCGTCCACAGCGACCGCGCGTGATCGCCTACTCCGCCTCGCTGAGCCACCTCGAGATCGCCGGCGAGCTCGGGGCCGACGCGACGATCCTCAAGTCGGGCGACCTGGCCGACCTCATGGCCGCGATCACGGCCGCCTGACGACCTCCTCGACCGACCGCCGACGCGCTAGGATTAGCAGTCGCACGCCAGGAGTGCCAAAGGCCGCGGAGGACCGGATGCCGACGTACCAGTACGCCTGCACCAGTTGCGGTGAGCAGGTGGAGGCGGTGCAGAAGTTCTCCGACGAGCCGCTGACCGAGTGCCCGTCCTGCGGCGGCCGGCTGCGCAAGGTGTTCTCCGCCGTCGGCGTCGTGTTCAAGGGTTCGGGCTTCTACAAGACGGACAGCCGGGCCGGCGCCAAGAAGCGCTCGGAGACCAAGTCCCCCGAGGAGAAGAGCGGGGAGAAGAGCGGGGACAAGACCGGGGACAAGAGCGGGTCCGGGTCGAGCACCGACAAGCCGGCACCCGCGGCGAGCACGAGTGACACGTCATCGTCCACCTCGTCCTCGTCGTCTTCCGGCCAGGTCGCCTGAGCCGTCCGTCCACAGGGCGCCGCCGGGCGGCGACCGGGCGGTCCGACGTCGCTAACGTCGCCTCCCATGGACGAGGTGGCATTGCGCGAGGGCCTGCGCCGGCTCATCGACTCCGTCGGCGGACGGCGCCGACTGGCGGCCGCGGTGCTGCTCGCCGTTGCTGTCCTCACGGGGCTCCGGGCGCTCACGCCTGCTTCCCCGCCCACGGTCACGGTGTGGGCGGCGGCGCACGATCTCACCGGTGGTCGGCCGCTGGCACTTGCTGACCTCGCCCGGCTGGCGCTGCCGCTCGCTGCGGTGCCGGCCGGGGCCCTCCGCACGGGCGCACCCGTC
>DATBDO010000099.1:0-4203 GCA_036269855.1 Mycobacteriales bacterium
GGTCTCCGGCTCGGGCTCCGCCTCGGCGACCGCCTCGGCCTCCTCGGCGCGAGCCGACTCGGCCTCAGCGTCGGCCCCGGCCGTCTCGGCCGCGGCATCTGCATCCGGCGCCACCGGAGCCGCCGCTTCCGCGTCCTCGACGACGTCGGCATCGGCATCGGCATCGGCGGCATCGGCCTCGGTGGCAACCGCGGCGGCGGTCTCGCTCTCGCCGGCGAGGTCGCGGGCGGCCTCGGCGGTCGCGCCGGTGGGGCGACGGCGACGGGCAAACCGGGTCCCGCGGGCCCGCTCGGCCTCGTCGACCGCCACATCGGCGATGGTGCGACCCTCAACGAGCTCGATCACGGCCATCGGCGCGCTGTCCCCCTTGCGCGGGCCGATCTTGGTGATGCGCGTGTAGCCACCGGCGCGGTCAGCGAACCGCGGGCCGATCTCGGCGAACAGCTCGTGCACGACCTCGTTGTCGCGGACGACGGTCAGCACCTGCCGCCGTGCGTGCAAGTCACCGCGCTTGGCGAAGGTGATCAGCCGCTCGGCAAGCGGTCGAAGCCGCTTGGCCTTGGCCACGGTGGTGGTGATGCTCCCGTGCTCGAACAGCGCCGTCGCAAGGTTCGCGAGCATCAGCCGTTCGTGCGCCGGGCCGCTACCGAGCCGCGGGCCTTTCGTTGGGGTTGGCACGAGAGTCTCCCGGTCTCAGTACTGCTCGGTTTCGGCGAAGCCGGCGTCGCCGCCATCAGCTTCGTCGCCGCTGTAGTTGTCGTCGTAGGCACCGATGACCGTCGACGGGTCGAATCCGGGCGGGCTGTCCTTGAGAGCCAGACCCATCGAGTGCAGCTTGCCCTTGACCTCGTCGATCGACTTCGCGCCGAAGTTGCGAATGTCCATGAGGTCGGCCTCGCTGCGCGAGACCAGCTCGCCGACGCTGTGAATGCCCTCGCGCTTGAGGCAGTTGTAGGAACGGACGGTCAGGTCCAGCTCCTCGATCGGCAGCGCCAGGTCGGCCATCAGCTGCGCGTCGGTCGGCGACGGCCCGATCTCGATGCCCTCGGCGCTCTCGTCCAGCTCGCGCGCGAGGCCGAACAGCTCGACCAGGGTGTGCCCCGCCGAAGCGAGCGCCGTGCGCGGCGTCACCGACGGCTTGGTCTCGACGTCGACGATGAGCCGGTCGAAGTCGGTGCGCTGCTCGACACGGGTCGCCTCGACCTTGTAGGTCACTTTGAGAACCGGCGAGTAGATGGAGTCGATGGGTACGACGCCGATCGGCTGGCCGGGCTGCTTGTTCTGGACGGCGGACACATAGCCACGACCGCGCTCGACGGTGAACTCGATCTCGAGCTTGCCCTTCGCGTTGAGCGTGGCGAGGTGCAGGTCGGGGTTGTGAATTTCGACGCCGGCCGGCGGAGCGACGTCAGCCGCCGTAACCGTGCCGGGACCCTGCTTGCGCAGGTACATGACGACCGGCTCGTCGTGCTCGCTCGAGACGACGAGGCTCTTGATGTTGAGGATGAGGTCGGTGACGTCTTCCTTGACGCCGGCGACGGTCGAGAACTCGTGCAGCACGTCGGCGATGCGAATCGACGTGACGGCTGCACCCGGAATGGAAGAGAGGAGAGTACGACGCAGCGAGTTGCCGAGCGTGTAACCGAACCCGGGCTCGAGCGGCTCGATGACGAACCGGGAGCGGGTGTCGTTGATCGGCTCTTCGGCGAGAGATGGGCGCTGTGCAATGAGCACGGTGATGCCTTCCTGTCGTGGGCGAACCGCTATTTGATCGCCCGCAAAGTGTTGCTACTTGCTGTAAAGCTCGACGATCAGCTGCTCCTGGACGGGAGTGTCGATGACCTGGCGGGCCGGCATCGAGTGCACGAGGATCCGCATGCGGGTGGAGATGACCTCGATCCAGGCGGGCACCGGACGGGAACCCGCCTCGGCGCGCGCGATGACGAACGGCGTCATCTCCACGCTCGACGGCTTGACCTCGATGATGTCGCTCTCGCTGACCTGGAACGACGGGATGTCGACCTTGCGACCGTTGACCAGGAAATGGCCGTGCTTGACCAGCTGGCGGGCCATGTCGCGGCTGTGCGCGAAGCCGGCGCGGTAGACGACGTTGTCGAGGCGGCGCTCGAGGATCTGCAGGAGGTTCTCACCGGTCTTGCCGGGGCGCCGGTTGGCTTCCTCGTAATAACCGCGGAACTGCTTCTCGAGTACGCCGTAGATGCGGGCGCACTTCTGCTTCTCCCGCTTCTGCAGCAAGTACTCGCTGTCCTTGGTGCGGCCACGGCCGTGCTCGCCCGGCGGGTAGGGCCGGATCTCGATCGGGCACTTCGGGGACTCGCACTTGCTCCCCTTGAGGAACAGCTTCATCTTCTCGCGGCGGCAACGCTTGCAGTCCGCACCGGTGTACCTAGCCATGGATCAAACCCTCCGCCGCTTGGGCGGGCGGCAACCGTTGTGTGGAACCGGGGTGACGTCGGAGATCGTGCCAACCTCGAGGCCGACCGCCTGCAACGAGCGGATCGCCGTTTCGCGGCCGGAGCCCGGACCCTTGACGAAGACATCGACCTTGCGCATGCCGTGCTCCTGCGCGCGCCGGGCAGCGGCCTCGGCCGCCATCTGCGCGGCGAACGGCGTCGACTTGCGGGAGCCCTTGAAGCCCACCTGGCCGGCGCTCGCCCAAGAGATCACGTTGCCCATCGGGTCGGTGATCGAGACGATCGTGTTGTTGAACGTGCTCTTGATGTGAGCATGCCCGTGAGCGACGTTCTTCTTCTCCTTGCGGCGGACCTTCTTCGCCGCTGTCTTCTTCGCTGCGCCGGGCATTACTTCTTGCCTACCTTCTTCTTGCCGGCCACGGTCTTGCGCGGGCCCTTGCGGGTGCGCGCGTTGGTGTGGGTGCGCTGACCGCGGACCGGCAGGCCACGGCGGTGCCGGATGCCCTGGTAGCAGCCGATCTCGATCTTGCGGCGGATGTCGCCCTGCACCTCGCGGCGCAGGTCACCCTCGACGCGGTAGTTGGCCTCGATCCAGTCGCGGAGCTTGACCAGGTCGTCGTCGGAGAGTTCGCGGACCCGCTGGTCGGCATTGACGCCGGTCTGCTTCAGGGTCTCCAGGGCGCGGCTGCGGCCGACCCCGTAGATATAGGTGAGGGCGACTTCGAGCCGCTTCTCGCGCGGCAGGTCGACGCCGACAAGGCGTGCCATATGGGCTCGTGCTCCTTCTTCTCAGCGGAGGTCTCCCGCCGCACCGCCCGTTGAGAGCCTTCAACGGCCCCGGCCTCCGCGCCGGGGGTTCCGTCACGAGTGACGGCTGGTGCGCGCTATCTCGGTGCTCTGCTCAGCCCTGGCGCTGCTTGTGGCGCAGGTTCTCGCAGATCACCATGACCCGGCCGTGACGGCGGATCACCTTGCATTTGTCACACATCTTCTTGACGCTCGGCTTGACCTTCACGGCGTTATCTCCTACTTGTACCGGTAGACGATGCGACCGCGGGACAGGTCGTATGGCGAGAGCTCCACGACCACTCGGTCCTCGGGAAGGATGCGGATGTAGTGCTGCCGCATCTTGCCGCTGATGTGCGCCAAGACCCTGTGGCCGTTGGCGAGCTCGACGCGGAACATGGCGTTCGGCAACGGCTCGACCACGCGCCCCTCGATCTCGATGGCGCCTTCCTTCTTCGGCATATCCTCCGCGAGTTCCCATACGTAGACGTGGTCATGCAGCGGCCCGGAAGGGCCAACCGGAAAGTCTACGTCAGGCGCCCGCCACGCTCAAAATCGGCGCCAGCCTCGATTCGCCGCCGTCGAGGGCGGTCAGGACCCAGGGCCCGTCCTCGGTGAGCGTGAACGTGTGCTCGAAGTGCGCGGACGCGAGGCCGTCCTGGGTGACGACGGTCCAGCCGTCGTCGAGGACCCGGGTGGCCCGGGTGCCGAGGTTGACCATGGGCTCGACGGCCAGCGCCAGGCCCTTGACCAGCTCAGGACCCTTGGCCATCCGCCGCCCGACGTAGTTGTAGACCTGCGGGTCCTGGTGCATCTCGGTGCCGATGCCGTGGCCGACGTACTCCTCGACGATGCCCCACAATGCCCCTGGGCGAGCGGAGCTCGACGCAACCCCCGGCCGGTCGGCCAGCGGGTGCGGCTGAGACCTGATGTAGCTCTCGACCCCGCGGGAGATGTCGATCAGACGGCCGCCGAGCCGGGC
>DATBDO010000100.1:0-22847 GCA_036269855.1 Mycobacteriales bacterium
CGAGTGGCAGTCTCAGCATGTGACGAGCCAGGTCCCCGCCTCGACCGCCCCCGACGTCCCCCGTTACGCCGAGGAGCTCGCCGAGGAACTCGAAGACCTGGCTGAGTCCACCACGCGCACCCAACCGCCCGCCCCGGACCGATTCCTGGACCGGGAGGCGAGCTGGCTCGAGTTCAACGCCCGAGTCCTCGAGCTGGCCGAGGACCCCGACGTCCCGCTCCTGGAGCGGGTGCGGTTCGCCGCGATCTTCGCCAACAACCTGGACGAGTTCTTCATGGTCCGTATCGCCGGGCTGCGGCGACGAATCGCGACCGGCATCGCCCTGACGACCCCGAGCGGGCTCAGCCCGCGCGAGCAGCTCGAAGTGGTCTCCGCCCGGGCGCACGAGCTGGTCGCCCGTCATGCGAAGAACTTCCAGGCCGAGCTGATGCCGTCTCTCACCGCCGCCGGGGTTTGCCTGCTCCACTACGAGGAGCTGACCGAGGACGAGCGCAAGCTCACGGACGAGCTGTTCGACGAGCGGGTCTATCCGGTGTTGACCCCGCTGGCGGTCGACCCGGCGCACCCGTTCCCCTACATCTCCGGCCTCTCGTTGAACCTCGCGGTTGTGCTCCGCGACCGCGAGACCGAACGGGACCACTTCGCCCGGGTCAAGGTGCCGCCGCTGCTACCGCGCTACGTGCAGGTCAACGAGTCGCGCTTCGTCCTGCTCGAGGACGTCATCGCGGCCCACCTGCCCGACCTGTTCCCCGGCCTCGACGTGCTCGAGACGCACGCGTTCCGGGTGACCCGCAACGAGGACCTCGACATCGAAGAGGAAGACGTCGAGAACCTGCTGCAAGCGCTCGAACGCGAGCTGTCCCGGCGTCGGTTCGGTCCCCCGGTGCGGCTCGAGGTCGAGTCGAACATGTCCGACCGGGTCCTCGACCTGCTCCGGCGCGAGTTGGGCATCGGCGAGCCGGAGCTGTATCGCGTGCCCCGGCCGCTCGACCTCTCGTCGCTGTGGCCGATCGCCGATCTGGACCGGCCCAATCTGAAGCTCGAGGCGTTCGTACCGTCGACGCACCCGCGACTGGTGCCCGCAGCTGACCAGGGCGGCAAGATCGACGTCTTCGCCGCCCTGCGCAGCGGCGACCTGCTCGTGCATCACCCGTACGACTCGTTCGCGACCAGCGTGCAGGCATTCGTCGAGCAGGCCGCGGCTGACCCGGCCGTGCTCGCCATCAAGCAGACGCTGTATCGCACGAGCGGTGACTCCCCGATCGTCGACGCGCTCATCGACGCCGCCGAGGCGGGTAAACAGGTTCTCGTGGTGGTCGAGATCAAGGCGCGCTTCGACGAACAGGCCAACATCCGCTGGGCGCGTGCGCTGGAGCACGCCGGCTGCCACGTCGTCTACGGATTGGTGGGTCTGAAGACCCACGCCAAACTGTCGCTGGTCGTCCGGCAGGAACCCGACGGCACGCTTCGCCGGTATGCACACATCGGCACCGGCAACTACAACCCCAAGACTGCGCGGATCTACGAAGACATCGGCCTGCTCACCAGTGACGAGCAAGAGGGTGCCGACATCGCCGACCTGTTCAACCATCTCTCCGGTTACACCAAGCACCAGGACTACGACACGTTGCTGGTCGCGCCGGATACGTTGCGCTCCGGCATCATCGACATGATCCATCGCGAAATCGACCATGCCCGCCGCGGTCACACCAGCGGCATCGTCATGAAACTCAACAGCCTCGTCGACGAGGACGTCATCGATGCGCTCTATGACGCGTCCCGTGCGGGTGTGCCAGTCGACTTGGTCATCCGCGGCATGTGCGCGCTGCGCCCCGGCGTACCTGGCTTGTCGGACCACATCCGCGTCATCAGCATCCTCGGCCGCTTTCTCGAGCACTCACGAATCTTGTGGTTCCGCAACGGTGACAACGACGAGGTCTGGATCGGCAGCGCCGACATGATGCATCGCAACCTCGACCGGCGGGTCGAGGCGATGGCGCGCATCAGCGACAAGGCCGCCTGCGAGGAACTTCAAGCGGTGCTCGATCTCGCTCGCAGCGACGACATCGCGTGCTGGCTGCTCGGACCTGACGGTCGGTGGGTACGACGCAAGAGTGGGCCGACGGGACCGTTGCAGGACTATCAGGAGCTACTGATCCGACGGCACGGTCATCGCTCGACCGACGCCCGCACCGAGCCACGCGCCACCTGACACGGAGGCTCGGATGCGCGAAGTCGAGATGAAGTTCCGGGTCAGCCCGCCGTTCCAGCTGCCCGACGTCGTCGGCGACAAGACCGGCGTGGTGGCCGTGACCAAGGGAGCGGTCAAAGAGCTCTGCGCCGTCTATTGGGACACCTCCGACCTGCGGCTGGCGCGCGAAGGCATCACGCTGCGGCATCGGTCCGGCGAGGGCGACTCCGACGGATGGCACCTCAAGCTGCCGGTGCACGAGGCCGGCGTGCCCGACGCGGGCATCGGTGCCCGTGACGAGATCCACGAGACAGGCCCGGACGACTCCGTGCCGGCCGCGCTGCGCGACCTGGTCGAGGTCTTCCTGCGCGCCGCCGTGCTCGGACCCGTCGCGACGCTGCAGACGATCAGAACGTCCTACCAGCTGCTCGACGGCACCGGCCAGCCGCTCGCCGAGCTCGTCGACGACCTGGTGTCGGTCATCAACCAGGGCCATGTCGCCGGCCGGTTCCGCGAGATCGAAGTCGAGGACGCCGGCGGCGGCATGGGCGTGCTCGAGGACGTCGGCACCGTGCTCCGGACGGCCGGCGCGGTGGGCGGCGAGTTCGTGCCCAAGGTCGTCCGGGCGCTGGGCCCGCGTGCGACCGCCGATCCCGACCCACCCAAGCCGTCGGCCGTTGACCCCAAGGACCCGGCCCGGCTCGCCGTCCAGGCAATCCTGCGGCGCTACATCCGCGCGTTCATGGCCAACGACCAGGCGGTACGCCGTGGCGCCGACGACGGTGTCCACCAGATGCGCGTCGCCGCCCGCCGGCTGCGCAGCGCCTTGAAGACGTTCCGGCCGCTGGTCGACACCGACTGGGCCCAGTCACTGCGCGACGAGCTGTCCTGGGTCGCCGACAGCCTCGGCGGCGCGCGCGACGCGGAAGTCCTGCTGGCCCGGCTCCTCGGTGACCTCGACTCCCTGCCGCCCGAGCACGTCATCGGTCCCGTCCGCGCGAGGATCGAGCAGACCGTCGGCGGCGACCTCGCGACCGCGACCGAGACGGCGTTGGCAACGTTGCGCTCCGAGCGCTACCTCGCCCTTATCGACCGCTTGGTCGCCGCCGGCTGGGACCCGATGACCAAGCCACTCGCCGAGAAGCCGACCAGCGAGGTTCTCCCGGCGCTGGTCGCGGACGCGTGGGACCGGCTCGCCAAGGGCGCCGCCCATGTCCGCCGCAAGGATGCGACCGACGACGACTGGCATCAGACCCGGATCCGGGCAAAGCAGGCACGCTATTCGGCCGAGGCGGTCGTGCCGGTTTTCGGCAAGCCGGCCAAGACGCTGGCCCGACAGGCCGAGGCGGTCCAGGAGCTGCTCGGCGAGCACCAGGACGCGGTCGTTGCCGCCGACGTGTTGCGGCGACTCGCCGTTGCGCCGCGATCCGGGTCCATCGCGTTTACATTGGGGCTGCTCTACGCACGCCAGCTTCAGGTCCTCGCTCGCACCCGCGACGAGTTCCCCGCCCTGTGGTCCGGCGCGAATGATTCGCGACATAGGAAGTGGTTGCGTACCTGATGCCGTCCAACCGGTTCATCGAGGCGGCCGGCGGCGCACTTTGGCGCCCTGCTCTCGGAGGACCCGGGGTGGAGGTCGCGCTCGTTCATCGACCGAAGTACGACGACTGGTCGCTGCCCAAGGGCAAGTTGACGACCGACGAGCATCCGATCCTCGGCGCAGTGCGTGAGGTATGGGAGGAGACCGGGTTCGTCGGGGTGCCCGGGCGGTCGATAGGCGAGATCCGCTATCTCAAGGACGGCGACCCCAAGCGGGTCCGCTACTGGGCGATGCGTGCCGAGTCGGGGTCGTTCGCCCCCAACGACGAAGTCGACCAGCTGATGTGGCTGCCGCCGCGCGAGGGACAGCAGCATCTGCTCCCGGGCCGCGACCGGCAGATCCTCGCGGAGTTCGGCCGCGACACCGACCCGACCCGCGCCTGCCTCCTCGTCCGGCACGGCAGCGCCGGCGACCGGGCCGAGTGGCCGGGTGAGGACCGGGAGCGACCACTCGATGAGTCCGGGCACCTGCAGGCCGAGGCGCTCGTGCCGTTGCTCGACGCGTACGACGTCCGTCGGGTGCTGTCCGCCGACGTCATGCGATGTCTCGAGACGGTCGGGCCGTTCGCCGCGCTGCGACACGTGCCGGTCGAGAGCGAGCCGCTCGTCTCCGAGACGGGAACGTTGACCAATCCGGACGCGGCGGTCGAACGGCTGCTCGCCATCATCGGCGCGGGCGACGCGGTGGTCGTCTGCAGCCAGGGCAAGGCAATCCCCGAACTGCTCGCCGGCGTGTGCCGGGGGCTCGGTTACCTCGTGCCCCCCGACACCCACACCCGCAAGGGCGGCTTCTGGGTGCTGCACGTGGCGATGAACGGCAAGGTACGCCTCGCCGGCATAGAGCGGTTCGACCCGCCGGTCTAGGACTCCACAGTGGCGAGTGCGGTCGCCGACAGGCCGAGCCGCGCCGCCAGCTCCATCCACAGCGCGTGGAATGCGGCCGCCGCCGGGCTGTGCGGCGCAAAGACCTCCACCGGCGCGCGCCGTTGACCCATCCGTTCGACGACGGCCGAGGCAGGCACTGTCGCCGTGGCGACATCGGCGTACTTGCCCTGCACCAGAGCCGTGACATCACGGTGGAGCGGCCGGCGGGAGTCGACCATCGAGAAGAACGCCATCACCTGAGGGTTGGGAGGTTCGACGCCGGCCGCGAGCTCGACCACGTGGTCGAGCGTCCGCAACGACAGCGGTGACGGCACCAATGGCACCAGCAGCAGGCGGGCGGCATTGACGATGTTGGTCGACAGCAGCGACAGACCGGGGGGACAGTCCAGGATGATGAGGTCATACGAATCGGCAAGGGGACGAAGCACGCGTTCGACCCGCTCGTCGCTCCTCTTCGTCTCACCGAGGTCGAGATCGGCCGAGTCATAGAGCGCTTCGGCCGGGAGCAGCTCGAGGCCGTCGTACAACGTCTCCTTGACGACGTCCCGGACGTCGGACTTGCCCTGCAGCAGCTTGCGCGTGCCGCCCTTCACCTTTGCCTTGCTGCGCAAGAGAAATGTCGCGGCGGCTTGTGGGTCGAGGTCCCACAACAACGTGCGATGACCGTCTCGTGCCGCGAGCCACGCCAGGTTGACGGCGGCGGCGGTCTTGCCGACACCGCCCTTCAGCGCGTAGCACGCAACAACGGTCGGCATGGGCGGGCATCGTGCCACGTCCAGATGAACAGAAGATGCTCGAGGTCAGGCGATGAAGGTGTGCACAACGGCGTAGACGGCGGCGGCCATGAGTCCGGCCATCGGCAGGGTCAGCACCCAGGCCATCAGGATGTTGCCGGCCACACCCCAGCGAACCGCGGACAGCTTGCGCGTCGCTCCGACACCCATCACCGACGAGGTGATGACGTGGGTGGTCGAGATCGGGGCTGCGTAGGCGTAAGCGGTCGTCATCAACACGCTGGACGCGACGGCCTGAGCCGCGAAACCGGAGGTGTTGTCGAGCTTGAACACCTTGCGTCCCAGCGTGCGCATGATGCGCCAACCACCGCTGTATGTCCCGAGCGCGATCGCGATGGCGCAGGCGAATTTCACCCAGAGTGGAACGGTCGCGAAGTCGCCTGATGGTTGGACATGGTGGGTGACCAGCAGTGCCAAGGTGATGACGCCCATCGTCTTCTGTGCATCCTGCAGGCCGTGACCCCACGACATCGCTGCGGACGACGCCCACTGGCCGTACTTGAAGCCACGATTGACCCGGCTCGGGTGGCTACGCCGGAAGACCCAGAGCAACAACAGCATGAACAGGAAGGCCCCGACGAAGCCCACTAGCGGCGACACGATCATCGGGATAACGACCTTGTCCTGGATCTTGGCCCAATGAACGGTCGAGCTCGACGCGAGCGCCGCACCGACCAAACCGCCGATGAGTGCGTGCGATGACGAGGACGGCAAGCCGAAATACCACGTGATGAGGTTCCACACGATCGCACCGACGACTGCGGCGAACACGACGACGAGACCGTGGCCGTTCTCTGGAGCGTCGATGATGCTGCCGACGGTGTTGGCGACATTGACGGAGATCAGCGAGCCGGCGAGGTTGAAGACCGCGGCGAGCGCTAGTGCAGTGCGCGGTGTCAACGCACGCGTCGACACGGACGTCGCGATGGCGTTGGCAGCGTCGTGAAAACCGTTGGTGTAGTCGAAGCCGAGCGCCACGATGATGAGCAAGACGAGCCCGACGGTCTGCACGAGGCCTAGGACTCCTTGACCGCGATGGTCTCGATGGTGTCCGCGACGTTCTCGAACGCGTCTGCTGCAGCCTCGAGTTCCTCGGCGACCTCCTTGAGCTTCATCACGGTGAGCGCCTCGAAGTCGCCACCGAACAGCCGAGCAACGAATCGGCGGTGCAGCTTGTCCGCTTCGTTCTCGATGCGGTTGATCTCGATCCAGTAGTCGCTGAGGTTCTTGAGCGACTTGAGCCGGGGCATGGCGGCTGCGGTCAGCTCGGCCGCGCGAACCAGCAGGTCCGCCATCTGCTGCATCTCTTGCGGCAACGTGTCCAGGTCATAGAGAACGATGAGGTCACCAGCCGCCTCGAAGAAGTCCATGACGTCGTCGAGCCGGCTCGCCAACCGGTAGATGTCCTCGCGGTCCATCGGCGTGACGAACGTCGAGTTGACCTCGCGCAGGATGTTGTGCGTGCGGTCGTCGCCCCGATGCTCTTCGTCGCGCAGCTGGCGGTTGAGGGCCGCGCGCTCGGACTTGGTCCCGGTGATCAGCGCGTGCAGCGTGTTGGCACCGTCGAGGACGTTGTTGGCGGACGCGGTGAACATGTCGTAGAAGACGTTGGCCTGGGGCGTCAGGCGCAGCCGCATGAGCACATTCCCCGTTCACCTGTCGTTCACCTCGTGGACGGGCGCCATGCTAGGGGAGCCGGGTCGGGGCACACCGAATGCCTTCGCCCCCAGCGCCGCCGCCGCCCACCCGAGCAGCAGCCCGGCGAGCACATCGCTCACGTAGTGGACGCCGAGGAGGACCCGGGTGGCGGCGACCACCACAGGGACGACGACGGCGGTCGCGAGGCGGGCCCAGCGCGGCGCGGGCAGCAGGGCGGCGAACGTTCCCCAAAGCGCAGCGGAGCCGAAGGCGTGGCCGCTGGGAAACGACGCGCCGGCCGCGGTAGCCAGCGGATGGGCCAGCACCGGCCGGGTCCGGTCAACGGCGTGCTTCAGGCCTGTGTCCGCGACGATCGCGACGGCGCGCACCGCGAGCACAAACACCGCGGCCCGCCGGGCCCCGCGCGCCAGCAGGACCGCCGACAGCGCGATCGTCGCCAGGGTGACGACGAGCGGGTCACCGAGATGGGTGAGCCAGCTGGCGAGATGAAAAACCCACCGATGCCCGAGGACGAACGCGTGGACAGACCGTTCGACGTGGGCGTCCCAGCTGTTCACCCGCGGCCGTCGACGCCGGTAAAGCCCTCCCAGAGCAGAGCGACGAGCTGGTCCACGACCGCCGACCGCGGGACCTCGGGATGGTTGAGCCACCAGTCGCCGGTCGCCTGAACCATGCCGGCGATCGCGTGGGCCCAGACGACAGCGCGCTGCGGGTCGACGTCACCGAGCTCCGGCTCGTTGCCGATGCCGATGGCGAGCTCGTCACCGAAGCGACGCACGAACCCGACGACTTGGCCGCGCACGTCCGGCTCCTCGACCGCGGCGCGTTCGAGCAGGAACCGGTAGACCTGCGGCTCCTCCTCGACCGCGGCGAGGTAGGCGTCGACAGTCGCGTGGGTGCGGGCGCGCAGGCCACCGCGGGTGACCAGCGCCGCCCGCAATCGCCCCAGCAGCTCGTCGATGTGGCGCTCGGCCAGCGCCCGGTAGAGCCCGCCTTTGTCACCGAAGTGCCGGTAGAGGATCGGCTTGGTGATGCCGGCCTCGGCCGCAATGACGTTCATGCTCGCGGCGGAGCCGTCACGCTGCACGACCCGAGAGGCCGCGGCAAGCAGCTGATCCCTGCGGTCGCTGCCTACCGCGGCCTCGGTCACGAACCCACCGTACGACCTTTACTTCTACTTCTTGAGGAGCACCTCGAAGGTGTCGTTGTCGCCGTGCTGCGCGGTGTAGAACCAGCGCCACTTGTGATCGCCGTCGGCCTTGAGGTCAGGCTTGTGCGCGCCGAGCAGACCCGGGACAGAGGTATCGCCGTCGGAGACGAAGATGCCGGTGATCTCGTTGTCGTCCTCGTTGTTGCCGAACCCGATCGGGATCGCCGACGCGTCCAGGGTCGCCGACGCATCGCGGCCCTCGGCCAGCCAGCGCACCGGGACCTGACCGGTGGCGTAGTCGGTGCGGATGTCGAAGACGTAGCCGGAATCCAGCGCGTGCCGCTGGTCGTGCAACGTCTTGCCCGCGTCCTCCACCGCCGAGACCTGGAATTTGCTGAGGAAGGTGATGTTGTCCAGACCGGTGTGCGCCTGGTCACCGAGATAGAACGGCGTGAGTTGACCGGTCGACGCGGAGGGCGATGACTGGGCGAGCTTGAAGATGCCGCCCCAACCACCGGCGGACGAGTTCTCATCGCTGTTGGCGTTCGTGTCACCGGTGACCGTGAAGAAGAACTGTTGGAAGTGCGAGTCCGGCGCGAATGCACCATTCTCCGGCCGTTTGAACGGGGTGCCGTTCGCAGCCTTGGCCAAGGCGTTCGCGTCGTACGGCGTCGTACCGTCGGTTGCGGTGTCGTGGATGGTGAGCCAACTGGTCGCGAACGTGCTGCCGTAGTGGTAGAGCGCGGTCTGGTCGGTGTTGTTGTCGAGCTCCTGCGAGGCGAACGTGATCGGCTGGCCGGTCGACGGGTTCGTTGCTTGCAGCACCTGCAGCTTTCCGTTGCTCAGATCCCCCGGAGAAGTCGGGACGAAGCGATAGACGAAGCTGTTCGGCCGCTTCGCCGAAGTTGCGCGCGTAGATCCGCCGACATCCTCGACGATCCAGAGGTTGCCGTCGCCATCGAACTGCACGCCCTCGTATCCACCCTCGCCGATCGAGCCGGAGATGTCGGAGACCATCGACGGCACGTCCAGCGTTGCGGCGTACTCCGGCGCGGTTGAACCCTCCGTCGTGAAGACCAACTGATGCGTCCACGGGTCGTAGGTGGAGCCGTCGATGGTCTTGAGGTTGGCGCCGCTGGTGTCTTTGGTCGCGAGCACCGTGACGCGGTGCGCAGCATCCGCGTCGAGGTTGATCCGCGTGATGACACCCGGGCTGCCACCCTCGTGGCCCTGGAACAGGAAGTGAGTGCCGTAGTTGTACGTCGGGTCGGCGCCCGGGAGGCCCTTGGGGAAGACCAGGTAGGTGTTCTTGTCCGGCTCGGTCTTGTGCGCCTCGGTGTTGGGGTTGCCGTTCGTCGGGACCATCTGCGGCAGCACCGTCGTACCGTCCTCCGCGGTGCCCGCGGGCACGTCGTTGTCGTAGCCGTAGGTCGACACTGCTGCGCTGGGGTTCTCGACCAGCGTCGAGCCCTGCGCAACGACCTGCTGGGTCAGTTCCGGAGACAGCTTGCTGGCCGGTGCGTAACCGGGCACCGGCTCGTTGGCGGCGGGGACGCTGGTCAGCGCCGGCCCATCCGGTGGCCCGGCGGCGCCGGCTGTTGTCAGAGCTACGGCGGCGGCCACGCTCATGGCGGCCACCGCGAGCATGTTGCGGGTGGTACGGATGTTCACGATCCCTCCCTCGACGCACCCCGGTCGGCCCGTGGGTGCGCGCACAGACTGGTCTGACGGGTTGGCCGGTGCCCGTCCGTGGCGTGAAGGAGGGGTGAAACTTGACAGCGGGTTACCGCGGGTAACACCATGGGTGGATGGCCGATCTCGCGTTCTCCCTCGAGCTGTCCGACGACCACAAGGAGCTGCAGAAGTGGCTCCACGAGTTCGCCGCCGAGGTGATCCGGCCCGCCGCGCACGAGTGGGACGAGCGCGAGGAGACGCCCTGGCCGGTCATCCAGGAGGCGGCCAAGGTCGGCATCTACTCCCTCGACTTCATGGCGCAACAGTGGTTCGACGACAGCGGGCTCGGCATGGTGCTCGCGCAGGAAGAGCTGTTCTGGGGTGACGCCGGCATCGGCCTCGCCATCATGGGCACGGGTCTCGCCGCGGCCGCGATCAGCGCGAACGGCACCAACGAGCAGATTGGCGAGTTCATCGCGCCGATGTACGGCACGCCCGACGACGTGAAGCTCGGCTCGTTCTGCTCCTCCGAGCCCGACGCCGGCAGCGACGTCGGCGCGATGAAGACACGGGCGGTCTACGACGAGGCCAAGGACGAGTGGGTCCTCAACGGCACGAAGACCTGGGCCACCAACGGCGGCATCGCCGACTGGCACGTCATCGTCGCTTCGGTCGACCCGACGTTGGCCACGCGCGGTCAGGCGTCGTTCGTCGTACCGCCCGGCACCAAGGGCCTGTCGCAAGGACAGAAGTTCAAGAAGCACGGCATCCGTGCATCGCACACGGCCGAGGTCGTGCTCGACGACGTGCGGCTGCCCGGCAAAGACCACTACCTGCTCGGCGGCAAGGAAAAGCTCGACGACCGCCTCAACCGCGCACGCGAAGGCATGAAGACCGGCCGGTCACAGCCGTCGATGGCGACGTTCGAGCGCACCCGACCCACCGTCGGCGCGCAGGCGATCGGCATCGCCCGCGCGGCTTACGAAGTCGCTCTTGACTATTCGAAGACCCGCGAGCAGTTCGGCCGGCCGATCATCGAGAACCAGGGCATCGCCTTCAAGCTCGCCGACATGAAGACCCGCATCGACGCCTCCCGACTCCTGGTGTGGCGGGCGGCGTGGATGGCGCGGCACGGCAAAGCCTTCGACGCCGCCGAGGGTTCGCAGTGCAAGCTCTTCGCCGGTGAGACCGCCGTCTGGGTCACCGAGCAGGCCATCCAGATCCTCGGCGGCAACGGCTACACCCGCGAATATCCGGTCGAGCGCATGCACCGCGACGCCAAGATCTACACGATCTTCGAAGGCACCTCTGAGATCCAGCGACTCGTGATCGCCCGCGCCATCTCCGGCGTCTACATCAAGTGATCTTCGCCGCTGCGGATGGTTTTCGGGCGTTTTGCCACCGAAACCGGTCGCAGCCGCGAAGATCAGCGGTGTGGAACGCATCGTGATCAGTGACCGGACGATGGCGCGCGTACTCGCGTTGCTGCCGGCCGTGGTCGTCGCGATCGCGGTCCGGGTCCTGACCCTCGGTCACCCGCCCCTGGCCGCGCGGCTGGGTGCCGCGGCCGCCATCGCCCTGGCCAGTTGGGTCGCCTACCGGCTGCTGACCGCGCGAGTCGTCGTCGGCGACGCCGGCATCGAGGTCCGCGGCGTGCTCTACGAGGGCGAGCTCGGCTGGTCCGATCTCGAGGCGGTCGAGACCGGCCCGGCGCCCCGCGCGCTGCGCGCGCTCGTCTGGGGCGTGATGAAGCCGCACAGCCTCGTGTTGCGGGGACGCACTCGAACGCTGCGGCCCATCGCGGCGGTGTGCCACGCGGACGACGAAGATCTCATGCGAGCGCTCGGGGCCATCCGGGTCCGCCTGGGCGCCTGGGGTGTTCCGGCGCAGCGCACCGAACCCGACCCGGTGACGGCCGGCTAAGTCCGGCAGTGGTACGACGCCTCCATGCCGAGTGACCCACCGGAGAACGAGAGTGAGGCCGACCGCCTCAACCGCAACTTCGATGACTTGCTGCAAGAGCTACGTGTCTCGCAGAACGGGACGCAGATCCTGTTCGCATTCCTGCTCACGGTGCCCTTCAGCACCCGCTTCGGCCGCGTGACCGACTCGCAACGAGCGATCTACTTCGTTGCGCTGTTGCTGTCCGCGTTGTCGGCGATGCTGCTCATCGCACCGGCCGTGATGCATCGGGTGCTCTTCCGCAGGCACCACAAGAAGGAGCTGGTCGAGACCGCGTCCGGGGTCGCGCTCGGCGGCCAGACCCTGTTGGCCTTGGCGGTGTCCGCCAGCGTGCTGCTCGTGACGGACTACCTATACAACGAGATCCTCGCAGTGTTCATGTCATTCATCGTGCTGGCCTGGACGTCGGCGTGGTTCTTCGTCGTACCGCTCTGGATCCGCCGGCGGCATGATCACGCGATCGACGACACGACCTCGTCGACATAGGGCCGCGCCGCCTCCCGCCACGCCGGTACGACGTCCAACCGCAGCCGGCCTTCCACGTCGGACGCCGTCACCGCACCCTCGGCCGCAACCGCCCAGCCGACTTCACACTTCAACGCGGGCAGGCCGGGTGCAACCGGTTCGAGCGGACCGCATGCAGCCACGGCAGCCGCTTCCGCACCGAAACGGCGACGCAACCGGTCTGGCCCACTCGCATCGACCCCCCCGGGAGCCCCCACCAGCGGCAACGTCGTCGTGACCGACGGCCGGTCGTGGCCGAGTCGGCGCGCAACGCGGTCGACGGCGTCCTCCGCCATCCGTCGATAAGTCGTGAGCTTGCCGCCCACGATGACGACGACGCCGTCACGGTCGAGCAACGCATGCCGGCGGGAGATGTCTGCGCCGCTTCCACCAGTGGCGGCGCCGAGCAACGGTCGCAGTCCGGCGAAGCGACCGACGACGTCCGCCGAGGTGAGCGGCCGGGACAGTCCGGACGAGAGTGTGTCGAGCAGGAATCGTTCCTCGTCCTCGGTGACCTGCGGCTGGTCGACCACCTCGTCGACCGCATCATCGGTGAGCCCGATCTGCACAAGCCCATCCGGCCGGGGTACCGCGAACACGAACCGGTTACGGGATCCCGGGACGAGGATGTTGAACGCCGCCACCGGGTTATCGAGCGCTTCCGGCCGGATCAGGACGTGGGCACCTTTGCTGGGTTGCAGCGGGACGTCGCTGACGAGCCCGCCGGACCAGACACCTGCAGCCACGATGACGGACCGCGCGGCAACGTCGAAGCGTTCCCCGGTCATCGTGTCCTCGACCCTCGCGCCCGAGCCCGTGACCTCGACGGCCGAGCAATGGGTGACGATGCGCGCGCCGTGCGACGCGGCAGTGCGGGCGACCGCGACGACGAGCCGTACATCGTCCTCGAGCGCACCGTCGACATGCAAGAAAGCGCCGCGCAGATCCGGTCGCAGCGTCGGTGCGAGCGCCCTCGCCTGGGCCGGATCCATCCACTGCGTCTTCGGGAGGATCTCCGGCGTACGCGCCGCCCAGCGCAGCACATCCGCGATGCCGAAGCCCACGTGCGCGGCCATGCGGTCGACCACACTGTTGCCCGGCAGGGCGGGAATCACGAACCGCATCGGTTGCACGAGATGTGGCGCAATCGTTCGCACGAGATGGTTGCGCTCGACGGCGGACTCCCAAGCCACACCAAGCTGTCCGGCCGCGATGTAACGCAGACCTCCGTGTGCGAGTTTGCTCGACCAGCGGCTGGTGCCGGCGGCGAGGTCGTTGCGTTCGACAAGAGCGACCGACAGTCCTCGACTCGCTGCATCGAGGGCGACGCCGACGCCGGTGATGCCACCGCCGACAACAAGGACATCGACCGTCGCGCCACTTCGCAGCGCAGCGAGTTCGTCCCGGCGGCGTGCCGCCGTGAGTGCGCTGCCGGTCACGGGCGCAACCATGCGTCCACCATTCGTCCCAGCTCGTCAAGTGCCGCCTCGCGGCCGACGTCCTCGAGCAACCGAGCGGACACGACGAACGGCACCGCTGCCATGACCAGCGTCGCCGCCATCAGGTCGAGATCCCCGCGGCGCACCGAGCCGTCCGCGACACCCTCTGCCAGCATGCGACGCATGTGTCCGACCGCCAGGCGCTGAGTCGCACCAACCCGGTCGGTGAGGTAGGGCAGCAGGAGTTCCGGGTCCACGTCGAGCACTCGGCGGAACAACGGCTCCTGTGGAAGGCGCCGTACGACGTCGACCGCCGCCGCGACAATCCGCGCCCGCGCCGTGCGCCGGCGCCGGGCATCAGCCTCAGCCGCACCCAGCAGTTCGGCGAAGTCGCGTGTCATGACCTCGAGCACCAGCGTCGTGACGTCGGGGACCAGGCGGTAGAGCGTCATCCGGCTCACCCCGGCACGCCGCGCGACGTCAGTGAGGGTCGTACGGCGCACCCCGACAGCAAGGACGGTGTCCCGGGTGGCCGCAAGTATCGGAGCCGGAATGTCCCGGCCGGCGACCGTCGGACCAGGGTCATCCAGCACCGTGCTGTGACGTTTGGACGTCATGTGTCACACTGTAGCGCATGACGATTCCCCGCACCTCCGGGCGTGCTCCCGTCGAATGGACACAGTGGGGTCAGAGCAAGCCGGCACTACCGCCGCGCATGCAGGCGCTCCTCCACCGGGAGTTCGGCGCGACCACGCCCTCGACCCCGGCATTGCTCGCCGACGCTCGGCTACCCGATTCGGTGTTGTCGCCGGCGCTGGTCGGCGAACTGGGCCAGATCGTCGGCTCTGCCCATGTGCGGACCGATGCCGAGTCGCGCGCCCGGCATGCCGGCGGACAGGCCTATGCCGAGATCGTGCGGCGGCGGGCCGGTGATGCAAGCGCGGCCCCCGACGCCGTGGTGCTCCCCGCCGATGCCGGCGAGGTGGCCGCAGTGCTGCGCGCCTGCAGTAACGCCGGGGTCGCCGTCGTGCCGTGGGGCGGCGGCACGAGCGTCGTGGGCGGGCTCGAATCGATCCGCGGTAAGCACGGCGCCGTCATCGCGCTCGATCTCGCGAGACTCGATGCGCTGCTCGGCGTCGACGACGTGTCCGGCACTGCGACGTTCCAGCCGGGCATCCGCACACCGGCCGCCGAGGAGGCGCTCGCGACGCACGGCATGACGCTCGGCCACGTGCCGCAGAGCTATGAGCGCGCCTCGCTGGGTGGCTACGTCGTCACCCGGTCGGCGGGTCAGGCGTCCACCGGCTATGGGCGCATCGACGACCTCGTCGTCGGACTACGCATGGCCACGCCGGCTGGCGAGCTGGTGCTGCCGACGATGCCCGGCAGCGCCGCCGGACCTGACTTGCGCCGGCTTGTGCTGGGGTCCGAAGGCACGCTCGGTGTGGTCACGGAGGTCACCCTCCGCGTGCGTCGTACACCGGCGGTGCGCCGGTATGAAGGCTGGATGGCGCCGTCGTGGGAGGCCGGCCAGGAAGCACTGCGACACATTGCGCAGGACGGACCGCATCCCGACGTCGTGCGGCTCTCCGATCCCGATGAGACGCGCGTGTCGATGGCGATGAGCAGCACCGGTCGCGGCACCCGAGCGGCGCTCACGGCCTACCAACGGGTGCGTGGAGTCAGCAACGGCTGCCTCGTCATCACCGGCTACGAGGGCGACAAGGGCGACGTGGCCTACCGCCGCCGGGCGGTCGGCAAGATCCTGCGAGACGCCGGTGCTGCGCCGTTGGGCAAGGCCGCCGGCGAGGCGTGGGTGCACGGCCGGTTCAGCGGCCCATACCTGCGCGACTCGTTGCTCGACGCGGGCGTACTTGCGGAGACGCTCGAAACCGCGACGACCTGGGCCAACTTGCCGGTCCTGTACGACGCAGTGCGCCGCGCACTTCACGATTCGCTCGGCCAGGCACTCGTCGGCTGCCACATCTCGCACATCTATCCCACCGGTGCATCGCTCTACTTCACCGCACTCGCGGCGGCGGACACGGGTCGCGAGGCCGAGCAATGGGCGACAGCGAAGCGCGCGGCGAACGACGCAATCGTCGCGGCGGGTGGAACGCTCACGCATCACCATGCCGTCGGCACCGCACACCGCGACTACGTGTCGAGCGAGCTGAGCGACGTCGGCGTTGCGGCGTTGCGCGCGGTGAAGGAACGCCTCGATCCGGCCGGCATCCTCAACCCCGGCAAGCTCCTTCCCCCAGGTTGAGTTCTGTCAGTGGTGGTAGGTCGGCTTCTGCTTGAACAGGATCGGCATGTCCGGCGGATAGTCGGCGAACCCGCCCGGTCGGCCGATCTCAGAGTCGTTGGGCGCGACGTCGTACAGGTCGTGGTCGCTCGTGCCGCGGCTCCATGGCGCCCACTCGAAATTCGTGAAGCCCGGTTCGAGCTTCTTTTCCTTGAAGGTGTAGACGATCGTCCGCGAGTCAGGCCGCTTTGTCGTGATCCGCTTGTGCGTGTTGTGGAGGAGCAGGCCGCCGAAGCATCCGATCGAGCCGTTGTAGGTGCTGTTGGGCTCCCGGGTGAAGAACAGGATGCACGGCGTGCCACGTTGCCCGGTCGAGAACGCCCGATAAGTGTGCAGCGTGAACGTGACGACGTGGTGGCGGATGCTCGCGTCGCCCCAGGCGATGTCGACCGGGCCACGCGAGTCACCCTTGGGATCGCGGATGAAGTTGTTGACGCGTAACCGGCTCACGGCCCCATCGCAGACCTGACGGCCGACCTGCATGGATGTGGTCTTGACGCGATACCAGCCGGTCAAGCGCGGCGGCAGGTGCAGGTGGAACCGCCCCGTCGAGGTCGTCTTGCCCTTGCCTTCGGCCACCCAGTGACGGTTTGGGTAGGGCCACTTGTCACCGCGGTCGATCGCGTTCTCGTACTGCAGCACCAACGGGACGCGTGCATGACATGCCGCGGGCGCGCCGGTCGCGACAAGTCGACCGTTGGCGACGCCGCGCCGGATCGACGTCAGCCGCAGCGAACGCGGCTGCACCTTCGTCACTGGACAGCCCGTCCCGGAACACACCGGCGCCCACTGCGCATCGAACTCCGCGGCCGACGTGGCCGCGATCGTCCGCGGAGCGCCGGGATGAGCAGGATCTGTGACATCGATGATTTGAAGGTCACCGTTGATGCGACGGTCGTTGGAGCCGGTCGTCACGCAATTCGACGTCGTGCACCCGGTCGTGAAAGCGATCTCGGTGCCGTCCGGTGACCACGCCGGCTGGATGTGGTTACCGCCGCTCGTCAGCTGTACGACGTTGCTCCCGTCCGCGTTCATCACGTAGATCTGCCATGACCCGGACCCGTCGCCGGCGAAAGCGAGCTTCGAGCCGTCGGGCGACCATGACGGATACCGCGAGTTGCCCGGCGCGTTGGTGAGTTTGGTGAGTGCAGTCGGGTTGCGACCGCTGGCGTCGACGGTCATCGTCCACACATCGAACGACGGGCCAAGCTTGCGCGACCAGGCGATGACATCCGCCGTCGGCGACCAGTCCGGCTCGTCGTTTGCTTCCCCGTTGCCGCCGCCGACCAGCTTGGTCGCGGTGCCGCCCACGACCGGCACGGTGTAGATCGCCCGGTTGCCGTCATCACCCGCAGCACCACCGGCGAACGCCAGCGCCGATCCGCTCCGCGAGAAGACCGGGCTGGCCGCTGTCGAGACGCCGGTGGCAATCGCCTGCGGCGTACCGTCGGTCGCCTTCATGAGGCCGAGCTTCGGCGCGTGCGGGCCCAGCGCGGCGAAGCTGACCGCGATGGTCCGGCCGTCCGGCGACCACGCCGGGGTGCCGAAGGTCTGTCGGCATCGCGTCAGCTTCGTGACGCCGCCGTCGCTGGGACGGAAGAGCTCGATGTCCTGGCATTCCGAAGTGCCGCGAACGAAAGCGATCACGCCGTTCGCACCCGACATGGTCGCTGCGACCGGCGTGAGCGGCACGGCGAAGGCAGTGATCAGCCCGGCAACAGCCGACGTGGCAACCAAGCGACGCATGGACGAACCCCCTGCGAGGACTATCCCGGCTAATTCCGGCGGATGTGGCCGGTTCGCCGCAGCCGGCCGCGGAGCTAGCGCGCGCTCGGGCTGGGGCTCGCGCTGGGCGACGTCCGGCCGTGTGGCGATCCGGCAACAGCCGAGACCGACACGATCGGTGAGTGACTGTCGCTGGGCGTCGGCGAGGCAGACTCGCTCGGCGTCGGTGACGCGGATGTCGGCGTCGGGGAGGGCGACTCCGAGGTCTCGGTCGGCGTCGGTGACGCGCTGGACGGAGTCGGCGACGGTGTGGGTCGGGCGTCCTGCAGCAGCACGTCCGCGGCGTCCTCGATGGCATTGGCCCGCTGCGCGCTGACGTCGCCGGCCCGCTCCTCCTGCTGCACCAGGTCCTTGAGGTCTTGGACCGCCTGCCGCAGCTCCGTGAAGCTTCCCGCCGCTGCTACCTGCCGCACATTTTCGACCGCCGGCCGGAGCACCTTGGCAGCCGCCGTGGTCAAGTCACCCGGCGCATTCGCGGTGCAGGCGCTCGCCAGCAGCACGGCGGCCACCATCGCGATCCCGGACAGCCGGCGACTCATGGCTGCACCAGGTTCTCGAGGTGGCGCACGTCCCGCTCGAGTGGCTGATGGAGGTGCGGCGTGCCGTGCTTCACGGCCCCGCCCGAACCATTGCCGGATCGTTGTACGGCGACAAGCACCGCCGCGGCGACTGCAACGACGACCAGCAGCATCACCACGATCAGAGCTCGCGCCGGTCCGCGCCGTCCGACTGGCGCCGGCGTGACCGTCGTCGCGGCCGGGGCCCGCATCGCCTGCGTCTGCACCGCAACGGGCGGCATCACCGTCGTTTCCGCCGGGCTCGCCGCCGCGCCCGCGACCACCGTCGGGTCGACCGGCTCACCGGCTGCGAGCCGGCGTAGCGAGCCGGCAACCTGCGCTGCGGTCGGCCGCGCCGCCGGCTCCCTGCGGGTCATGGCGGCAAGCAGCTGCTGCCACCCCGTGGGCAGGTCGGTCGGGATGTCCGGGTCTCGAGCGATGCGAGCCATCGCGACTTCGACGACCGTGCCCTCGAACGGTCGCCGCCCGGTCAGGCACTCGAACAGCACGATGCCGAGGGCATAGATGTCGGCCGGTGGTCCGACTGTCTCCCCGGCAACCTGTTCCGGCGCGAAGTAGGCCGGCGTGCCGAGCACATCGCCGGTCTTCGTCTCATGCGCGGAGTCGACCAGGCGCGCGATGCCGAAGTCAGCCAGATGCACCCGGCCGTCGTCGGAGAGCAGGACGTTGGCCGGCTTGACGTCACGGTGGACAAGCCCGCGCTCGTGCACATACTCGAGGGCGTCGGCGAGCTCGGCGCCGTACCGAGCGGCACGTTCGGGCGTGAACCCGCCGGCACGGAGCTCACCGCCGAGCGTGGGGCCCTCGACGAGCTGCATGACGAGGAACGGGCGACCGGTCGGCTCGTCCGTGCCCGCGTCGAAGACGGTGACCAGCGACGGGTGGTCGAGCGCGGCGAGGGTGCGCATCTCCGCCTCATGGCGATGGAGCTGCTCAGCTGCATCACCACGGAACACCTTGACGGCGACGGGGCGCTGCAGCCGCTCGTCGAGCGCCCGGAAGACGTCGGCGACGGCGCCGCCGCCCAGCCGCTCCCCCAGCCGGTAGCGGCCGTCGAGCAGGGGTTCACCGCTCTCCGATGGGGGGGTGGTCACCCCACCAGTTTGCCCGAATCCGGTTTCAGTTAGCCGTGAGCCGTGGTGCCGGCACCGTCGGGAGCAGCACATCCTTGGCGTTGAGGAGGGCGCAGATGCGCCGGACCGCGCCACTGGCGCCGCGCACGTGCAGGAAGCCGCCGTACTCGCGGACCGAGTCGGCGGACGCGAGGATCGTCGACAGGGACAGCACATCGACGAACGGGACATCGGTCAGGTCGACGACCACCCGCGTGGGGTCACCGAAGCAGGCCTGGTCGAGGATCCCGCGCAGCTCCTCGAGCGTGACGAGATCCAGATCCCCGTGCAGCGTCACGACGGTTGCGCTTGGCGCAACCTGCAGCTCACCGAGCACGCCGCTCTCCTACGTGGTCCGAACCGAGTTCCGTCTACGACCGTAAGGCGCCTCCGGCGAGGCAGTCAGGGAATTCACAGAATCGTCACAGAGGCTGGTGATGTGCCCGCCGCCTCCGCACCGTCCCGTTCCTGGGCCCTCCTGCCGCTGCGGCTGTTCCTCGGCGTCACTTTCACGTTCGCCGGGCTGCAGAAGCTGTCGAACCCCGCCTACCTGGACGGCTCGTCCCCGCTGTCGGTCCAGGCGACCATCCACGCGCTGCAGCACCAGAGCCCGATCGGCTTCCTGCTCGCCGCGTCCGGCCACGCGCCGAAACTCGTCGGCGTACTCATCGCCCTGGGCGAGCTGGCGGTCGGCCTCGCGACGTTGCTCGGGCTGTGGGCGCGGCTGGCCGCGATCGGAGGCTTCCTGCTCGCGACCACGTTCTTCCTCACGGTGAGCTGGCGCACTCGGCCCTACTACTACGGCTCGGACATCGTGCTCATGGCGGTGTGGACCGTGCCGATCATTCGCGGCTACTGGGACGGACCGACGCTGGACGAGTGGATCCGCCGTCGAGCGGCGCGCGATCCGGACCCGACCCGGCGCGCGTTGGTGCTCGGCAGCACCGCAGCCGGCGCGCTCGCCATGTTCTCCGGGGCCTTGGCCGCCATCGTCGCCGTCGTCGGCCGCGCGCTGAACAACTCGCCCGCGGCCGCCGCGGCGCCACCAACGACCACCCCGACGCCGACGGTCACGCCATCGGGCCCGACGCAGCACCGGGCCACATCGTCATCGGCCCCGTCACCTGCCGGCCGGCCGATCGCCAAGGCAGCGGCCATCGCACCGGGCTCCGCCGTTGCCTTCCGCGACAACAGTGGCCAGCCGGCCTGGCTCGTGCACGAGACAACCGGTGAGTTCCGGGCGTTCGACGCGATCTGCACCCACGCCGGCTGCACCGTGCAGTACGACCCGAACGGCGGCTTCGTCTGCCCCTGTCACGGCGGCCAGTACGACGCCAACACGGGCGCCGTCATCGCCGGCCCGCCACCGGCACCGCTGACCCGACTCCCGGTCACCGTGGTCGGCGGGACCGTCCGGCTGGTCTGACCGCCGTACCCTGGGGCGCGCGGCAGGCAACCCCTGCAGTCAGCGCCCTCGTAGCTCAGGGGATAGAGCGTCGGTTTCCTAAACCGTGTGCGAAGGTTCGAATCCTTCCGGGGGCACCACTGTGATGTCGCGGGACATGCTTGACACCTATTGACGTTGATCATGAGCGAGTCCGCTCGACACGCCGGCGCGCCGGATCGTTTTGCTCATGATCAACGCGACGAGGCGCGCGTACTCTCCCGCTAAAGGGGGTGCGTCATGAACATCCGTTCGCTGTTCGCAGAAGCTCTCGGCACCGCGCTTCTCGTCTTCCTGGCGGTCGGCACCGCGACTCTCACGTTCGGATACCGGTTCGCCGGATCCAGTGGCTCCGCGGGCGTCGTCGCAACGGCACTCGCGTTCGGCCTGGTTCTCGGGGTCCTGGTCTATGCGATCGGACCCATCTCCGGCTGCCACATCAATCCGGCCGTGACGATGGGCTTCCTCGTGTCAGGCCGGATGTCACTCGACGACGCGATCGGCTACTGGGGCGCGCAGTTCGTCGGTGGCATCGTCGGCGCAGCCGCGCTGTTCGGCGTCCTCCAGGGCACGCCGGACTACTCACGATCGACGGTCGGTCTCGGCGCCGACGGCTATGGCAGCCACTCGAGCGTCGGCCTCAACGCGGGCGGGGCGTTTGTCGTCGAGGTGATCCTGACGTTCGTGTTCGTCTTCGTCATCCTCGCTGTCACCAGGAGCGCGGCCAACGCGATCGTGGCCGGACTCGTCATCGGGTTGGCCCTGACGTTGGTGCACCTCGTCGGCATTCCACTCGACGGCACGTCGGTCAACCCGGCCCGCAGCCTCGGCCCGGCACTGTTCGTCGGCAGCTCGGCGCTGAAGCAGATCTGGCTCTTCATCATCGCGCCGCTGGTCGGCGGCGGTCTCGCCGCCGTGGTCTACGCCTTCATGTATCCGGAAGGCGAGGAGCAGGCGACCGTCGAGCCGGCGCCCGAAGTGCAGGCGACCTGACAACCGCGCGGGATCAGCGCTGGCGCTTCTTCGTCGACCCGAACTCGAGCGTCAGCGCGGCGAGCGCGACCCACACGACCTGCAACGGCCGCAGGGCGATGTAGCGCTGCTGCCCGAAGGCGTGGAACTTGCGGACGAACCGGTAGAGCGACTCGAGCTTGATGAAGCGGTCGAGCAAGCGCACCGCGCGATAGGCGGTCTGCTGAAGTAATCCGCGATCGTCGGTGGAGAACAAGTCCGGGAACGCGGCAAACGCGAGCGACACCGACGCAGCTCGCCCTTCCGCCGCCCACTGGACGACGTCGACGATGAGCCGCTCGTCGACACCATTGGGTGCACCGGGAACGCGCCACGGGACGTCGAGTGACAGCTCGCGGCCGCCGTCGGCGGTCGCGTATCGCTGGAAGGCAACCACTCGCCCGTCGCGGTCGCGTGCGAACGCGATGAACGTGCCCGGATGGGTGCCGTCGAGGACATGATCGAGGATCATCGCGAACCCACGGGACTGGTCGCCCTTGCCGGTCGCGCGCATGACGTCGCCGAGCTCGGACCGAAGCTCCGGCGTGAGACTACGTTCGGAAACGATCTCGGTGCTCACTCCGGAGTTGCGAGTCCGCTGAACGGCTTGGCGCAGGTTGCGGAACGACCGGCCTTCGAGGTTGAACCCGGCAACATCGACGACGACGTCGCGGCCGATCGGCAGCGCGCGCATGCCGTGTGCGCGCCAGACCTCGACCATCCGATCACCGGAGCCCAGCACGGCGGTTCGC
>DATBDO010000101.1:0-1897 GCA_036269855.1 Mycobacteriales bacterium
CCGGTGCCCGCGCAGGGCGTCCACCGACCCCCGCGCCCGCTGCACCGCGTCGGCGACACCCGGGAGGGCCGCGACGTGCTGCAGAGGTTCGTCGCTCACGCGCCGCACCCTAACCGCGCCTCACTCCCCCGAAATGATCACGGTTCCGTGATCATTTGTCGCTGACCGCGGTGTGTTCGCCGCGGTTCGCGACAACTGGTCGCGGTTCCCCCGGGGCCGGCAGCAGCGGGAGGAGCGCCTGGGACCGATCTTGCCGAGCTGTCGCCCTTCTACATGCCACTATCGCGAGTTACGGTGTGATATCGGACGGTTCGTACCGCCGGATGAGCCCGCGGCGTACCGCCCCTTGTCGAAGGGAGCCTTCCGTGGCACGCACCGAATCCTCTGCCACCACCAGTCGGCCCGACAGCATCGACGTGCGCGACCAGACTCGCGGCGCGACTCCCGCGCCCGTCGTCGCGCCGCCCGAGGCGCTGGCCGTGATCGCCGACCCCGCGCCGCTGGGTCTGGCCGCATTCGCGATGACGACGTTCGTCCTGAGCGTCTTCAACGCCGGAATCATCAGCGACGCGAAGCTCGAGGCCGTGGTGCTCCCGCTGGCCCTGTTCTACGGCGGGCTTGGCCAGCTGCTCGCCGGCATGTGGGAGTTCCGCAAGGCCAACACGTTCGGCGCGCTGGCGTTCACGTCGTTCGGCGCCTTCTGGCTCTCGTTCGCGGCGTACGTGAAGTTCGTGGCGCCGACACTGCCCGCGTCCGACATCAACAAGGCGACCGGGCTCTACCTGCTCGGCTGGACCATCTTCACGGCGTACATGACGATCGCCGCTGTGCGGGTCAACGGTGCGGTGCTCGCGGTGTTCGTCGCCCTGACGCTGACCTTCCTGCTGCTGACGATCGGCGAGCTCTCGACGACCACCTCCATCACCAAGACCGGCGGCTGGCTCGGCCTGATCACGGCGGTGCTGGCCTGGTACGCCTCGTTCGCCGGCGTCACCAACGCCACCTGGCGGCGGACGGTTGTCCCGGTCTGGCCGCGCGCATAGCCGCGACGCGGCGGGTGTAGGAATGTCGACGTCGGCGATCGGATGCAAAGGAGCAGGTCAGTGAGCCAGGAAGCCCTGTCGAACCTCCTCCGCGAGGAGCGAACCTTCCCGCCGAGCGAGGAGTTCGCATCCGGCGCCGTCGCGACGGCGGACCTCTACGACGACGCCGCCAAGGACCGCCTCGCGTTCTGGGAGCGCCAGGCCGAGCGCCTCGAGTGGGCCACCCGCTGGGACGACGTGCTCGACTGGCGGCCGCCGTACGCGAAGTGGTTCGTCGGCGGCACCCTCAACGTCGCCTACAACTGCGTCGACCGGCACGTCGACCTCGGTCACGGAGACAAGGTCGCGCTGCACTGGGAGGGCGAGCCGGGCGACACACGCACCCTGACCTACGGCGAGCTCAAGGACGAGGTCAGCAAGGCCGCGAACGCCTTGACGTCGCTCGGCGTCGAGGCGGGCGACCGGGTCGCCATCTACCTGCCGATGATCCCCGAGGCGATGGTCGCGATGCTCGCCTGTGCGCGGATCGGGGCCCCGCACTCGGTGGTCTTCGGCGGGTTCTCCGCGACCGCGCTGGCGTCGCGCATCGACGACGCCAGCACCAAGGTCGTCATCACCTCCGACGGCGGCTACCGGCGCGGCGCTCCGAGCGCGCTCAAACCGGCGGTCGACGAGGCTCTGCAGCTGTCCGAGGGCAAGACCGTCGAGCACGTCCTCGTCGTACGCCGGACGGGGCAGGACGTCGCATGGAACGACAGCACCGACGTGTGGTGGCACGACGTCGTCGACTCGGCGAGCACCGAGCACGAGCCGCAGCCGTTCGACTCCGAGCACCCGCTGTTCATCCTCTACAC
>DATBDO010000102.1:0-2667 GCA_036269855.1 Mycobacteriales bacterium
ATGTCCTGCATCAGCTGGAACGATGGTCCGGCCGGTTCGCCACCCGCGGCGAGTCGACGCAACAGCCGCGGGTCGTCTCGGTCCATGTCTGCGAACCGTGCGAGGGCGTTGCCGAGGCGTGCGCCACAGTCGACACAGGACCGCGCCGCCGCGCCTTCGCCCTTCGGCTCGAAACGAATGGCGCGCGCTGGCAGTGCACCGCACTCGAGCTCGGCTGAGAGTTGTCAGGCTCTACGAGGAAAAGCCCCGCACGAGCGTCCTGACAGGTCTACCTTCGCCCGCATCGCGACTGGACCCGACATGTCGATGCTCCGTGGACGTGGTACGCGCCGCAAGGCTGGATCGCCGCGGGCGGACCGTACGACCTCAACATCTCCTCGGCGACCGGGTCGAAGTGGGTGAAGTACGGCTTCAGCGCGGCCCCGGTCGACCCGACAAAGACCGACGCTGACAACGCTGTTGCGTGGTTTGCCTACTGGCGCAAGCAGATGGCGACCGGTTCGGTCTCGGCCCCGGCCGGGCTGTACTCGAAGACGCTGGCGAGTGATCGCTACACCGCAATCGGCGCGATCCAGCCGCTGACCTCGACGTCGCTGTATCGCACCCGTTGGCGGCAGCGGGTGGAATTCGCCGGCGTTCGACCCGACGGTCATCGCATCCGCGGCGAGATGGTCATGGACTACACCGTGAGTGTCTACGGCGACTCGGGCGCGGAGTCGTTCCAGATCCGGTCCGGGCCCCGCCGCGGTTACGACAACGTCATCTCGACGATGCGGTTGGTGCAGCGGTTGATCTTCTACTGCGGCTCGGTCTGCACCGACTAGCGGTTCGCCGGGGCGCCGTGGCAGCGCTTGTACTTACGGCCCGATCCACATGGGCAGGGTGCGTTGCGGGCGACCTCGGCGAACTGCGCGGTATCCGATGAGCCGTCCGGACGCGTCACCGAACCGGACGAGCGCTGCACCCCGCCCTCACCGTCCACGGTCGGCGCGGAGTACTGCAGACCGGCCGGGCGGTTGGGTTGACCAAGCACCTGACCAAGGACATTGGCGACCCGCTCGCGCTCGGTCTGCGGCTCTGCAGCGGGTGGCTGCTGTGGCTCGACCGACTCGCTGAAAGCCGCGGGCGCCTCGGACGGCACCGGCTCTCCGGATATGCCGATCTGCGGCTGCTCGGTCTGCGGTTGCTCGATCTGCGGCTGTTGGTAGGACGGCAGCGCCGGCTCGGGAGCGGACGGCGGCAGTGGCGGCTCTTCCTCGGCCTGCACCTCGAGGTTGAAGAGGAAGCCGACCGACTCCTCCTTGATGCCGTCCATCATGGCGCCGAACATGTCGAACGCCTCGCGCTGGTATTCGACGAGCGGGTCGCGCTGGCCGTAGCCGCGCAGGCCGATGCCCTCTTGTAGGTAGTCCATCTCGTAGAGATGTTCGCGCCACCTGCGGTCGAGCACCGACAGGATGACCCGGCGCTCGAGCTCGCGCAGGACGTCGCTGCCCAGCTCCTCCTCGCGCCGCTTGTAGGCGTCGAGCGCGTCCTGGGTGATCTCTTCGATCAGGAACTCGTCGTTGAGAGCGCCGCCCGAGCGCTGCTCGAGCTCCTCGGGCGTCAGCGAGATCGGGTAGAGCTGCTTCAACCCGGTCCAGAGCGTGTCGAGGTCCCAGTCCTCGGCGAATCCTTCGCTCGTCGCGGCAGTCACATAGTCGCGGACGACATCCTCGACCATGTGCACGATCTGCTCGTGGATGTCGTCGCCGAGCAGGACACCACGACGCTCGTCGTAGATGACCGTGCGCTGCTTGTTGAGCACCTCGTCGTACTTCAGAACGTTTTTGCGGATCTCGAAGTTCTGCTGCTCGATCTGTGTCTGCGCACTGCGGATCGACCGCGACACCATCTTCGACTCGATGGGCACGTCCTCCGGCAGGTTGAGCCGATCCATGATCGCCTCGACCATGTGCGCGTTGAACAAACGCATGAGGTCATCGCCGAGGGAGAGGTAGAACCGCGACTCGCCCGGGTCACCCTGGCGACCGGACCGGCCGCGGAGCTGGTTGTCGATGCGGCGTGACTCGTGCCGCTCGGTGCCGAGGACGTAGAGACCGCCGAGACCGACGACCTCCTCGTGCTCGGCCGACACCGACCCCTTGGCCTTGTCGAGCGCATCCGGCCAGGCCGCCTCGTAGTCCTCCGGCGTCTCGACCGGCGAGAGATCGCGGGCGGCGAGCTCGGCCGCAGCCATGAACTCCGGGTTGCCGCCCAGCATGATGTCGGTGCCGCGGCCGGCCATGTTGGTGGCCACGGTCACAGCGCCCTTGCGGCCCGCCTGCGCGACGATCTGCGCTTCCTTCTCGTGGAACTTCGCGTTGAGCACCTCGTGCGGGACGCCGCGGCGCAGCAGCAGCCCCGACAGCAGCTCGCTCTTTTGGACGCTCGTCGTGCCGACGAGGACCGGCTGGCCTTTCTCGTGCCGCTCGACGAGATCCTCGACGACGGCCTGCCACTTGGCTTCTTCGGTCTTGTAGACGACGTCGGCCTGGTCGAGACGAATCATCGGCTGGTTGGTCGGGATCGGGACGACGCCGAGCTTGTAGATCTGGTGGAACTCTGCGGCCTCCGTCATCGCCGTACCGGTCATCCCGGCCAGCTTGTCGTACATGCGGAAGTAGT
>DATBDO010000103.1:0-1610 GCA_036269855.1 Mycobacteriales bacterium
GCGGGCGTGGCTGTGCTTCCCGCTACCGAAGTTCTCCGACATCCGCTACAACTACGACCTCGCCGGTGGCGCGTCGATGGACTGCGTCTATCCCGTGCATGCGTTGCGAACGTTCGGTCCTGGTGAGCCGACCGTGGTGTCCGCGTCGGCGAAGCGGCTGCGCGGTGGTCCGGTCGATCGTGCGATGACCGCGCACTTCCGCTACGACAACGGCGCGGTCGGCCGTAGCGAGGCGTCGATGTGGTCGAGCCGGTTGCTCCGGATCGCGGTGCACGTGGACGGCACCCGCGGCAAGGTGCGCGCGCTCAACTTCGTCGCGCCGCAGATCTACAACCGGCTCCGGGTCACTGTCGACGGGAAGACCACGCGCGAGCGGGTGAAGGGTGAGGCGTCGTACGACGCGCAGCTGCGGGCGTTCCTTGCCGCCGTCGCCGACGACCGGCCGTTCCCGACGACCCCGCGCGACGCGGTGGTGACGATGCGGCTGATCGACGACATCTATCGCGCGGCGGGGCTCCCGCTGCGCGGCACCGCATGATGGGGCACCACGAACGCGGCAGCTGACCCGAAGCAGACCAGTGCACCCATGAACGCCATCGGCGTGAAGACGGCTCCGCTGCCGTCGAGGGGGACGTCCCAGGCGCGGACGAGCAGGTAGACGCCGAACCCGGTCAGCGCGCAGGCGAGGGCGACGCGGGTTCCCCAGACGACCGCACGAAGCGTCGGCATGCCGTAGTTATCGGCGACGTCCGTCGCTTGCTGTAGGGGTTACAGACCGGGCAAACCGTCCAGGCTGACCGCGTTGCGCTCGGCGCGGTAGGCGGCGAGCCCCTCCGGACCCTTGTGCTCCGCGGACAGTTGCAGCAGGTCCCGGTCGCCGACGAGCTCCATGACGGGTACGCCGTAGCCGCACGAGTCGCTCACCCGCTCGACGTCGACGGCGATCACGGCGCGGGTGCTCGGGTGGGGCGGGTGGCGCGCGACGACGTCGTCGTACACCGGCTCATCGGGAAGGTGCACGGTGCCGTGGCCGTGCAGTCGCACGATCCTCGGCCGGCTCGTGAACGAGCAGAACATCAGGCAGACGCGGCCGTTCTCGCGGAGATGGGCGATCGTCTCGACGCCACTGCCGGTGTAGTCGACCCACGCGACCCGGCGTGGGGAGAGGACCGAGAAGGTGTCCTGACCCCGTGGCGAGAGGTTGACCCGCCCATCGGCAGCGAGCGGCGCGGTGGCGACGAACCACATCGGCTGTGCCGCGATCCACGTGGCCAGCGTGTCGTCGATGCCGTCGAAGACCTTGCCCATGCCGCAACGATAAGCGGCGGCTCACTCGATCGTGATGCCGTTTTCGCGGGCGAGGCTTGGGGCGAGTGACAGCACGTCGTCGAGATCCATCGATGCGCCGCGAAGGTCGAGGGCGCCACTGGCGCCGGCGAGGTTGCAGCCGGCGATGCGGAGCTTCTTGACCTTGGCGTGGTCGAACTTCGCGCCCCGCAGGTCACAGCGCTCGATCAGCACCTGGTCGAACTCGACTTCGGTGAAGTCGGCTTCCGGCAGCTGGCAGTCGCGGATGGTGACGACGCGCAGGGTGGAGAACCGGCAGGAGA
>DATBDO010000104.1:0-11573 GCA_036269855.1 Mycobacteriales bacterium
CGTGGACAGCACGCGTTGCGCGTGCGGACCGCCGTAGGGGTCGAGAAGCACCGGCAGTGGTGTGCCGGGAACATGCCCGGTCGGCAGGAGCAGCCCCGCCGGCAGCCTGCGTGCACCGAGCCTCAGCAACCGGACGGTCGGAGTGACAAGAGGAGTCTCGGTGCACGACGACACCGCAACGTCACCACCGGCCCAACGCACTCGATGCGAGAAACCGACGTGGCCGAGCCCGGCAGAAGACAACACCGTGACATCGCCGCCGATGGTGGCGGAGTGCCAGCCGTCTTCGTCGGTGAGAGGAACGATGCCGTCGGGCGTCCACTCGAAGACCTGGACTTGCGTCGGGTCGCCGACCGACGCCGTGAACACCACGCGTGTGTCACTCGCACCGGCGACCTCACGCACGTAGATGTCGTCAGGAGTCACGGCCTGCTCGCCCACGAACAGGCGGCGAACCCCATCGACATCCGCGATGCGTACGACGTCCTGCCCGCACCAGGCCGGCACGCCAGTGAAGAGCTCCACCCAGACGTCGTCCCGGTCCTCGACAAGGACACGTGTCGATCCGTCTGACAACTCGACGGCGAGCACCTGGACGTGTCGTTGGTCGCGGCTTTGCACCTGGATCAGCGGCGGGTGGTCCGCTATCCAGCTGACTCGCGCGAGATACGGAAAAGCGTTGCGGTCCCAGGTGATCTCACGACGGTGACCCGACAGATCGACCACATGCAACGTGACGTCCGCATTGGCCGCGCCGGCTACCGGATAACGCACCGCGGTCGGCGCGTGATCCGGGTGTGCCGGGTCGGCGATCCACCACACCGGAACCGCTGACTCGTCGACGCGGGCCACGAGAAGCGATGAGCCGTCCGGCCCCCACCAGAAGCCACGCATGCGGTTCATCTCCTCGGCGGCCACGAACTCCGCCCGACCCCAGCTCACCGCCTCCGCGTCCGCACCGAGGAGCTCGCGATCGTGCTGACCGTCGACTCCCGTGACCCGCAACGACCGGCCGCTCACATAGGCCACGGTCGTGCCCGTTGAATCCGGCCGCGGGTCATAGACGTCATGCGCGGTCTCGAGGCACTGCACCGAACCGGCGTCAATGTCGGCGACCCACAGCCGGCCACCGAGGGGAAACGCGACGACGCGGCCGTGCGCGTCGGCGGCGTAGGACACGACTCCGGTTGCGGTCTCCCGAACGCGTTCGCGGCGGGCGCGTTCTGCCGCCGGCAGGTCGGCGTCGTCGAGCAGCCCGGCGGGATCGACGATTTGCCGCTCGGTCCCGGCCGCGAGGTCGAGCATCCATAAATCGGTGCGGGGATCGGAGCCGGACAGCGCGCGCAGGAACAGCACCCGATCGGGGAAGACAGTGAACGCGCGCGGCACGCCGAGGGTGAACCGGCGGGTGCGCGCGTATTGGCGCGGGAACGTGTCGGCCATCGCGGTCAGCCTAGGAGCCGCCGCCAACGACGGCGTTTATTCATGATCACCGTGCGGAAGACAAAGAGGAGCCCCGCGCCGACCCGCGCGCCGACTCACGCCCAGGAGGATCCGGTGCCCGCCGTACGACGGCCGAACCCGCGCACGATGCTGCTCGACCTGACCCGCCGACTCGCGGAGGAGTTCGAGACGCTGACCATCCCGACCGTCACCGCAGCCGTGCAGTCGGCCGCATCCGCGACCGAGCTGTTCGGCGACGACGTCGCCTCCTCCATCGAGACGATCGAGAGGATCGCGCGTGAGGACCTGGTGGCCGTCAGCGCGGCCGCGGCCGAGCAGGCACAGACCGCCCTGGCCAGCTGAAGGTCAGAGTCGGGCGAGGCCGAGCCCGGCGCCCGCGGCGAGGAGCCCCGCGACGACACTGCCGACAACGTTGAGAAGTGATCCCGACCACTCGCTCGTCTCGGCCAGCGCGATCGACTCCCACGCCCACGTCGACAGCGTCGTGAAGCCCCCGCAGAACCCGGCGCCGGCGACGTCGAGTGTCGTCGTACCAAGACCGTGGTGAACCGACAGGCCGACGAGGACACCGAGTAACAGCGACCCACTGACATTGATGAGCAACGTGCCGAGCGGCCATTCGGCACGCGTCCGCCGGGCAACGGCACGGTCGACGCCGTAGCGCAGAACGGCGCCCGCGCCGGCCGCAGCGCTGACGGCGAGCAGGATCATCAGTCGGTCGACTCCGTGTCGGCGGGCCGACCGACATAGCGGTGCACCGTCACGTCGTCGACGATGACCAGACCCTCGCTGACGAGCTCGTCGAGAACCGGCAGGAACGCCTGAATGCGCTCCACGGAGTCGACGATCACGACGGCCACCGGCAGGTCCTCGGACAGGCTGAGCAGATGCGACGTGTGCAGCTGCCGGCTGGCGCCGAACCCCTCGCTGCCGCGGAACACCGAGCAACCGGCGAGGCCCGCAGCCTGAGCGCGACGCACGATCTCCGTGACGAGCGAGTGGTGGTGGTAGTGGTCGGAGTCGCCGACGAAGACCGTCAGTCGCTGCGCCGATCCGGTCAGGTGCATCACACGTCCCTCCCTGCCGGGCCCGGCCGCCGGCCGAGCAGCATGCGCCCACCAAGAATCCCGACAAGTGCCAGCAAGAGTCCACCGACGAAGCTCGCCCCGACGTAACCGGCCGCCGTGCCGGCGGCGCCGCGGGCGAGCAGCCGGTCGGCGTCGACCACCACCGAAGAGAACGTGGTCATGGCCCCGCAGAACCCGGTGGCGAGCAGTGGCCGGGCGTAGCGGCTCCGCCAGACCTCGCCGGCGAGGACCACGACGACCCCCAGCACGAACGCGCCGGCCAGGTTGACCGCGAGCGTCGACCAGGGGAAACCGGACGAACCGGTCGGCCAGGCGCGAACGACCGCGAACCGGGCCGCGCCGCCGACGCATCCGCCGATCAGCACGGCCAGGACCAGGTCCAGCCGCCCTCGCACGCTCACCTCCGTAGGACCACCAATTCAAGCGGGGAAGTGCGCATGACGATTGCTACTAGCGGGTAACGTATGCTTGTTACTGGCGAGTAGCACTCGCGGGTAACGCCGGCCGGTAACCACTGACCGGACCTCGCAGACGCACTGAGGTGAGCCACATGGGTCACTACAAGGCCAATCTCCGCGACCTCCAGTTCAACCTGTTCGAGGTCTTCGGCCGCGACGAGATCCTGGGCTCCGGCCCCTTCGCCGACATCGACGGTGACACCGCGCGCGCGATCCTCGACGAGGTGCGTGCCCTTGCCGAGGGACCGCTGGCCGAGTCGTTCGCCGACGCCGACCGCCACCCGCCCGTCTACGACCCCGAGGCCAAGACCGTCACCTTGCCGGAGTCGTTCAAGCGCTCCTACGCCGCGCTCCTTGAGGGCGGTTGGGACCGGCTCGGGCTTCCCGTCGATCTCGGCGGGCCCGGCCTGCCGCGGTCGATCACCTGGGCCGCGAGCGAGTTCGTCCTCGGCGCCAACCCCGCCATCCACATGTACGCCGCCGGCCCCGCGTTCGCACACATTCTTCACCGACTCGGCACGGATGAGCAGAAGAAGCTCGCGCGGACGGTGATCGACCGGCAGTGGGGCGCGACGATGGTGCTCACCGAGCCCGACGCCGGCTCCGATGTCGGCGCCGGCCGGGCCAAGGCGATCCAGCAGGCGGACGGCACGTGGCACGTCGACGGGGTCAAGCGGTTCATCACCAGCGGTGAGTGGGACGTCCCGGAGAACATCATCCATCTGGTGCTCGCCCGACCGGAGGGTCACGGCCCGGGCACCAAAGGCCTGTCGTTGTTCGTCGTACCCAAGTTCCTCTGCGACTGGGAGACCGGCGAGATCGGCGCGCGCAACGGTGTCTACGTCACCAACGTCGAGAAGAAGATGGGGCTCAAGGTCTCCACGACCTGCGAGGTGACCTTCGGAGACAACGAGCCGGCGATCGGTTATCTCGTCGGCGACGTGCACGACGGCATCGCGCAGATGTTCAACGTCATCGAGATGGCGCGAATGATGGTCGGCACCAAGGCAATCGCGACGTTGTCGACCGGCTATCTCAACGCGCTGGACTACGCGAGGAACCGCGTGCAGGGCGCCGACATGACGCAGATGACTGACAAGGCGGCGCCACGCGTCACGATCACGCACCACCCAGACGTACGACGCAGCCTGATGCTGCAGAAGTCCTACGCCGAAGGCATGCGTGCACTCGTCATGCTGGCTGCGGTGCAGCAGGACGCCGTGCAGATCGCCGAGTCGCGTGGCGAGACCGACGAGGTTGCGGCGCGACTCAACGACTTGCTGTTGCCGCTGGTCAAGGGCGTCGGGTCGGAACGGTCTTACGAGCTCCTCGGCTCGCAGTCGCTGCAGACCTTCGGTGGCTCGGGCTTCTTGCAGGACTACCCCATCGAGCAGTACATCCGCGACGCCAAGATTGACACGCTCTACGAAGGCACCACCGCGATCCAGGGCATGGACCTGTTCTTCCGCAAGATCGTGCGCGACCAAGGCCAGGCGTTGACATCGTTGCTCGACCAGATCCGCGCGTTCGCCGAGTCCGAGGCCGGCAATGGGCAGCTGAAGAACGAGCGCGTGCTCCTTACTCAAGGCCTTGACGACGTACAGGCGATGGTCGGGACGCTGGTCGGGTTCCTTACCTCCACTGAAGAAGACGTTCGCAACCTCTACAAGGTGGGCCTCAACACGACGCGGTTCCTGCTGGCACTCGGTGACCTTGTCATCAGCTGGTTGCTGTTGCGTCAGGGTGAGGTCGCGCTGTCTGCACTGACTGCCGGCCCGGCCGCGCGTGACATGGCCTTCTACGAGGGCAAAGTAGTGGCTGCCAAATACTTCGCCCAGACCCGGCTGCCACTGCTCAGCAGCGAGCGGGTCGTGATCGACGGCACCAACCTTGAGATCATGGATCTGCCCGAACTCGCGTTCTGACCGCTCCTCATCCGGGTATCACTCCGTCAGTACCGAACCGGCACCGTCGCCGGTCCGAACAGACAGGAGTCCTAGACCATGGGTATCGGCGTCAGCATCTTCCTCATCGCCGTCGGCGCCATCTTGACCTTCGCCGTCAACGCGACTGTGTCGGGCGTCAGCATCCAGACGATCGGCGTCATCCTGATGATCGCCGGCGCGCTGGGCCTCATCGTTGCGCTGATGATTTTCGGCCCGCGTCGTCGTGCCGGTGTCGTCGAGGAGCGCGTCGTCGACGACCGCCCCGCGACCTACTGAGGCACCTCGAATATCGATGACACGGCCGGTCCGCTACGCGCGGGCCGGCCGTTCGGGCAACCTCACCTACTGATCAGTCAAGAACCTGCCTCTTGCCTGCCGATACAAGAAGCGTGCAGACACGGGGGCGGCGAGTAGCCGCAGTCGCAGCGGCAGCGGGTTTCGCGGTGGCGTGGGCCATCGCGCAGCTACTCCTCGCGCGGCATACGCAAATTGCCATGTTCCATGACGAGCTGCGCGCCAGGATCCAGTTCCTTTCCATGCACCCGACCATCCCCCCACCACTGCCTGTGCCGGTGCACACCCGGTGGTGGTTGCTCCCCGCAGTCGAGAGCCTGATTGCACTCGTCGCCTGTTCTCTTGTTGCCGCGATGATTGCTGCCGGCGGTCGCCGACGATGGGCGTTGCTCCCCGCTGCCCTGCCGCTGACGCTTCTGCTCGGTCGAGGCGACGGCAACTCGCTCGGACTCGGATGGATGCAGCCGTTTAGCCACATGTACGCCTGGCTGACGGTAGGAGCCTTGGTGGACACCGCCGTCGTTGCCGCGATCGCCATGCTGTTGGGATTCAGCCTGCCCCGCCGGCGGGCTACGACGCCGCTCGCGCCGGCGGTGCTCCGAACTTTGCCCATTGCCGTCGTGGCCTTCGGTTACTGGTTCGTCGGCCATCCGTTTCCGGACGCGCACGATCGCCTCTTCGTCACCCGGACCCTGCTGCTGGTGCTAGGCGCGGCAGTCATCGCGACGCTACGGCTCCCGCTTGTGGTGCGGACGCTGGTCTTGCTGGTCCTGCCGTTCACCGATCCGAACATGGCCGACGGCCTCATCGGCGGCTACCAGACGTGGTGGACCTATCTGCACCACCTCGACGTGGCGGCGGCGACCATGGCGTACGTCCTTGTCGTGCCCTACGTGGCCTCGAGATTTCCCCGACTCAGACCGTCGGCCACAGCGGCGTAGCCGACCATCAGGACCAAGCGAGGAATCGCGCTGGGTCTGCAAGCAGCGCGGCCACATCGGCGATGACCTGTGAGCCGAGCTGACCGTCGACGATGCGGTGGTCGAACGACAGCGACAGCTGTGTCACCTTGCGCACGGCAAGCTCACCGTTGTGCACCCACGGCATGTCGCGCACCGCGCCGAAGCAAAGGATCGCCGACTCACCGGGGTTGATGATCGGCGTGCCATTGTCGACGCCGAACACGCCCACGTTGGTGATGGTGATCGTGCCGTGCTGCATGTCCGCCGGTGACGTGCGGCCGGCGCGGGCAGTGTCGGTCAACTCGTTGAGCGCCAGCCCGAGCTCGGGCAGCGACAGCGCCTCGGCATTCTTGATGTTCGGAACGATGAGCCCACGCGGTGTGGCAGCGGCGATGCCGAGATTGACGTAGTGCTTGACGACGATCTCCTGGGCCGCGTCGTCCCACGTCGAGTTGACCAACGGGTTGCGCTTCACCGCAAGGAGCAGCGCCTTCGCCACGACCAGCAGCGGCGAGACGCGGACGTCCTCGAAGTCCGACATCGTCCGCAGCCGGTCGACCATCTCCATCGTCGGCGTGATGTCGAGGGTGGTGAAGATCGTCACGTGCGGCGCACTGAACGCCGACGCGACCATCGCGCCGGCCATCTGCTTGCGCACGCCCTTGATCGGAATGCGCTCCTCGGCCCCGATGCCCACCGCGGTGCCGACCGATCGGGTTGCAAGGGCAGAACCGTTGACCGCCTCTTCGACGTCGGCCCGGGTGATGGTGCCGTTCGGCCCGGTCGGCTGCACGACGGTCAGGTCGACGCCGAGGTCCCGCGCGAGCTTGCGCACCGGCGGCTTGGCCAGCACGTGCAGTTCGCCGGTCGTCGACACCGCGGCCAGGTTGGCCGCGCGGGCGCCGACGGCCGCGGCGGACACGCGCGCCGGCTGTACGTCGGATATCGGCGCCGAGGTCACCGCGGCGGCGGGAACCTCTGCCGACTTCCGCGGTCGGCGGGTGAGCTTGCCGCTCTTGGGACCGCTTCCGACGAGGACCTCGATCTTCTCCTCGGTGTTGGCTTTCGGCGCCGGACCACCGACCAGACCCGGCTCCGACGGGATCTGGGGCACCATGTCGGCGGCCGCCGCGACCCGGCTCTGCGGTGGTGCCGCGACCTCCGCCGGCGCCGAGCCGGACGGATCGGTGTCGAACGTGATGATCGGCGACCCGACGTCGACGGTCTCACCCTCGGCGTGGTGCAACTCGGTCACGACACCGGCGTACGGCGACGGGATCTCGACCGCAGCCTTCGCGGTCTCGACCTCGACGATGGGTTGGTTGAGAGTGACGGTGTCTCCCGGCTGCACGAGCCACTTGAGAATCTCGCCCTCGGTGAGACCCTCGCCGAGGTCGGGCAACTTGAAGTCCTTGAACGACGGCATGCAGATCCCTAGTAGGCGAGCGAGCGGTCGACGGCGTCGAGGATGCGGTCGAGGTCGGGGAGGTAGTCCTCCTCGATCCGCGACGTCGGGTAGGGGGTGGACCACCCCGTGACCCGCAGCACCGGCGCCTCCAGCGAGTAGAAGCACCGCTCGCTGACCCGAGCCGCGATCTCGCTCGACAAGGACGCATAGCCGGGCGCTTCGCAGACGACGATCGCGTGTTGTGTCTTCGTCACGCTCGCGATCACCGTGTCCCAGTCGATCGGCGACAGCGACCGGAGGTCGACGACCTCGAGGTCACGGCCTTCGGTCTCGGCGGCCGCGGCGGCTTCGAGACAGGTCTTCACGGACGGCCCGTAGGTGAGGATCGTGGCCTCCGTGCCGGGCCGTACGACGGCTGCGTCCCAGAGCTCGCGCGGCGGGCTGACCGTGTCGACGTCGGCCTTGTCCCAGTAGCGGCGCTTGGGCTCGAAGAACACGATCGGGTCATCGCTGGCGACCGTCTGCTGGATCATCCAGTAGGCGTCGACCGGGTTGGAGCAGGAGACGACCTTCAACCCGGGGGTGTGGCAGAAGTAGGACTCGGGCGACTCACTGTGGTGCTCGACCGCACCGATGCCGCCGCCGTAGGGGATCCGGATCGTGATCGGCAGCTTCACGTGGCCGGCGGAGCGGTAGTGCATCTTGGCGACTTGGCTGACGATCTGATCGAACGCCGGGAAAACGAACCCGTCGAACTGGATCTCGCAGACCGGCCGGAACCCGCGGATCGCGAGACCGACCGCGGTGCCGATGATGCCCGACTCGGCGAGCGGGGTGTCAATGACGCGTTCTTCGCCGAAGTCCTTCTGCAGCCCGTCGGTGACCCGGAAGACACCACCGAGCCGGCCCACATCCTCACCCATGATGAGGACCTTGGGGTCCTGCTCGAGCGACTTGCGCAGGCCCTCGTTGAGCGCCTTGCCGAGGGTCAGCGTGCTCATGAATGCGCCTCTTCGAAGGAAGCAAGGTAGGACGCCAGCTGCTCACGTTCCTCGTCGAGGAGTGAGGACCCCCCGGCGTAGACGTGGTCGAACAAGGTGATCGGGTCGGGATCGGCGAGCGCGAGGCAGCCGGCGCGGATGTGCGCGGCCAACTCGTCGGCCTCGCGGTCGACCTGGTCGAAGAATTCGCCCGTGCCCATGGCGTTGCGGGAGAGGTAGGCCTTCATCCGCTCGACCGGATCCTTGAGCTTCCACGTCTCGAGCTCCGCGGCGAGCCGGTAGCGCGTCGGATCGTCGGAGGTCGTGTGCGGACCCATCCGGTAGGTGAAGGCCTCGATCAGTGTCGGGCCGCTGCCCTCTCGCGCGCGCTCCAGTGCGGCACGGGTAACGGCGAGCACCGCGAGCACGTCGTTGCCGTCGACGCGTACGCCGGGAAAGCCGAAGCCGCGAGCGCGCTGGTAGAGCGGGATCCGGCTCTGCTTCTCCAGCGGCTCCGAAATCGCCCACTGGTTGTTCTGGCAGAAGAAGACGGTCGGCGTCTGGAAGACGCTCGCCCAGACGAACGCCTCGTTGACGTCGCCTTGACTCGACGCGCCGTCACCGAAGAACGCCATCGCAGCGCCGTCCGACCCGTCGCGCTGCAGGCCCATCGCATAGCCGGTGGCGTGCAGCGTCTGCGATCCGATCACGATCGTGTAGAGCTGAAAGCCCTTGTCGTGCGGATTCCAGCCGCCTTGGTTGACCCCGCGAAACAGGCCGAGGAGCGTGACCGGGTCGACGCCCTTGCAATAGGCGACGCCGTGCTCGCGGTATGTCGGGAAGGCGAAGTCGCGGTCGGTGAGAGCGCGCCCGGCGCCGACCTGCGCGGCTTCCTGACCGAGCAGGCTCGCCCACAAACCGAGCTCGCCCTGCCGCTGCAACGCAGTCGCTTCGGTGTCGATGCGCCGCACCATGACGAGGTCCCGGTACAGCCCGCGATAGGCCTCGTCATCGAGGTCCAGGGAGTAATCGGGGTGCTCGACCCGCTCACCTTCTGGCGTCAGGAGCTGGACCAGCTCCGGGCCTTCGGATGGCTGGACGGCCAGGACGGGTTGCGCTGACGCGGTGGCGGCGCCTTTGCCGCCACCAGGGGCGCGCGACATGAGCCGCTCCTCTGGTGTCTGGGTGTCGATCGGGTACGACGAGAATGCTCGTCGCCATCCATCGTCGCAGACCTCAGGTCAGCGGGTCCAAAACAAGGGTGGCGGCAGAGCCGTCGTCGGGGCCGCATGCCGCGCTGTCGTGACCATCGTCGGCGTCGTCATGCACCTCGACGGGCTCCTGCGGCTTGGCCGCCTGCTGCGCGGCCTTGGCCTGCTCGTCAGCCAGCTTCGTCTGCTCCTCGGAAAGTTTGGCCGCAGCTTTGGCCTGCTCCTCCGCCAGTTTGTCTGCCGCCTTGGCCTGCTCCTGGGCCAGCTTGATCGCCGCCTTCGCCTGCTTCTCGGCCAGCTTGATCGCCGCCTTTGCCTGCTCCTCGGCCGGCTTGGCCGGAACCAGGACCCGCACTGGGGGGACGGGTACGGGTGGCAGGGGCACCGTCGGGACCTGCACCGGCGGGACCTGCACCGGCGGGACCTGCACCGGCGGCCTCGGCTCGGCCGGTCGCTGCGGATGCCCCCCCGGCCGGCTCGGCCGCTGCGGCACCGGACGCTGTGTCACCGGATGGGCGGCAACCGGCGGGGCGGGGGTTGTGACTGCCGGCGCGAGCGGAAGCGGCTTCGCGCGCCGGTGCGCCGGCCGGGTCGGGATCCGCACGACCCCGGTGCCGGGCCGAAGGATGCGGTCCGGGAGCACACCGATGGCGCGCTGGGCGGACGACCCGCGCCACACAGACAGGCCGGCATCGACGACGACCGACACGCTGAGCGAGGCGAGCGCTGCCAGCGCGAGGATGGCCAGCCAGCCTTTCGCGGGCCGCGAGCGTGCGAGTCGCACCGTTCTCCTCCCCGCTTACGCCCCCCTTACCGATACCCACAGTATCCGCCCGATTACCACAAGTGTCCACCTACATCCGGACACTTCGCACTAACCAAGCGGCGACTCTCGCGCGGGAGTTACTCTCCGCGGTGATGGCGGACTGGCTGGTGTGGCTGATCGCGGCCGGCGCGCTCGCTGCCGCCGAGGTCCTCACGCTCACCCTCGTGCTGGGCATGCTCAGCGTCGCCGCGGTGGGCTCGGCGCTCATCGCGGCGCTGGGGGCGCCGGCGGCCGTGCAGGTGGCGGTCTTCGCCGGCGTGGCGATCCTGCTTCTCGCGGTCGTCCGCCCGGTCGCACGCCGGCACCGGCATATGCCGGTCGCCATCCGGACCGGGACCGACGCACTGGTCGGGAAGCGCGGCACCGCCGTCACCGAGATCACGACCAACGGCGGTCAGGTACGCATCGGCGGCGAGGTCTGGAGTGCTCGCACCTACGACGAACGCCACGTCGTCCCGGCCGGGGCCCCGGTCGACATCGCCCAGATCGACGGCGCCACCGCCGTCGTCCTCCCCCGCGACCTCCCGTAAGGACACCGCCATGAGCGCAGCACTCATCGCCGTCATCGTCGTCGCGGCAATCGTCATCATCGCGCTGGCGCGCACGGTGCGGATCGTGCCGCAGGCCACGGCAGGCCTCATCGAGCGGCTCGGTCGCTACCAGCGCACCTGCACGCCCGGCCTGACCGTGCTCGTGCCGTTCGTCGACCGGATGCGCCCGCTCATCGACCTCCGCGAGCAGGTCGTCAGTTTCCCGCCGCAGCCGGTCATCACCGAGGACAACCTGGTCGTGAACATCGACACCGTCATCTACTTCCAGGTGACCGACCCGCGGTCGGCGACGTACGAGGTCGCCAACTTCATCCAGGCAATCGAGCAGCTCACCGTCACGACCCTTCGGAACGTGATCGGTGGCATCGACCTCGAGGCGACCCTG
>DATBDO010000105.1:0-4684 GCA_036269855.1 Mycobacteriales bacterium
TGCTTGTCGGTCAATGCGGCATGGCTCACCAGGTCGGTCTTGGTCACGACGGCGATGACCGGCGTACGGCGCAGCTCGGCCAGGTCGGCGGCGATGAACCGGTCGCCCGGGCCGATCGCCTCGTCGGCCGGAAGACAGAGCGCCACCACGTCGACCTCCGACCACGTCGACCGGACGACGTCGTCGAGGCGCTCGCCCAGCAGGGTCCGGGGGCGGTGCAGGCCGGGGGTGTCGACGACGACGAGTTGGGCGTCCGGGCGGTGGACGATGCCCCGCACGGCGTGCCGGGTCGTCTGTGGTCGGCCGCTGATGATCGCGATCTTGCTGCCGACCAGGGCGTTGACCAGCGTCGACTTGCCGACATTGGGACGACCGACCAGACAGCCGAAGCCGGACCGGTGCCCGGTCACGGCGGTGGCGTCGTCGGAGCTCATTGCCGCATTGTGTCGCACCGCCGGACAGCGCCGCGTCCCGTCATGATCAGGAGGGGATTCGTACGGCGTTTCGTACCGGAATCCCCTCTTGATCACCGGGTTGCGGGGCCGGCGCCGGCGCGGTCAGCGGAGGAGGTCGCCGCCGAAGTCGAGGGTGGGGTCGCGCCACACGCTGTGCGCGTGGTTGGCCCCGTCCTGGACGTTGTCGTATTCGATGAGCAGCCGGTCGGCCTGTACCCGGTAGTAGTGCGCCTGATCGGCCGGGTCGCCGGCCCACGCGAAGTACGCCTCGGCCGACGCCGGGTCCGCGACCCGCGCCAGGACGTCCTCGGCCAACGCCGCCGGCAGCCGCTCGGCGTACTGCCTGACCAGCCCGGAGAGTACGGCGCGCTGCGGATCGGTCATCGCCTTCGCTGCCAGGCCCGGTGGCGTCCATCGTCCCGTGGGTACCGACGCCCGGTTGGTCTGCAGGATGTCGGCCGGAGCCTCGGGCGCGACGATCGCGTCCGCGCGCTGGTCGGCGTCGAGGCTGCGCACCAACTGCTCGGCCAGGTCGGCCTCGTTCGCGAGCGGGCGCAGGGTGGAGTTGGCGCCGGTGACCGTCACGGCCGGGCGGGCGCCGAGGAAGATCGGTCCCGCGGCGATCCGGCCCTCGACGATGGTGTAGTTGATCGACACGTGGTGCCCGCCGAACCGCCATCCCCACACCGGGCCGGCGGGGTCGCCGAACACCGCGAGGAAGTACAGCTGCGGATCACGCCGGCGGCTGTCCGGCGGCAGACCGGAATAGCTCCCGGTCCAACCCTCCTCCGCGTCGATCAGGTTCTCCAGACCCATCACCGCGGCGAGGACCGCGTAGCCGCGATCGCTCAGCGCGTTGGCCACCAGACGGTGGGTCGCCCGCTGCTGGGTCGCGGTCATGTCGGCGAGGGTCAGCCCGGCCTGGATGTTCGGGGTGTAGAACCACTCGCGCCGCTGGGGGTCGTCGAACGGATATTGCGCGCGGTCGAGCTGGTCGGCGCGCAGCACGCCCAACCAGTCCGCCGCGGCGGTCCCCATCCGGGTGGCCAGCTCACTGACTGCCGGCAACGCGCTCACCTGATCTCCTCTCGCGACGTCCTCGTCCGTCGAGCACCGCGACTGCGGTGGCGCGTGCCCGCACCAGGTCTACCCGACGACGGCCTGCACCGATCCGTCCGGGTCGGCGAGCACCACTGCCGCCAGCCCCAGGTCGCGTACGGCGGCAAGTGCGGCGGCATCCACGGTCGCGGATCCGCTCACCACCGCCGCGGCCTCAAGGCTGCGGACTCCGCTCGACACCGCGGCGACGACCGCGGCCTGCAGCGCGGACAGAGTCAGCGACGGGAGCGCGACGGTCGCGGCGGCGTAGGTGCGGCCGTCGCTGTCGCGCACCGCCGCACCCTCGTCGGCGCCGGTGCGGGCCGCACTGGCCCGGGCCAGGGTGACAAGCTTGGCGTCCTCGGGGTCCAGCACCACATCGGACTCAGCCATCGACGGTCTGCTCCTGTTCGGACCGGCCGGGTCCGCCGGCCTCGTCGGATTCGGTCGGTAGCCGGTGTACCAGCACGCTGTCGACCCGGTTACGCCGGCCACCCGCGCTCTCGGCAACCAACTCCAGCCCGCACACCTCGGCCCGCGCCCCGGGGATCGGCACCCGGCCGAGCGCCTGGGCGAGCAGGCCGCCCACGGTCTCGACACCGTCGTCGGGCAGCGTGCGGCCGAACAGGTCGCCGAGATCCTCCAGCGTCAGCCGGGAGGTGACCCGCGCGGTGTCCGCGTCGATCCACTCGACCGGGGGCTGCTCGTCGTCGTACTCGTCGGTGATCTCGCCGACGATCTCCTCGAGAATGTCCTCGATCGTGACCAGGCCGGCGGTTCCGCCGTATTCGTCGATGACGACCGCGAGGTGGATCCGCTGCGCCTGCATCTCCCGGAGCAGTTCGTCGACCGGCTTGGACTCCGGCACGAACGTCGCCGGACGCATCACGTCCTCGACCTTGGTCGACCGCAGGCCTTCCTGACGGTCCTGCGCCCGCCGGGCCAGGTCCTTGAGGTAGACGAGACCGACGACGTCGTCGACGTTCTCGCCGATCACGGGGATACGGGAGAAGCCGCTGCGCAGCGCCAGGGCGAGGGCCTGGCCGATCGACTTGGTGTGCTCGATCCAGACAACGTCGGTACGCGGCACCATCACCTCGCGCACGATGGTGTCGCCGAGTTCGAACACCGAGTGGATCATGTCGCGTTCTTCGTGTTCGACGACACCGCGGGCCTCGGCGAGGTCGACCAGCTCGCGCAGTTCCACCTCGGTGGCGAACGGTCCTTCGCGGAAGCCGCGACCTGGGGTGATCGCGTTGCCGACCAGGATCAGCAGCGACGCCAACGGCCCGAGCACCCGGCCGAGCATCCGGGTGATCCCGGCGGTGGCCAGCGCGACGCCGTAGCGGTGCTGGCGACCGATCGTGCGCGGCCCCACGCCGACCAGCACGTAGCTGACGATCGTCATCACCGCCGTGGCCAGGATGACCGCCCGCCAGCCGATGCCGAAGACGTCGATGAGTACGACGGCGACGAGGACCGTCGCGAGCATCTCGGCCCCGACCCGCAGCAGGAGCAGCAGGTTGGTGTGCCGCGCCTTGTCCACGACGATCAGCGCAAGGGTGTGGGCCCGTCGCGACGTGCCCTCCCGGTCCATCTCGTCGACCCGCGCCGGAGACACTGCGGTGAGCGCAGCGTCCACGGCGGCGAAGAATCCGGCGAAGGCCACCAGCACGGCCGCGACGACGAGCAGTACCACGTCGGTCGCGCTCACCCGAGCCGGTCCCTCCCGGAGTCGACCGACGACTGCGTGGGATCGGCCCGCCACGACTGCAGCAGCCGGTTCTGCAGCGCGAACATCCGCCGCTCGTCGTCGGGCTCGGCGTGGTCGTAGCCGAGCAGGTGCAGCACACCGTGAGTCGCGAGCAGGTGCAACTCGTCGTCGAGCGAATGCTTGGCCTGCGCCGCCTGTCTGCGCGCGACCTCCGGACAGAGCACGACGTCACCCAACAAGGCCGGTGCCGGCTCGTCCTCCTCGTCGGGACCGCGGGCGGTGTCCAACTCGTCCATCGGGAAGGCGAGTACGTCGGTCGGGCCCGCCTCGTCCATCCACCGGATGTGCAGTGAGGTCATGTACTCCTCGTCGACGAGCAGCACCGACAGCTCGGCGAGCGGGTGCACGTTCATCTCGGCCAGCACGTGGGTCACCACGTCGGCCAGAGCGGTCTCGTCGATGCTGACGCCGGACTCGTTGGCGATCTCGATGGTCATCTCAGCCCTGTCTGCGGGACCTCGGGTCGCGGGCCGGTTCCGACGCCGGCCGATTGGCCGTCTGGGTGGCATCCCAGCGCTCGTAAGCGTCGACGATCTCGCCGACCAGCCGGTGGCGCACCACGTCGTTGCTGGTGAGCATCGTGAAGTCCACGTCGTCCAACCCGTCGAGGATCTCCCGCACGACCCGCAGACCGGACCGCTGGCCATTCGGCAGGTCGATCTGGGTGATGTCGCCGGTGACGACGACCTTGGACCCGAAGCCGAGCCGGGTGAGGAACATCTTCATCTGCTCGGGCGTGGTGTTCTGCGCCTCGTCGAGCACGATGAACGCGTCGTTGAGGCTGCGTCCGCGCATGTAGGCGAGCGGGGCGACCTCGATCGTGCCGTCCTGGGTGAGACGAGGGATCGACGTGGGGTCGACCATGTCGTGCAGGGCGTCGTAGAGCGGCCGGAGGTAGGGATCGATCTTGTCGAACAGCGTGCCCGGCAGGTAGCCCAGCCGCTCGCCGGCCTCGACCGCGGGACGGGTGAGGATGATCCGGTTGACCTGCTTGGACTGCAGCGCCTGCACGGCCTTGGCCATCGCGAGGTAGGTCTTGCCGGTACCGGCCGGCCCGATGCCGAAGACGATCGTGTGCTTGTCGATCGCGTCGACGTAACGCTTCTGGTTGAGCGTCTTCGGCCGGATCGTGCGTCCGCGCCGGGACAGGATGTTGAAGCTCAGCACCTCGGCCGGACGCTCCGACACCCCGCTGTTCATGATCGACAGCGTCCGCCGTACGGCGTCCGGGGTCAGCGTCTCGCCCCGGTCGAGGAGGGTCAGCAACTCCTCGAAGAAGCGCATCGCGAACGCGTTGTCCGACGGTGCGCCGGTCAAGGTGATCTCGTTGCCGCGGACCAGGATGTCGCTGGTCAGC
>DATBDO010000106.1:0-4719 GCA_036269855.1 Mycobacteriales bacterium
GTCGTCGACGCCGTCTACGACCAGTTCGTCGACGAGCTGACCAAGGCCGCAAGCGGCGTCACCGCCGGCGGCGATTCTCCGGTCATCGGCCCGATGACGATGCCGAAGCAGCTCGACATCGTGCGCGAGCACGTCGAGGAAGCCCTCGACCGTGGTGCGCGTGCTGTCGTCGGCGGCCGCGAGTCGGTGCGTGCACCGTTCATCGACCCGATCATCCTCGTCGATGTCCCCGAGGACGCGCGCGTGATGCGCGAGGAGACGTTCGGGCCGGTGTTGCCGGTGACCCGAGTCGGCAACATCGACGAGGCGATCGATCGCGCCAACCGGACGTCGTACGGTCTCGGCGCAGCGGTCTATGGCAAGCGGCGCGCATACGAGGCAGCACGCAAGGTGCGTTCGGGCATGACGAGCGTCAACAGCGTGCTCAGCTTCGCCGGCTTCCCGTCACTGCCGTTCGGCGGCGTGGGCGAGTCGGGGTTCGGCCGGATCCACGGGGAGGACGGGCTCAAGGAGTTCACCCGCGCCAAGGCGATCGCCAAGCAGCGGTTCTCGACCCCCGCCGAGATGATGTCGTTCGACCGTCCGGCGTGGTTGCCCAAGGTCGCGGCCAAGCTCGGCGACCTGCGCTACGGCCGTCGCTAGCCGCGGGGGTTATGCGTAGGCGTTGGCGTAGTTGACGACCAGGCGGACGTACCAGTCCGCATGGTTGTAGGCCCAGATCGCGTCGTACAGCGCCTGCCCGCCGCGGCCCGCACCCCACAGACAGAGGTAGCGGGCGGCCGAGTAGATCGCGTCAGCAGGGTTGTGGATGTCGGCGACACCGTCACCGTTGCCGTCGACTCCGTACGCCGCGAAGGTCGACGGCAGGAACTGCATCGGGCCGACCGCACCCTTGACCGACCGGTGCACGTTGGCGCCGTGACCGGTCTCGACCGCGCCGATGCCGGCGAGCACCGTCCACGGCAGCCCCGGGCAGGTGGCAGCGGCCGAGCGATAGAGGGCGAGGTACGGCGCCGGGATCGTCGACTGGGCGAATGCACTGATCGGTTGCACGGTCACGTGTGGTCGAACATCACGAACGACGACATGCGCACCAAAGATGCGGCGCAGGTCAACGGCGAGCGTGCTGACCGCGACATGCGGTGCGCTGACGTAGAGGCGCCGGCTCGGGTGCAGTCCGAGTTGCATGGCTCGGTGATGTGAGAGCACGCCTTGAGCTGAGCCCAGGCCGAGCGACGCGAATGCGCCGATGCGCGTGGTGGCGAGATGGTGCCGCGGCCCGCGAACCATCAGTGTCTGTCCGAGCCGGTGCCGCAGTGATCGCGCGGCGGCATAGCCGACGGTGAGATCGCCTTGCGCGATCGACTGCCACAACGGGTCCGACTTGGCCGTGAGTGCCGGCGTGAACGTGCGGATGCGACCGGCCCGAACACCGACGGCGTGCAGATGGTGGCCGCGAACCGTGATGCGGCCGGTGTCGAGGACGGCGACGGCGCGCACCCCGGACAGCTTCCACACCCGGCGCAGCTGGCGCGGGGTGGCGCTCTTCGCGAGCAGGGCGACTGCGTCGGGAGGCGTGATTCGCCGTAGTGGCGCGACGCTGCGATCCGTCGAGCTCGGCTGCGCTGACGTGGCGTTCGCGAGGCCGCCGGTTGCTGCAGCGCGGTCGTCGGGCGCCAGCGCATGGGCGACTCCGACCGCCCCCGCGATCATCACGAGAGCGGCGGCAGCGAGGCCGGCAACCGGAAGCAGTGCCCGGCGGGGGCGAAGCACTCGGGAACGATCCCCTCTCTCAAGCCCCCGAACTGATCGGACATTTCAGACTACGACGCGGCGCTGGGATCTCCTGCCTCGACGAGCAAGGCCTCGAGCTCGGCGAACAGCGCCGGGTTGGCCGCCAGGGTGGTCCACGAACCCGGCGGCCGCCCGCCCAGCCCCCCGACCCGGGCGCCCGCCTCGGTGGCGATCAGTGCTCCCGCAGCCCAGTCCCAGGGCTGCATGCCCGCCTCGAAATAGGCGTCGACCCGGCCGCTGGCCACCATGCACAGGTCGAGCGCGGCCGAGCCCAGCCGGCGAATGTCGCGTACGGCGGGAAGCACCGTCGTGAGCACCGCCGCTTGGGTACGGCGGGTCTCCGCGGCGTAGGCGAAACCGGTGGCAACGAGGGACAGCCCGAGGTCGGTCTGGTCGGAGCAGCGAAGCAGCGCGCCGTTGCACGTGGCGCCACCATCGCGGCTCGCGGCGTAGAGCTCGTCGCGCATGACGTCGAACACGGCCCCGGCGATCGCGTCGCCGTCGATCCGGGCCGCGATCGACACCGCGTACTGCGGGATTCCGTAGAGGTAGTTGACCGTGCCGTCGAGCGGGTCGACCAACCAGCTGACGATGCCCGCGCCGTCGCGACCGTGCTGACCGCTCTCCTCACCGACCACGAGGTCGTCCGGCCGTCGTGCCCTCAACCGGTCGACGATCAGGCGTTCCGCCGCCCGATCCATGTCGGTGACGGCATCGGTCGGAGTGCTCTTGGTGGACGTCTGCAACGCAGTCGGTCGGTCGCGCAGCAACGCACCCGCCTCACGCGCGACCTCGGTCGCGAGGTCGCGCAACTCCGCGGGGGTCAACTACTTCTTGCGCGCGCGGCGGATCGCCCAGGCCAGGAAGCCCACCCCGGCCGCAGCGCCGACCGCGGGCAGCGTGGACTTGCTCTTCACCGCCGTCGCAGCCGCCGCGGTGGCACCGGACGCGACCTTGCCCGCGACGTCCTGCACCCGTGCCGGCGCGGTCGGCGCGGCAACGGCCGGTTGCGGTTCGTAGGTCGGCTTCCCGCCCGGCCGCTTGATCGGCGACGGGCCGCTGCCGCCGGCGGGACCGACCTCCCGCCGGTCCTTGCGCCGGCCGATCCGCAAACCGATGAACACCGGGTCGTACTTCGTGTCGACGACGCGTTCCTTCAACGGGATGATCCCGTTGTCGGTGATGTGGATGTGCTCCGGGCACACCTCGCTGCAGCACTTGGTGATGTTGCAGTAGCCGAGTCCTTCATCGCGCTGCGCCATCTGCCGACGGTCGAGCGTGTCGAGCGGATGCATGTCGAGCTCGGCGTAACGGATGAAGAAGCGCGGCCCGGCAAACGCGGGCTTGTTCTCGTCGTGATCGCGAATGACGTGGCAGGTGTCCTGACAGAGGAAGCACTCGATGCACTTGCGGAACTCCTGCCCGCGCTCGACGTCGACCTGCTGCATGCGGAACTTGCCGCCCTTGTTGTCGCTGGGCGGCGTGAACGCCGGAACCTCGCGTGCCTTCTCGTAGTTGAAGGTCACGTCGGTGACAAGGTCACGGATGACGGGGAAGGTCCGCATCGGCGTGACGGTGATGGTCTCCGCCGGATCGAACGTCGACAGCCGGGTCATGCACATCAGGCGGGGCTTGCCATTGACCTCGGCGCTGCACGAGCCGCACTTGCCGGCCTTGCAGTTCCAGCGCACCGCGAGATCCGGCGCCTGCTCGGCCTGGAGCCGGTGGATCGCGTCGAGGACGACCTCACCTTCCTCGACGCGCACTGAGTACGACGCAAAATCACCGCCGGAGGCGTCACCACGCCAGACCCGGAGCCGCTGGTCGTGGCCCATCTACTTGCCCTCCTCGAACAGCGTCTTCAGATCGTCCGGCATCTGGGGTAGCGGTTGGCGGTTGATGTCGATGGCGCCTCGTTGCTCCCGCAGCACGAGGTTGACCTTGCCCCACTCGGGATCCGTGGCCGGATAGTCGTCGCGGGTGTGACCGCCGCGACTCTCCTTGCGGGTCAGTGCGGCCCGCGCGATGCACTCCGACACGGTGAGCATCGCGCGCAGGTCCAAGGCGGTGTGCCAGCCGGGGTTGTAAGCCCGGCCGGTGCCCTGCACCGACACGTTCTTCGCCCGCTCCTTGAGCCGGTCGATCTCCTTCAGCGCGAGCTCGAGCTCGTCGGCCCGGCGGATGATGCCGACCAGGGACTGCATGTGCTCCTGCAGGTCCTTCATGACGGCGTAGGGGTTCTCGGCTCCCGGGTTGTCGAACGGCGCCAGCGCTTCGGCAAGCGCGGTCTGAACGTCGGCCTCGACAACCCGTGGCCGGGTCGGTAGTCCGGCGACGTAGGACGTCGCGCTCTCGCCGGCCCGCCGGCCGAAGACGAGCAGGTCGGACAGCGAGTTGCCACCGAGCCGGTTGGAACCGTGCATGCCGCCGGAGACCTCACCGACGGCGTAGAGACCGGCCACCGTCGCGGCTTGGGTGTCGGCGTCGACCTCGATGCCACCCATCACGTAATGGCAGGTCGGCGCGACCTCCATCGGCTCCTTGGTGATGTCGACGTCTCCGAGCTCCTTGAACTGGTGATACATCGACGGAAGCCGGCGTTTGATGTCGGCGGCGCTGCGCCGGCTGGCGATGTCGAGGAAGACGCCGCCGTGCGGCGATCCGCGGCCGGCCTTGATCTCGGTGTTGATCGCGCGCGCCACTTCGTCTCGCGGCAGGAGTTCAGGCGGTCGGCGGTTGTTGATGTGGTCGGCGTACCAGGCGTCGGCCTCTTGTTCGTTGTCAGCCGTCTCGGCTTTGAAGAACTCCGGGATGTAGTCGAACATGAACCGGTTGCCGTCGGAGTTGCGCAGCACTCCGCCCTCACCGCGCACCGACTCGGTGATGAGGATCCCCTTGACCGACGGCGGCCAGACCATGCCGGTC
>DATBDO010000107.1:0-13153 GCA_036269855.1 Mycobacteriales bacterium
AGAACGACGGGTCGGTGTCGAGGCTGATCGAGTGCTCGAGCACATGGCGATCGACGTCGACGGATGTGCTCGCCGATCCCTTGCTCACGACGGCGGTGAACTGCTGAGCATCTCCGACGTCCGTCGTGCGGGGGAACCACAGCGCGCGACCATCGGCGTAGGTGCGGAGCTCGGACGCTTTGTTGCCTTGCTGGTCGAGGATCGCGATGTCAGCGCCGACGACAGGATCACCTGACGGTGTCGTCACGGTGAAGATGTGTCGCTCACTGACATCGAAGGCCTGCGTGCGAATGTCCTGTTTGGTGAAGGCGTCGCGGTAGGTCAGGTAGTCGGTGAACCGTGCGTTGTCGTCGACACTTCCGGCGCGCAGGCCGACCTGGATGTTGTTGTTACCCGATGCGGCCAGTCCCGTCCCGGTCGCCGAGCCGGCGGCTCCCGCCGGTTCCGGTGCCGCGCCCTTGACAGCGCCGGAGTCGCTCGTGCCGGCCGACTCACCAGCCGTCAGATGCCCGCGCGGTCCGGTCTCGGAGAACGTGCCGTGCATGGTCCCGCCGCTCGCCGGCGTCGCATGGTTCGCGACAGGCTTGCCGCCGCTGCAACTCGAGGCCGCAATCAGCGCGGCGAGAGCGGCCGCGGTCTGGACTGCGTGGCGTCCGTTCATGTCGTTCAGACGTGCGACGGCGAGAAGCGGTTCCGTGCCGGGTACCCCTGGGGATAACGAAACGATTTCGTCGTACCTCGTTCCTTCCATGGGCGCATGGATGACAGACAACGCCGCATCGCCCGCGCCCGCCTCCTCCGCCGAGACGGCAAGACCTACAACGAAATCCGCGCCGCTCTGAGCATCACAGTCGGTGATGACACGCTCCTTCGCTGGTTGAAGGGGATACCAAGGCCGGCCAACACGCATCGCTCGCATCCCAAGCACAACGACCGCAGGCGCGCGCGCCAGATGCGGATGACGGGTGCCACGTATCCGGAGATCGCTGCTGAGCTAGACGTGGCTATGGGCTCGCTCAGTCTTTGGCTGCACGATCTTCCCGTGCCAGAACGGGTGCGCCGCCGACGCGTCGCACACCTGCAAGGACTGCGAGGCGCCGGTGGCGACAAGTTGCATCGCCGTGCATTGGAGCGGCGCGACATTCGGATGAAACTTGCGCGGTCCGCGATCGGACCAATTTCTGACCGCGAGCTCTTTTTCACGGGCCTGGCGCTCTATTGGGCCGAGGGCTCGAAGGACAAGCCCTGGAAGCGGCATGGCCGAGTGCGACTGACGAACAGCGATGTGGGCTTGCTTCGGGTCTATCTCGCTTGGCTTGATCTCCTGGGAATCAGGCGCGACGAGCTCACGTTCAGTCTCAGCATTCACGAGAGTAGCGACACCCCGATCAACGAGCAGTGGTGGCAGCAACAGCTCGGACTCGATGCGGATCAGTTTCGCGGACCGATGCTCAAGCGGCACAACCCACAACCGAGGCGCTACAACACGGGTGACACCTATCACGGCTGCTTAGTCATCACCGTGTGTCGGTCAACCGCTCTCTACGACGCCATCGACGGCTGGTGGCAGGCCACCACGGAGGAGATCACGGGCAGCAGCCTGTGTTCGGAAGCCGTAGTCTTGCCTTTGAGTCAGTCCCGGGTCGGCCAATTGGCAGTGCCGCTGGGTTTTGGTCCCAGAAATCGGGGTTCGAGTCCCTGCCCGGGAGCCGAAGCTCCAGTTTCAAGTCCGTGGCTGCCGATTCGCTGGTGGGAAACGGCAGCCTCTGTAGGCTCGGATCCGGCCTTTTCCCGCGTCGAGGATCTCGAGGAGCGCGCGTGAGCGACCGACCAGCGGCGGTGCTCGTGCTGGCGGCGGGGCAGGGCAAGCGGATGAAGTCCGTCACGCCCAAGGTGTTGCACACGATGTGCGGGCGGACCCTTCTCGGCCACGTCCTCGCCGCCATCGAGCCGCTACAGGGCGAGCGAACCGTGATCGTTCTCGGGCACGAGCGTCCCCAGGTGGAGAAGTTCCTCGCTGACGCGGCGCCGACGGCCGAGGTCGTCGTACAAGAGGAGCAGCGTGGCACCGGTCACGCGGCTCGGCTCGCGGTCGAGTCTGCCCCCGAGCTCGCCGGCACCGTCCTCGTCATGCACGGCGACACCCCGCTGTTCACGACCGAGACGCTTGCCGCCGTGCTCGCCCGGCATGCGGAGACCCGCGCCGACGCCACCATGCTCACCGCCGTCATGCCCGACCCCAGCAACTACGGTCGGGTCATCCGCGGCACCGACGGGCACGTGACGGGCATCGTCGAGGACCGCGATGCCACGGATCCGCAGAAGGAGATTGCCGAGATCTGCACCGGCGTTTATGCGTTCGACGCGACTGTGTTACGCGACGCCGTCGAGCGAATCGCCGCAGACAATGCGCAGCAGGAGGAGTACCTCACCGACGCGATCGGCCTTCTCGTCAAGGAAGGCAAGGTCGTCGCGAGTGTCGTCGCCGACGACTGGCGCGAGACGCTCGGTGTCAACGACCGTGCCCAGCTGGCCGACGCGCGTCGGCACATGCGCGACCGCATCGTCGCGCACTGGATGGGCGAAGGCGTCACGATCACCGATCCGCAGACGACATGGATGGGCGTGCGGGTTCGCCTCGAGCCCGACGTCACCATCCACCAGAACACCCAGCTCCACGGCGCCACCCTCATTCGTTCGGGCGCAACCGTCGGCCCCGACTGCACCCTGCGCGACACCGAGGTCGGCGCCGGCGCAACCGTCGTCAAGTCGATGTGCGAAGGCGCCGTCATCGGTGCGGACGCTGCCGTCGGCCCGTTCAGCTACCTGCGCCCGGGCACGAGGCTCGGAGCCGGCGGCAAGATAGGCGCCTTCGTCGAGACCAAGCAGGCCGAGATCGGCGACGGCACCAAGGTGCCGCACCTCACCTATGTCGGCGACGCCACGATCGGGGCCGACGCCAACATCGGCGCCGGCACCGTCTTCGTGAACTACGACGGCGTCGACAAGCACCACACGACCATCGGCGACGCCGCCTTCGTCGGTTCCGGCTCGATGCTCGTGGCCCCCCGCGAGATCGGCCCCGGCGCTTACGTCGCCGCCGGCAGCGCGATCACCGAGGACGTCCCGGCCGGGGCGATCGGCATCGGTCGATCCCGCCAGCGCAACGTCCTCGGGTGGGTTTTCCGCCGACGCGCCGGTACGAAGTCCGCCGAGGCCGCCCGCCGAGCCGGGGGAGACGGCACAATGGAGGCATCTTCCCCTCCTAGCACCGACGAGCCTTAGCAAGGGGATTGCCGTGACCGGCATCAAGACCACCGGCGAGAAGACGCTCATGCTCTTCTCCGGCCGGTCACACCCGGACCTCGCCGCCGAGATCGCCGAGGAGATCGGGATCGCGGTCAGCCCCACCGACATTCGCGACTTCGCCGACGGCGAGATCTACGCCCGGTTCGAGGAGTCGGTCCGCGGCTGCGACGCCTTCGTCGTCGAGTCCATGACCACTCCCATCAACCAATGGCTCATGGAGACCCTGGTGATGTGCGACGCGCTCAAGCGCGGGTCGGCCAAGCGCATCACCGTCGTCGTCCCCTACTACCCCTATGCCCGCCAGGACAAGAAGAGCCGCGGCCGCGAGCCCATCTCCGCCCGGCTCGTCGCCGATCTCTACAAGACGGCCGGCGCCGACCGCATCCTCACCGTCGACCTGCACACCAGCCAGATCCAGGGCTTCTTCGACGGCCCCGTCGACCACCTGTTCGCGCTGCCGATGCTCGCCCAGCACGTCGCCGCCAACTACGACCCGTCGACCATCACCGTTGTCGCGCCGGACTCCGGCCGGGTGCGCGTGGCCGAGCGATGGACCGACCGCCTCGGTGGCACGCCGCTGGCCTTCATTCACAAGACGCGTGACATCAACGTCGCCAACTCCGTCGTCGCCAACCGCGTCGTGGGCGAGGTCGAAGGCCGCACCTGCGTGCTCGTCGACGACATGATCGACACCGCCGGCACGATCACCAAGGCCGCCGAAGCCCTGTTCAACGACGGCGCGGCCAAGGTCGTCGTGGCCGCCACCCACGGCGTGCTGTCCGGTCCCGCCGTCGACCGGCTCAAGAACAGCAGCATCAGCGAGATCGTCCTGACCAACACGCTGCCGATCGGCCCGGATCAGCAGTTCGACAAGCTGACCGTCCTGTCGATCGCGCCGCTCGTCGCACGCGCGATCAGCGAGGTCTTCGCCGACGGCTCCGTGACGTCGCTCTTCGACGGCAACGCCTGACGGTTGTCAGGACGGCTACGCGGCGGTTATCTCGCGTGGCCCTGACAAGTCACTGCGCGCAGAGGAAGCCGTGGTTGCGCATCTCGCGCACACGCTTCCAGTCCACATGCGTGTACGACGAGTGCACGACGCGCGCACCGCGAGCGACCTCGCGCGCGATCGATGTCCACTGCGCCGCCGGGCGGACGATCGTCGGCGCGTCGGCGGTGTATCGCGACGGTGACGAGTTGCCCTCGACGAAGGCTGCCTTCTTGACCTCGTCGGCGTGCGGCCCGGTGTAACGCAGGATGTAAAGCCCCAGGTCGATGTCGACGACGTAGATCAACCCGTTCTGCACGACCGGGTAGGACCACATCGCGCCGGTCCACTGCGGTGCCGTGGAGCCGGGCTTGGTCGTGTCGGTCGGCAGCGTCCCCGCCGTGTCCTTCGGCGGGAAGAACAACCGGTTGTCGCGCAGTGACGGAGTGAACGTCGGCTTGGGCACGTACGCCCCGTCTTCGTACGGGTGCGCGGGGTCGGACAGGTCCACTGCACGCAGCCCGCCGGAGTACCAGGTCAGCAGGGCCAGGTCGGGGAACAGCGTCGGGTTGTGCGAGCTGAACGTGCCGTTCTTCTGGCCGCAGTTCTTGGGGTCGTTCTCCGGAAGCGAGAACTCGCCGACCTGCGTCGCGCTGCCGGCGCCGTCGAGTTTGCCGGTGCGCAGGATGCCGAACGGGCAGCCGTGGCCGGCGTTGGCGTAGTCCTCCTGGGTGAAGACGATCGTCTTGCCGTCGCCCGGGACCGGCACCGCGCTGTGCACGTTGTGACCGTCGTCGAAGTGCCCGACTCCGACCGGATGCGCGGCGCCGACGCCACCCCCCGGCCCAGGAACAGGTGGAGTGGCGAACAACGACGTGTCGAGCTCGTAGAAGCCGTAGTCCCACGTCGCCATGTAGGCGCGCGTCCCGTCGTCACTCACGGCCAGCGAGTGCAAGTAGCCGGACCCGCTCTCGTCGGCGAAGTCCTGTGTCTTCGTCGCCTGGTCGACCCCGAGGTCGTAGGCACCGGCGAGCGCCGGGCTGGCCGGGTCGGACAGGTCGATGACCATCAGGTCGGGCGAGTAGATCGTGAAGGTCACATAGGCGAGGGCCCGGCCGGGGTTCTTCGGGTCCTTCCAGAGGAAGAACTCGTGCGGCGCGCGCGGCCCGAAGTCGTAAGTGCCCAGGAGCTTCGGTTGGGTGCAGTCCGAGTGGATGTCGTAGATCTTGAGGTTGTTGATCGACTCGGAGCCCGGCGTCCAGCCGTCGATGAACGGGGAGTAGCTCTCCACGACCAGGATGCCCAGACCAGCGTCGGCGCGCAGCTCCCGCTGGGTCGACAACCCGACCGGCGGGATCGTGCCGACCTGCTTCGGCTTGGACGGGTCACTCGCGTCCACGATGGCGACGCCGCCGTTGGGCCGGGTCGCCTCGTCCGAGCTGCTCGAGTAGTAGCGGTCGCCCACGTAGACGCACTTGCCGGCGACGGCGATCGGCGAGTTCATCCCGCGCTGGGCGAGATCGGTGTGCCCGACGAGCGTGAAATTCTTGTCGAGGCCGTAGACCGACGCGCTGCCCACGTTGGACGGCGTGCCCTTCGCCGAGGCGGGGACTGCCAGGACGGCAGCGGTGACGGCGACGGCCGCCAGGCCGGGACGAAGCATCGTCCGCACGTTCATCTGGGCTCCCATGCTCGAGACGCGCCGTGCTTCGACGCCGGCTCGGGCCGCTCCTGCCGCCCTGTCCGGTTTTCCGCCCGGCCACTGCCTCACCTAGACTCGACAGTCGCGAAATCCGCACGTCCCGTTCCAAGGAGTCAGCACCGTGGCCGAGGTCCGCATCAGCGCCGAACCGCGCACCGAGTTCGGCAAGGGTGGCGCGCGGCGCACCCGGCGGTCCGGTCGGCTCCCGGCCGTGCTCTACGGGCACGGCACCGCGCCGCGGCACATCTCCCTTCCGGCTCGCGAGTTCGAGCACGCGCTGCGCACCGACGGCGCCAACGTGCTGCTTGCGCTGTCGATCGACGGTGGCGACGAGCTCGCCCTGCCCAAGTCGATCCAGCGCAACCCGGTCCGCGGCTCGATCGAGCACATCGACCTGATCCTCGTCCGTCGCGGCGAGAAGATCACCGTCGAGGTCGCCTTGCACATCGTGGGCGACGTCGCGCCCGGTGGTCTGCTCGACCAGCAGCTCACCACGCTGTCGGTCGCCGCCGAGGCCACGCACATCCCCAGCGGTTTCGAGGTCTCGATCCAGGACCTCGAGATCGGCCGAGCCATCCACGCGAAGGACGTCCAACTTCCGGCCGGCACGGAGTTGCAGACCGATCCCGAGGCTGTCGTCGTACACATCATGCAGGCGCCGACGCAGGAGGAGCTCGAGGCGGACCTCACCGCTGCCGAGGAAGAGCTCGGTGCTGGCGCCGCGGGTGCCGCGGCGGCCGAGGCCGAGGCTGCGCCCGCCGAAGGCGATGTGGTCCCCGGCGCCGAGACCGGCGAAGGGGCACCGGCCGAAGGAGCGCCGGCAGAGGGCGCGTCCGAGCCCGCCGAGTAGTCCGTGTCCGAACCCGGCCCGTGGCTGGTCGTCGGGCTCGGGAACCCCGGTCCCCAGTACGTCGCCAACCGGCACAACGTCGGCTACCTCGTCGCGGAGATCCTCGCCGATCGCGTGCGAAGCGGCTTCAAGTCGCACAAGAGCCGCGCGGACGTCATCGAGACCCGGTTCGGCGACGACCGGGTGATCCTCGCCAAGCCCCGGTCCTACATGAACGAGTCCGGCGGACCTGTCACGTCGCTCCGTGACTTCTTCAAGGTGCCGTTGGAGCGGTTGGTCGTCGTCCACGACGAGCTCGACCTGCCGTACGGCGCCATTCGACTCAAGCTCGGCGGCGGCGACAACGGCCACAACGGGCTCAAGTCGTTGCGCCGCTCGCTGGGCTCGGGCGACTACCACCGGGTGCGGTTCGGCATCGGCCGGCCGCCGGGTCGGCAGGATCCCGCCGACTTCGTGCTCCGCGACTGGTCAGCCGCCGAGCGCAAGGAGATCGACCTGCATCTCGAACGGGCTGCAGACGCGGCCGAGTCGCTCATCGCCGACGGCCTCGCCCTCGCACAGAACACCTACAACGACTGAGGAAGTCGGTCGGTAGCCTGGGGTTCTCCCATGAACCTTGCCGGTCTTCTCGACGTCACCGCTGCCGACCCCGCGATCAGTTCGGCGCTTACCGGCATCGGCTCCGCGACGCTTGACCTGTCCGGACCGCCGGGCCTGCAGCCGTTCTTGCTCGCTGCGGTTGCGGCCAAGGCCGACCGTCCTGTCCTCGCGGTCACGGCGACCACCCGCGAGAGCGAGGACCTCGTCGCCGCCCTGGAGGCGCTGCTGCCGGACGACAGCGTCGTCGACTACCCCGCTTGGGAAACGTTGCCGCACGAGCGGCTCTCGCCGCGCGCCGACACCATCGGTCGCCGCCTCGCCGTCCTGCGCCGGCTCCGCCACCCCGACCCGTCCGACCCGGCGACCGGCCGCATCAGCGTCGTCGTCGCCCCGATCCGCAGCGTGCTCCAGCCGCAGGTGCCCGACCTGGGCGAGCTGGCGCCGGTGGCGCTTGCCGCCGGCGACGAGGCCGACTTCGACGACGTCGTACGACGCCTGACGGAGATCGCCTACACCCGGGTCGACATGGTGGAACGGCGCGGAGAGTTCGCTGTCCGCGGCGGCATCCTCGACGTCTTCCCGCCGACCGAGGAGCACCCGGTCCGGGTCGAGTTCTGGGGCGACGCCATCGAGGAGGTGCGCTGGTTCAAGGTTGCCGACCAGCGCAGTCTCGAGGTCGCCGAGCACGGCCTGTGGGCGCCGCCCTGTCGTGAGCTCTTGCTCACCGACGAGGTGCGCGGGCGGGCCCGCGAGCTGGCCTCCCTGCACCCAGAGCTGGCGGAGATGCTCGACAAGATCGCCGAGGGCATCGCGGTCGAGGGCATGGAGTCTCTCGCTCCTGCCCTCGTCGGCCGGATGACGCTGCTGCTCGACGAGCTGCCCGCCGGCACGCATGTCATCCTCTGCGACCCGGAGCGCGTGCGCACCCGCGCCACCGACCTGGTTCGCACCAGCGAGGAGTTCCTCGACGCCTCGTGGGCCGCGGCTGCCGGCGGTGGCCGGGCGCCCATCGACCTCGGCGCCGCCAGTCTCCGCGCCATCGCCGACGTCCGCAGCCACGCGCTCGAGCTCGGTATCCCCTGGTGGTCGATCTCTGCCCTCACGAGGGAACAGAGCCCGGTCGACGAGGAGAGCGCCGCCGACGCCGACACCGTCGTCGCGTCGACCGCCCGCCCGGTCGACTCCTATCGAGGCGACATCAAGCGGGTGCTCGACGACGTCCGGGCCTGGCTGCAGGACGGATGGCGAGTCGTCCTGCTCACCGAAGGACACGGCCCGGCCGAACGACTCGTCGAAGTGCTCCGCGGCGAGGACATTGCTGCCCGGTTCGAACCGGCGCTCGCGTCGGCGGCAGAGCCGCACGTTGTCGAGGTCTCGACCGGATGCCTCAACACCGGCCTGCTCTCCGACGGCATCCGGCTCGCGCTCCTCACCGAGACCGATCTCGCCGGGCAGCGCGCAGCGACGAAGGACATGCGGCGGATGCCGAGTCGGCGACGCAACACCGTCGACCCTTTGCAGCTCAAGGCCGGCGACTACGTCGTGCACGAACAGCACGGCGTCGGTCGCTACGTCGACCTCGTGCAACGCACCGTGCAGGGCGCGACGCGCGAATACCTGGTCATCGAATACGCGCCGTCCAAGCGCGGCCAGCCCGGCGATCGGCTCTACGTACCCACCGATGCTCTCGACCAGGTGACACGCTATGTGGGCGGCGAGCAACCCGGCCTCGACAAGATGGGCGGCGCCGACTGGCAGAAGCGCAAGGGCCGGGCGCGCAAGGCGGTCCGCGAGATCGCTGCCGAGCTCATCCGGCTCTACGCCGCGCGCATGTCGGCGCCCGGGCACCAGTTCGGCGCGGACACGCCGTGGCAGCGCGAGCTCGAAGACGCCTTCCCCTACGTCGAGACGCCGGACCAGCTGGCCGCGATCAACGAGGTCAAGGCCGATATGGAGCAGCCACACCCGATGGACCGGGTCATCTGCGGTGACGTCGGCTACGGCAAGACCGAGATTGCCGTGCGCGCCGCGTTCAAGGCGGTCATGGACGGCAAGCAGGCGGCGGTCCTCGTGCCGACCACGCTGCTCGCCCAGCAGCACTTCGCGACGTTCTCCGAGCGGTTCGCGTCGTTCCCGGTGAGTGTGCGCGCGCTCTCGCGGTTTCAGACCGACAAGGAGCAGCGCGAGATTCTCACCGGCCTCGCCGACGGCACCGTCGACGTCGTCATCGGCACCCACCGGTTGCTGCAACCGTCGACACAGTTCAAGCAGCTCGGGCTCGTCGTCGTCGACGAGGAGCAGCGCTTCGGCGTCGAGCACAAAGAGTTCCTCAAGCGACTTCGCACCAGTGTCGACGTGCTGACGATGTCGGCGACGCCGATCCCGCGCACGTTGGAGATGTCCATCACCGGCATCCGCGAGATGAGTGTCATCCAGACACCACCCGAGGAGCGACACCCGGTCCTGACCTTCGTCGGTGGGTACGACGAGAAGCAGATCGGTGCTGCCATCCGCCGCGAGCTTCTGCGCGACGGCCAGGTGTTCTACATCCACAACCGGGTCGAGTCGATCGACCGCGCCGCCGCCAAGCTGCGCGAGATCGTGCCCGAGGCGCGGATCGCGACCGCGCACGGACAGATGAGTGAGCATCAGCTCGAGCCGATCATGATGGCGTTCTGGGACAAGGAGTTCGACGTCCTCGTCTGCACGACGATCGTCGAGAACGGCTTGGACATCTCCAACGCCAACACCCTGGTCGTCGAGCGGGCCGACCTCCTCGGTCTGTCCCAGCTGCACCAGCTGCGCGGCCGGGTCGGGCGTGGACGTGACCGCGCCTACTCCTACTTTCTGTACCCGCCGGAGAAGCCGCTGACCGAAGAGGCACACGACCGGCTCGCGACTATCGCGCAGCACACCGATCTCGGTGCCGGCATGCAAGTTGCGATGAAAGACCTCGAGATCCGCGGCGCAGGCAACCTGCTCGGCGGTGAACAGTCCGGCCACATCGCCGCAGTCGGGTTCGACCTCTACGTGCGGTTGGTCGGTGAGGCCGTCGCCGAGTTCAAGGGCGAGAAGTCCGAGGACCTGCTCGAGGTCAAGGTGGAGCTACCCATCGATGCGCATCTGCCGCACGACTACATCCCGGGCGAACGGCTGCGACTGGAGGCCTACCGCCGGATCGCGTCTGCCGACACCGACGAGGAGATCGCCGGCGTCGTCGAGGAGCTGCGCGATCGCTACGGCGCTCCGCCGACCGAGGTCGACAACCTGCTCGCCGTCGCCATCTTCCGCAGCTACCTGCGGCGCTACGGCGTCGGTGACGTCGGGTCGCAAGGCAAATACGTGCGGTTCTCCCCGCTCGAGCTACGCGAGTCGCAGACACTGCGACTGCAGCGGCTCTATCCCGGCGCGGTGGTCAAGTCGGCCACCCGCATCGTGCTCGTGCCGGCCCCGGCGCTGCGGGACCGGGCGCTGCTGGACTGGGCGCGAGACCTTCTCGATACCGTCGTAGGCGAACTCAGCCCCGCGGTCGCGGGCTGACACACCGTAGGAGAACGCGCAATCGTGTTGGGAATCCGCGCATTCAGCCGCGTCGGCGGCGTGGCCGTCGGACTCGTCGTGATGACGCTGTCGCTCTCCGGGTGCAACACCAGCCCGGGTGCGGCCGCGCTCGTCGGCGACGACCGCATCTCGACGGCCTCGTTGCAGCACGAGGTCGATCGCGCGCTGTCGCTGCCCGACGTGCAGCCACAATTGAGTTCCGACCGGGTCGGCTTCACCCGCAGCGAGCTCGCCCGCCTCGTGACCAATCTCATCGTTGCGGCGGCCGCCAAGGAGCATCACGTCACGGTCTCGCCGGCCGACGTCGAGCAGCAGATGAACGAGTTCGCGCAGCAGGCCGGCGGTTCGCAGCAGCTGCTGCAACAGGCGGAGCAGTCGGGCATCCCGCGAGCCGAGCTGACTGTCTTCACCCGCTATTACGTGCTCCAGCAGAAGCTCGCCGATCTTCTCGTGGCCAGCATTCCGGTCAGCCTGGCGCAGCTGCAGGCGGCGTACCAGAAGAACATCGATCAATACGACCAGGTGCACTCCGCACACATCCTGGTGAAGTCGAAGTCGCTGGCCGACTCGATCCTCGCGCAGGTCAAGCAGGACCCGTCGTCGTTCGCGAAGCTGGCGGCGAAGTACTCCACCGACACCTCCACCAAGACCAACGGTGGTGACCTCGGCTTCGCCGGTCAGGGCCAGTTCGTGCCGGACTTCAGCAAGGCCATCTTCCAGGCGAAGCCCGGCTCGTTCATCGAGGTGCACTCGCAGTTCGGCTGGCATGTCGTGCACGTCATCGCGCACCGGGTCATCACGCTCGCGCAGGCAACTCCGCAGCTGAAGACCACGCTGCTCCAGGCCACCCGGGACAAGCTGGTCCTCCAGGCGCTGGCGTCCGAGGGTCGCAAGCTCGGCGTGCACGTCAACCCGCGCTATGGCCGCTGGAACTACGCCACCCAATCCATCGACGGTGTTCCGCTCAAGGACCAGGTCAGCGTTCCGTCGCCGTCGGCCACCCCAGCCGGCGGCAACGCGGTGACGCCGACAGGGTGAGTCGACTCGTCCTGCTCGTCACCAGCCCCCGTGTCGCGGCCGGCGCGCTGACGTGGGACGCATGGTCGGCGCTGCGGGCCGGGCCTGTGTTCACCCGCGACCAGGACCACCCGCATCGCCTCCCGATCGAGGCGGCCGGGGTTGCGGTCGAGGCGGTCGACCCGACCCATCCACCGATCGCAGTTGCCCGGTTGTTGCGAGCGGCGGCGCGCGAGGAAGGCACCGCGACCTGGCTCGCCGGCGCGTCCGGGGACGAGGACGTCGCTCGGGCGTTGGGCGAGGTGGCGACGCAGTCGGCGGACGCCGGCGAGGAGCTCGAGGTCGAGCTCGTGCACGGCAACTGGGACCTGCCGGGAGCGCGGCTGCTCGATGTTGTCGCGACGATGGATCGGCTGCGATCGCCGGGCGGTTGTCCGTGGGATGCCAAGCAGACGCACGACTCGCTCGCGCCGTACCTGCTCGAGGAGGCCTACGAGGCGTTCCAGGCGATCGAGGATGCCGACAACGAGGCGCTCCGCGAGGAACTCGGCGACGTGTTGCTCCAGGTCGCCTTTCACGCGCGCCTTGCCGAGGAGAACGACCCCGCCGAGCGCTGGACGGTCGACGACGTCGCCGGTGACCTCGTCGACAAGCTCGTACGGCGCCATCCACACGTGTTCGGTGACCGGACGGTGTCGGGTGCCGACGAGGTGCAGGCCAACTGGGACGTCATCAAGGCCGAAGAGAAGGCCGGCCGGTCACCGGTGGACGGCGTGCCTCTCGCGATGGCTGCGTTGAGCCTCGCCGACACGCTTCAGCGCAAGGCTGCCAAGGCCGGGTTGGCGCCGGGGCTCGTCACGCCGGAGCTGTTCGCTGCTGAAAGCCCGGCGGCGGCGGTGGCCGCCGCGGCGGCGTCGTACGAGGCCGAGCCGGGCATGCACGCGGCCGGCACGCTGCTCTGGACCGTCGTCGCGGCACTGCGCGCGGACGGCGTCGATGCAGAAGCGGCGTTGCGGTCGCGGTCCCGTGAGTTCCGCGACCGCATCGCCGAGACGAGCGACTAGCTGAGACCGCAGTCGACCGGCTCTGTTTCGGGATCGCCGGTCGTCTTCGTGACCGAGTCCTT
>DATBDO010000108.1:0-31136 GCA_036269855.1 Mycobacteriales bacterium
CTGCGCGACGGCCGCGGCATCGAGACGTCGACCGTCGTGGCCGGGTGCGACCCGTTCACCCTGGCCGACCTGGCCCCGCTCCCCCCGGCCCTCACCGAGCGGCTCGACGCGGTCCGTCGCCCCGGCACGACGTTGAAGATCAACCTCGCGCTGCAGGGCCTGCCGCGCTTCAGCTGCCTGCCGGACGACGCGCCGTCGCCGTTCGGCTCGACCATCCACCTGCTCCCGCAAGACTCGCCGATGGACGCCGTCCGCGCGATGTGGACCGATGTGCAGGCAGGCCGGTTGCCCGAGTTCCCGACCATCGAGTGGTACCTGCACACCACCGCCGACCCGACCCTGCAGGACCCGGGCGGCCACCACTCTTCCGCCCTGTTCGTGCAGTCAGTCCCGTATGCGATCGACGGCTCGGACTGGGGCGGCGAGCTGGCGTCGTACGTCGACAAGATGCTCGGCATCTGCGACCGGTTCGCGCCCGGGACGTCCGACCTGGTCGCCGATGTGTTCGCGCTGCCGCCGCCGGGGATCGAGTCACATTTCGGCATCCGGCACGGACACATTCACCACATCGACAACGGCATCGCTCTCGATGCGCGGATGCCCTACCGGACCGGGCTTGACGGTCTCTACGCCGCGAGTGCCGGATGCCACCCGGCGGGGTCCGTCATCGGGGCCGCCGGACACAACGCAGCGCGCCAAGTGCTCGAAGATCACGGCGTAACCTGGTCGCCGTGACGAAGCCGTCGACGCCGACAGATCCACTCGCAGGTTTCGGTCCCAACGAGTGGCTGGTCTACGAGATGTACCAGCAGTACCTCAAGGACCCGGCGAGCGTCGACAAGGCGTGGTGGGATTTCTTCGCCGACTACAAGCCGACCGACACCACCCCCAACGGCGCCACCGAGACCGAGGCACCGGCCCGGCCCGCTCCGGCCGACACGCAGCCGCAGCCCGAGCGCAAGCCGGCCGCCACCGTCACTCCGCCACCGAAAGCCCCGGCCAAGACAGCCGCGAAACCGGCCGAAGCAGCGAAGCCCGCGCCGGCGCCCGCGGCCAAGGAGCAGCTCGCTGCCGCGGAGCCTGCCGCCGCCCTCCAGCCGCTGCGGGGGGCGGCCGCCCGGATCGTCACCAACATGGAGGCGAGCCTCGCCGTTCCGACCGCGACAAGCGTGCGGGCGATTCCGGCGAAGCTTCTGATCGACAACCGGGTTGTCATCAACAACCACCTGCGCCGCGGCCGCGGCGGCAAGGTGTCGTTCACCCACCTCATCGGCTACGCCCTCGTCAAGGCAGTGTCGGACTTCCCGGTGATGAACCGGTCCTTCGCCGAGTCCGAGGGCAAGCCCGCCATCTCCCAACCGGACCACGTCAGCCTCGGGCTGGCGATCGATCTGCAGAAGGACGACGGCACCCGCACCCTGGTCGTCCCGAACATCAAGAACGCCGGCACCCTCGACTTCGCCCGGTTCTGGTCCGCCTACGAGGACGTGGTCCGCAAGGCGCGCACCAACAAGCTCACAGCCGACGACTTCGCCGGCACGACGATCAGCCTGACCAACCCCGGCACCATCGGCACGGTCCACTCGGTGCCGCGCCTCATGTCCGGCCAGGGCGCGATCATCGGCGTCGGCGCGATGGAGTACCCGGCCGAATACCAGGGCGCGGCCGAAGACACCCTGGCCCGGCTCGCGATCAGCAAGGTCATGACGCTGACCTCGACCTACGACCACCGCATCATCCAGGGCGCCGAGTCCGGCGACTTCTTGAAGCGGATGCACGAGCTGCTTCTCGGCGGCGAGGACTTCTACGACGAGATCTTCGCGTCACTGCGCATTCCCTACGAACCGATCCGCTGGGCGCACGACATCCCCGTCAGCCACGACGAGGAAGTCGGCAAGCCGGCCCGCGTCATCGAGCTGATCCACGCCTACCGGGTGCGCGGCCATCTCATGGCCGACACCAACCCGCTGGAGTTCGACCTGCGTCGCCACCCCGACCTCGACGTCGTACAACACGGGCTGACGCTGTGGGACCTCGATCGCGAGTTCCCCGTCGGCGCCTTCGGTGAAGCCGTTCTCGGAGAGCAGAGCGGCAGCAGGCCATTGATGAAGCTGCGCGAGGTGCTCGGCGTCCTGCGGGATTCCTACTGCCGCACCACCGGCATCGAATACATGCATATCCAGGACCCCGAGCAGCGCAAGTGGATCCAGGACCGGGTCGAGCGCCACCACGAGTCACTCGACCGCGAGGAACAGCTGCGCATCCTCGGCAAGCTCAACGGCGCCGAGGCGTTCGAGACGTTCCTGCAGACGAAGTACGTCGGGCAGAAGCGGTTCTCCCTCGAGGGCGGCGAGTCCGTGATCCCGCTGCTCGACGCCGTGGTGTCCGAGGCCGCTCATGACGACATGGACGAGGTCGTCATCGGGATGGCGCACCGTGGCCGGCTCAACGTGCTGACCAACATCGTCGGCAAGTCCTACGCGCAGGTGTTCCGCGAGTTCGAGGGCAACCTCGACCCACGCACCGCACATGGCTCGGGCGACGTGAAGTACCACCTCGGCGCCGGCGGTGAATACACCGCCCTCGACGGCGAGAAGGTCGCCGTCTCGCTGACCTCCAACCCGTCTCACCTCGAGGCTGTCGACCCCGTCGTCGAAGGCATCGCCCGCGCCAAGCAGGACATGATCAACCGAGGAGCAACCGGCTTCACCGTGCTGCCGATCCTCATCCACGGCGACGCAGCGTTCGCCGGACAGGGCGTCGTCGCCGAGACGCTGAACCTGTCGCAGCTTCGTGGCTACCGCACCGGCGGCAGCGTGCATGTGGTCATCAACAACCAGGTCGGTTTCACCACGTCCCCGACCTCGGCGCGGTCGTCGGTCTACTCCACCGACGTCGCGCGGATGATCCAGGCGCCGATCTTCCATGTGAACGGTGACGATCCCGAGGCCGTCGTGCGTGTCGCGCGGCTGGCCTACGAGTTTCGGCAGGCGTTCAAGAAAGACGTCGTCATCGACATGCTCTGCTACCGCCGCCGCGGGCACAGCGAGGTCGACGAGCCGTCGTTCACCCAGCCGGTCATGTACGACCTCATCGACGCCAAGCGGAGCGTCCGCAAGATCTATACCGAGTCGCTCATCGGCCGCGGCGACATCACGGTCGAGGAAGCCGAAGCTGCATTGCGGGACTACCAGGAGCAGCTCGAGCGGGTCTTCGCCGAGACGCGCGACGTCAGCAACGCCCCGCCGGACGAGGTCGCCGAAACTCCGGTCGAACGAGTGCCCGAGACCGCGATCAGCACCGAAGTGCTGAAGAGCATCGGGGAGTCGCAGATCAATCTCCCCGATGGCTTCACCGTGCACCCGCGACTGCTCCCGCAACTGCAGAAGCGCGCCGAGATGGTCAGCGAAGGCGGCATCGACTGGGCGATGGCCGAGACGATCGCCTTCGGCTCGCTGCTGCTCGAGGGGACCCCGATCCGCCTCGCCGGCCAGGACTCGCGTCGTGGCACGTTCGGGCAACGGCACTCGGTGCTCGTCGACCGGCGCACGGCCGAGGAGTACACGCCGCTCGCGCATCTCGGCGAGGGACAGGCTCCGTTCTATGTCTACGACTCCTTGCTCTCCGAGTTCGCCGCGATGGGGTTCGAGTACGGCTACTCCGTGGCCCGCGCCGAAGCCCTGGTTCTCTGGGAGGCCCAGTTCGGCGACTTCGCCAACGGCGCGCAGTCGATCGTCGACGAGTTCATCTCGGCCGGCGAAGCCAAGTGGGGGCAGGGGTCCTCCGTCGTGCTGTTGCTGCCGCACGGGTACGAAGGGCAGGGCCCGGACCACTCGTCGGCACGCATCGAGCGCTACCTGGCCTGTTCTGCCGAGGACAACTGGACCGTCGCCGAGCCCAGCACCCCCGCGAACTACTTCCACCTGCTCCGCCGACAGGCGCTCTCCGGCCGGCGCAAGCCGCTGATCGTGTTCACGCCCAAGTCGATGCTGCGGTTGCGCGTCGCGACGTCCCCGCCGGACGACTTCACCTCGGGCGCCTGGCAGCCGGTCATCGACGACTCTCACACCAGCTCGCCGGGCGCGGTCAAGCGATTGGTGCTGACGAGCGGCAAGGTCTTCTACGACCTCGACAAGCAACGCGGCAAGTCCGGCCGCGACGACGTCGCCATCGTGCGCGTCGAGCAGCTCTACCCGCTCCCGGTCGCCGAACTGACCGAGGTGATCGACCGCTACAGCTCGGCCACCGACATCGTGTGGGTGCAGGACGAGCCGGCCAACCAAGGCGCCTGGCCGTTCATGGCGCTCAACCTGCCGGAGCAGATCAAGGCGATAGCAGACGGATCGCGCACCCTGCGACGGGCGTCACGCGCTGCGTCGGCGTCACCGGCCGCCGGGTCGCATCACACGCATGAGGTCGAGCAGCAGAACCTGCTCGACGACGTGTTCAACTAATCGTCGATGGACAACCTTCAGTCCATTGTTGGTTGGCGGGCGGGGTAGCGGACGTGTACTTCACTGACCGGGGTATCGAGGAGCTCGAGCAGCGGCGCGGCGAGGAGACCGTGTCATTCGGCTGGCTGGCCGGGCAGCTGCAGGCCTTCGTCGACCACAACCCGGAGTTCGAGACCGCAGTCGAACGGCTGGCCACGTATCTGGCCCGTCTCGACGACGACCCGGAGGAGTGACGTATCTGTACGGTCGTCGTGCGGTGGTCGCCCGGGCGACCGACGCAGATCCTCGCCCTTCGTGACGAGCTGACGACTCGCGCGTTCGACGACCCGGGTGAGTGGTGGCCGGAGCTGCCCGACGTCATCGGCGGCCGGGACCAGGTCGCCGGCGGCACCTGGTGCGCGAGTCGCGTCGGCACCGGGGTCACTGCGCTCGTGCTCAACCGGCCGCAGAAGCGCGCGGCGGATGCAGGGGCACCGAGCCGCGGCGTCCTGCCGTTGCTCGCTGTCGAGCACGAGCAGGGGTGGGCCGCACACCTCGATCCCGAGGGAATGGCCAGCTTCGCGCTCGTGCTGGTGACTCCCGTGCATGTGACCACATGGGATTTCGACGGTGCCCACCTGACCGAGAACGCTCCGGGCGCCGGGACGCACATGGTCACCTCGGGCGGCATCGAGGACGGCAAGGCCGAGCGCTATCTCGATGCATTCCGGAGTGCTGCGGATGCCGACGAGTGGCGCACGTTGATCCGCCGCGATACGCCGAGCGCCGACCTCACCGAACTCGTCGTACGACGCGAAGGTGACGGCATGGTCTATGCCACCGTCTTCGGTCAGCTGATCGAGGCGGAGCCGGGACGGCTGAGCGTGCAGTACAGCCGGACGCCGTGGCGAGACGACGGCTGGAAAGCCGTCACCCGACGCTCTTGAGCTGCGGCCAGATCGTCGCCCAGTCTGCGCGCATGCCGCTGCACGCCCACACCAGTTGACCCTGCTCGTCGTTGTCGAGGTCGAGGTGGTTGTCGAGTCGAGTGCCGGCATCGCATTGCTCGAAGAGCCGCAGCAAGTAGGCACGGTCGTAACCGATCACGACGACCGCCGCCGACCGAGCCGGCGGTGGACCCCACCACCAGAACCCCATGTTGCCGCTGTAGGCGTTCGGTAGGCCGCGCGCAGGCCCGTACCTGTCGACCGCACCGGCTTCGCCGTAGTTGCTCGCGAGGATGTCGACGCCGCGCTCCGTCATGCGGTGATAGACCGCAGCGATCTCGTCGACGTACGTCGGCCACGCCACGGTCTCGCCCGCGTCGTAGTTGGCGCCGACGACACCCGACTTCTGGAGGTGGCTCAACGGGACCAGCGGCAGCGTGATCGGCAATGCGACCAGCGTCGCGATGCCGGCGCCGATCATCCAGCCGCGCAGCCGGCCCGGCTTCCGGCGCGCCCAGTCGAGCGCCGGCTGCGCACCTGCGGCCAGCAGCACTGCGAGCATCCCGGTCAGGTAGTACGCCTTCCCGCCGGCCGCCGTGAACACGACGACGAGGAACAGCCAGCAGCAGCCGATCGAGTGGGCCCACCGAATCTCGCTGTCGCGGAACAGTCGCCGGAGGCCGCCGATCCACACCGGCGCGAGCCACACGTTCGCCAGGAACAGCTGGAAGGGCAGCAGCGCCCATCGCGGTGTCGACGATCCCGATGCTCCGGAGGCGATGGAGCGGGACACGGTCAACTCCGGCCAACCGTTCTGCCCTTGCCACACGATGTACGGCGTCCATATCGCGACCGCAATGGCGACACCGATCCACAGCCATGGCGAGCGGAACAACGTCCGTGGGCCACTGATCAGCACGCCAACTGCGAGACCGGCCAGCAGGAACGCGACCAGATCGTTGTCCATCAGGCCGATGCCGGCGACGAACCCCGTGATGACGAATATCCGGTCGTTTCCGGTACGGAGAATGCGGACGACGAGATACAGCAGCGCCGCCCACGCCAGCAGGTCGAACGTCGCCGTACTGGTCAGATGACCGGCACCGAGGACGAACGGTGCCGTCGCCATTGCCACCGCAGCAAGCGTCTGCCCGCCGCGGGAGGCACCGAACTCACGCGCCAGCCGCGCCGTGATCAGCACATCTGCCGCAGATGCGAGCGCCGACGGCAACCGCAGCACCGGCAGCGACCCGGGCGCGAGCGCGGACATCACCCGAGCCAATGCGGGCACGAACGGCGGTTGGTCCGGGTAGCCCCACGCCAGGTGATGGCCCGCGGCAAGGAAGTAGAGCTCGTCGCGGTGATAGCCGTAGCGCCCCGAGACGGCAACGAGCAAAACGAAGACAGCGCCGGCCGCGAGCAGCGGCCCGGCGTCAGATCGTAAATACGACTTTGCCGAAGACATCGCCGTTGAGCATCCGCGCGAATCCGTCCCGAGCTTGCGTCAGCGGCAGCTCGCTGTCGATCAGCGGCCGAACTCCGGTCGCGACAAGAAAGTCCACCAGCCCGCGCAACTCTCGCGCGTTGCCCATGGTCGAGCCGAGCAGGTCGACCTGGTTGAAGAACACTCGCGCGAGCTCGAGCTGCGCGGTCCGACCGCTGGTCGCGCCGCAGAGTACGACCCGTCCCCCGGGGCGACAGGACTTCACCGAATGCTCGAGTGTCGCCTCGCCGACGCTGTCGATGACCGCGTCGACGCGAGCGGGCAGCCGCGCGCCGCTTTCGAACACGTCGTGCGCACCGATGTTCAGCGCGCGCTTGCGCTTGTCTTCGCTGCGGGAGGTCGCCCAGACCCGCAGCCCGGCGGCGCGGGCCATGGCGATTGCTGCGGTTGCGACTCCACCGCCGGCGCCTTGGACGAGCACGGTGTCGCCCGGCTTTGTACCAGACCGGGTGAACAGCATCTTGTACGCAGTGAGCCACGCGGTCGGCAGACACGCGGCCTCGGCGAAGGACAACTCTGCGGGCTTGGGCACGAGATTGCGGCGTGGTACGACGACCTTCTCCGCGAGCGTTCCGTCGTACTTCTCCGACAGCAACGACCGCTTGGCGTCGTACGTCTCGTCGCCTCCTCTCGCATCGGGGTCGCCGATGACCGCGTGGACGACGACCTCGTTGCCCTCCTCGTCGATCCCGGCCGCGTCGCAGCCGAGGATCATCGGCAACTGCTTCTCGGTCAGTCCGACCCCGCGCAACGACCAGATGTCGTGATGGTTCAGCGCGGCCGCGCGAACGGACACGGTGACCCAGCCGTCGAGGGGCTGTGGATCCGGTCGCTCACCGACTTCGAGCGCCGCGACGGGGTCGTCGGCGGAGAACCGAGCGGCGTACACGGCGAGCATGCGCCGACCCTATTGCGACCTCAGCGACGGGCGACGCCGTCGGCGCGCGCGGCCTCGGCCACGGCGGCCGCGACCGTGGGTCCGACTCGTTCGTCGAACACGCTCGGGATCACACACTCCTCGGTGAGGTCGTCTCCGACGACCTTCGCGATCGCATCGGCCGCTGCGAGCTTCATGTTCTCCGTGATCCCGCTCGCCCGGACGTCAAGCGCACCACGGAAGACGCCGGGGAACGCGAGCACGTTGTTGATCTGGTTGGGGAAGTCGCTGCGACCCGTCGCCATCACGCGCGCATATTTGCGGCCGATGTCCGGATGGATCTCGGGGTTGGGGTTGGCCAACGCGAAGATGATCGCGTCCTGGGCCATCGTGGCAACGGCATCGTCGGCGACCTTTCCCGACGAGACGCCGATGTAGACGTCGGCGCCGTTGAGCGCCTCCTCGATGGAACCGACCAGGCCGACCTTGTTGGTCAGACCGGCCATCTCCATCTTGACGGCGGTCATGCCGCTGCGTCCCTCGTGCAGGAGGCCCTTGCTGTCGGCGATGGCGACGTCTCCGATGCCCGCCTCGAGCAGGATCTTGGTGACCGCCACGCCCGCGGCGCCGGCTCCGGAGATGACGGCTCGAAGGTCCCTCAGCGTTCGGCCGGTCAACTTGGCGGCGTTGCGCAGGGCCGCGAGGACAACGATCGCCGTTCCGTGCTGATCGTCGTGGAAGACGGGGATGTCGAGGCGCTCCTTGAGCCGGTCCTCGATCTCGAAGCACCGCGGCGCGCTGATGTCCTCGAGGTTGACGCCGCCGAAGCCAGGCGCGATGCGAACGACCGTCTCGACGATGTGGTCGACATCCTTGGAGTCCAGGGCGATCGGCACCGCGTCCACGCCGCCGAACTGCTTGAACAGCAGCGCCTTGCCCTCCATGACCGGCATCGACGCCGCCGGGCCGATGTCGCCAAGGCCGAGGACCGCTGTGCCGTCGGTGACGATCGCGACCGTCGAGCTCTTCCACGTGTATTCGTGGACCAGGTCGGGTTCCTCGGCGATGGCGAGGCAGACCTCGGCCACACCGGGCGTGTAGGCAAGCGAAAGGTCGTCACGGTCCCGCAGCGGGACCGTCGATGTGACCTCGATCTTCCCGCCCTTGTGCAGGACGAAGACCGGACTGTCAGCGCGGTCGACGGGCATGGGCAGACTCTCCGTGTTTCCAGGCGCGCTCTGCGGCGGAGCCGGTCTGGCCCTCGGGGTGGCGGCGGGGGTCTCCCGAACTGTCCGAATCTTGTCACAGCACGTGGGGCGACCATCTGAGCGGCTCCTGGCAAGATGTGCGCCAGTGCAACGACTCGGGAGGGTTCAGTGAAGGTCAGCGCGACTCGATCCATCGCCATCCTGGCGGCCGTCATGGTCACCGGACTGGCCTCGGCTTGCGGGGGAAGCTCGTCCGGTGGCGACAACTCCACCGTCACGCCGCAGTCGTCGGCGGACCAGTCGCTTGCCGCGCTGGTGCCCGCTGCCGTGAAGGACGACGGTGTCATCAAGGTCGGCATTGACACGACCTATGCCCCCAACGACTTCCTCAAGGACGACGGCAAGACCGCACAGGGCTGGGATGTCGACCTCTTCGCCGCGATCGCCGCCAAGCTCGGGCTCAAGGCGGAATTCGTGACCGCACCCTTCTCGACATTGCTTCAGGCCGTCCAATCCGGCAAGTACGAGATCGGTGTCTCGTCGTTCACGATCAACCCCGACCGAGAAAAGCAGTCCTTGATGGTCAGCTACTTCAACGCCGGCACCCAGTGGGCCACGCAGAAGGGCAACCCCAGCGGCATCACCCCGGATAACGCGTGCGGCAAGAAGGTGGCAGTGCAGCAGGGGACGGTCCAGGTGGACGACCTCATGGCCAGGTCGAAGGCCTGCACCAAGGCCGGAAAGCCGGGCCTCAAGATCGACCAGTACGCCGCCCAGGACGCGGCGACAACCGCCGTCGTGTCTCGCAAGGACGACGCGATGCTCGCCGACTCGCCCATCTGTGCTTACGCCGTGAGCAAGGTGGGCAGCGAGCTGGAGCTTCTCGGGGACATCTACGACGCAGCGCCGTACGGATTCGTTCTCCCCAAGGACCAGACAGAGTTCGCCAAAGCCATCCAGGGCGCCACTCAAGCAGCCATCGACGACGGCAGCTACGCGGCGGTTCTGAAGAAGTGGGGCGTCGACGGCGGCGCCATCACGACATCGGAGACCAACCCCAGCGTCGGGTAAGTCATGACCTCAGACGTAGGACGGGAGCGGCCGGAACCCATCCGCGCCGTTCCGCTCCGTCATCGCGGTCGCTGGTTGGCGGTGGCCGTCATCGCGGTCCTGGTCGCGATGTTCGTGCACATGCTCGCCACCAATGACCGCTTCCAGTGGTCGTTCATGGTGCACAACATGTTCCGCGCACCAATCCTGCGCGGAGTGCAGACAACGTTGATACTCACGGTCGTGTCGATGGCCATCGGCATTGCCCTTGGCATCGTCATCGCTGTCATGAGGCTGTCGGACAACCCGATGCTCAGCTGGTCCGCCTGGCTGTACACATGGTTCTTCCGAGCCGTGCCACGACTTGTCCTGCTGACGGTCTTCGGCAACCTCGGGTTCCTGTATCCACGGCTTCGGCTGGGGCTACCGTTCAGCGAGCAGATCAGCTCGCTGCTCGGCGCCGACATGCACGGCACGATCTGGAGTGTCAACGCCAACGACTTCTTCGCCGGCTTCCGGGCCGCTCTGCTCGGGTTGGCACTGTCCGAGGCCGCTTACATGGCGGAGATCGTCCGAGCCGGCATCCTCGCGGTCGACCATGGGCAAACAGAGGCTGCCCAGTCGTTGGGCATGACGCGCGGGCTCGCCATGCGTCGCGTCGTTCTTCCTCAGGCCATGCGAGTCATCGTGCCGCCAACCGGCAACGAGACCATCGCCATGCTCAAGGACACCTCGCTGGTGCTGGCGGTACCCGTCAGCAATGAGCTCTTCTTCCAGCTCCAGGCAGTCGGAACGCGCACGTTCCGGATCTTCCCGATGCTGATAGCCGCCTGCCTGTGGTATCTCGCCCTGTCCAGCGTGCTGATGGTCGGCCAACACTTCCTCGAGCGCCGATTCTCGCGCGGGTTCGGGACTCGGCGCACGGCCAAGCGTGAGCCGCCGGCCGCGCCAACCCTGATCGCCGGCCAGCACCGATGACGCCGCCACTGATGCTCGAAGCCGTCGACGTGCACAAGTCGTTCGGCCGGTTGGAGGTGCTCAAGGGCATCAGCATCGAGGTCGCAGCGGGTGAAGTGATGTGCGTCCTCGGGCCGAGCGGCTCCGGCAAGTCGACGTTCCTGCGCTGCGTCAACCACCTGGAGAAGATCGATGCGGGAGTGCTGCGCGTCGACGGCGAGTTGGTCGGCTATCTCGAGCGCCATGGGAAGTTGCACGAGCGGCACGAGAAGGACATCGCAGCACAGCGACGACACATCGGCATGGTGTTCCAGCGCTTCAACCTGTTTCCGCACATGACTGCACTGGAGAACGTCGTCGAGGCACCCATCCGAGTCGAGCGCGTCCGCCGCTCGCATGCACTCCAGCAAGGCAACGACCTGTTGGCCCGGGTCGGGTTGACCGACAAGGCCGATGCCTATCCGAACGAGCTCTCCGGCGGCCAGCAACAGCGAGTTGCCATCGCTCGCGCGCTGGCCATGGAGCCCAAGCTCATGCTCTTCGACGAACCGACGAGCGCACTTGACCCGGAGCTCGTCGGCGAGGTTCTCGACGTCATGCGTGACCTCGCGACATCCGGGATGACGATGGTCGTGGTGACGCATGAGATCGGTTTCGCACGCGAGGTCGGTGACGCTCTCGTGTTCATGGACGACGGGGTGGTCGTCGAGGCCGGGCCGCCGCGGGACGTTATCGCCGATCCGCAGCACGAACGCACGAAGGCGTTCCTGTCGAAGGTGCTGTAGGTCTAAGTCAGTTCGACGGCAGGCACAGCTGGGCGCCGACCGGAAGCAGCGACGGGTTGGACCCGAGCGGCGGGGTGTTCGCCTGGTAGATGCGGTGCCACACGACGTTGATCTTGCCGGTGTCGTTCGACTTCACGATCTTCGCGGCGAGCGACCAGAGTGTGTCTCCGGGGACGACCGTGTGGACCGAGCCTGCACAGGTCGCTGACCCGGCAGCAGCCGGCGTCGACGTGGGCGCCGCCACCGCCTTGTGGTGATGGACGACCGTCGTACCAGCCGAGACCGAGGCCGCGGCAGCCGCCGCGACGTCGGGGGCGACGATCGCGCCGGACGCGTCGACGAGGGCACCGAACGGGTTCCGGGGGGCGTGCGTCGGGACCGGGGCCGCAATAGCGAGCGGGGCACTCGCCGCCTGGCTGTTGGCCGGAGCGGCGGAGGCGACGACCGACGGGGTCATGGTCGAGCCGTCAACCTCCGTGCCAATGGCATGCGCGATGGGGTGTCGAGCGATGACGGCAACGCCGGTCGCCAACAGCACCGCGACGATCCACGGCTCAGGCTCGCTCCACATGGACGCACGCGGCGCGTTCTTAGTAGCCCTCACCGGCGCTACGGTGATGGGCAGCCCGAAACGCGAAGCAGCCAGAGCAGTCACCCCGTGTGCATCGGCCGAATTCGCCGCGGCTGAACCCCTCAGACGGGCCATATATCGGTCCTCAGGGACTAGTCCGGACATAGCCCGGCCGTGGCCACAGCCGCAGCACCACGCGTCCCCGCACCGCCTCGGGCGGCAAGGCGCCCAGGGTGCGGCTGTCGGTGCTGCCCGACGGGTTGTCGCCCTCGACCCACACCCGACCGGCCCCGTCAAGGCGGACCAGCCGCTTGACCGCCAGCGTCCCGTCCGGCAGGGCGACCACGACAACCTCGCCGATCGTCGGCGGACGACGGCTGAACAGAACCAGCAACTGGTCGCCATGCCGCAGCGCCGGGGCCATTGACGGACCCCGCACGAGCACCCGGCGGAGGGGCCACGGCATGGGGATAGTGTCGCGTCGTACCCCCGGATTCCACGACGTAGGAGGACGAATGTTGCGTCGACTGCTGCAACCTCGCTTGACCGTTTCGGCGCACTGCGACCTGCCCTGCGGTGTCTATGACCCGGCGCAGGCACGCATCGAGGCTGAGTCCGTGAAGGCGATCTGCGAGAAGTACCAGGGCAACGAAGACCCGGTGTTCCGCACTCGGGCGCTCGTCATCAAGGAGCAGCGCGCGGAGCTCGTGAAGCACCACCTGTGGGTGCTGTGGACCGACTACTTCAAGCCGCCACACTTCGAGAAGTACCCGCAGCTGCACCAGTTGTTCAACGAGGCGACCAAGTTGGCGGGCGCGGCCGGCGCCAAGGGCACGGTGGATGCGGGCGAGGCCGAGAAGCTGCTGCAGAAGATCGCCGAGATCGACAAGATCTTCTGGGAGACCAAGCAGGCATGAGCGCAGTACGGCGCGCGCGTCCCGAGGACGTGCCCGTCGTAGTGCAGCTCATCAAGGAGCTCGCTGTTTACGAGCGCGAGCCCCAAGCCGTCGTCGCGACCGAGCAGCACCTCCGCGACGCTTTGTTCAGCGACGACGCGAAGGCGTTCTGCCTCGTCGCAGCGGACGGCGATGAGGTCGTCGGCTTCGCGGTCTATTTCCTCAACTTCTCGACCTGGCTCGGCACCCACGGCATCTATCTCGAGGACCTCTTCGTGCGACCCGAGGCGCGCGGCGGCGGGCACGGCCGAGCCTTGCTGCAAGAGCTCGCGCGAATCGCCGTCGAGCGTGGCTACGGCCGGGTCGAATGGGCGGTGCTCGACTGGAACGAGCCGGCGCAAGGTTTCTACGACTCGCTCGGCGCGCGACCCCAGGACGACTGGACCGTCTGGCGCCTCACCGGCGCCGCCCTACAAGCTCTCGGCCACCAGTAGCCAGCGCTCTCCTGCGGCGCTGATCTTCGCGGCTACGACCGGTTTTCCGCATTGTGCGCTCAACCGCCCGTGATCCGCTGATCCGGGCAGTTGAACGCACAACTGTCCGCTGGAATTGCGTTGGCGTGCTGGGTCGGTGCCGCCACCGGCGGGATCTTTGGAGCCGTGCCCGGTCTTCGCGGGCCCGCTGGACCGGGCAGCACTCCATAGATCGAGCGGCAGAAGTGGCGGCCGGCTCGCAGCCTCGTGAGACCTGCGGCCTGCGTTCGCCGACCGGAGTGGAGGTGGGGCTAGTGCTCTTCCCACCAGCGGGCGATACCGAGCAGTGCAACGGTCGCCAAGCCGATCAGCGTGAAGACCTCAGCAGCAGCCATGTCTGCAGGGTTCCCGGCGCGCGTGGCCGGGCTGCGATCATGAGGTGTCGCCCACCTGAACATTCGGTGCGGCATCGAGGCGGCGCATGAGGTGGGTGCGGGCCGCCGCGTCGCCGGGGCCGTTCCGCGCGACCAAGCGTGCCGCCACCGCTTCCCGGTGGGTGACATCGACGTTGCCGCCGTACTTGAACTTGCCCGTGATCTCCCGCACCCGCAGCCGCACGCCCCGGATCCCGGACAGGCGGCGCCGGTGCACCTCCGGGTCCGCGTGCGCGACCTCCGGTTCGTACGACGCCAGCTGCTTACGCAGGATCGCGAGCTTGCCGTCCTCGTCGTCGACCACGCTCACATCCGCGACCAGCTGGGCCGCGGCGTAATAGGTGGTCGGGATGCCCAGCGCCGGCTCCTCGGCGCCCACCGCCTTCCAGGCGGACGGCACATAAGCCCAGTCACCGGCAATCGCGAAGAGCGCGCTCGGCCGCTCCTCGAGCGCCGCCCAGACCGGATTGGGTCGGGCCAGATGGAGCAGGATTTCCGGCCGGCCGTCGGTCACGTCGTCGACGATGAACTGGGTGGGCACGACGACCGGAAGATCGCGGCGACCGGGGGCGATCAGGTGACCGAAGCCCTGCGTACGCACGAATGCCCAAACCTCGGCCTCGTCGAACGGCGCGTCCCAGGGATGGACCAGCACACCCGCATTGTCGCGGCTGGGCGGCCGGGCGCACAGCCGGGTGGGATAGCGTTTCGACGCTGAACCCGACCTACGGAAGGCGCGCAACCGAGTGACGCAGGACACGGGGGAATCGGCCGCCGCCACGAGTGCTGCCGGTCCCAACGACGTTGTCACGATCAAGCTGCCGGCCGCCGGCGCATACCTTTCCGTGCTCCGGACCGCCACGGCTGGTCTGGCTGCCAGGCTCGACTTCACCCTGGATGAGATCGAGGACCTGCGCATCGCCGTCGACGAGGCCTGCGCGATGTTGCTGAGCCAAGCGGTTCCGGGCGCCGACCTCGAGTGCGAGTTCGCTCTCGACCTGGACAGCATGCGCGTCTCGGTGAGCGTCCTCACCCAGGACGGACAAGAGCCCTCGCGGGACACCTTTGCCTGGACGGTCCTGTCCGCTCTGGCAGGTGACGTCGACAGCAAAGCCGGCGTCGACAATCGCGTGACCATCACACTCAACAAGCGCCGGAGCGGGTTCGCGCCGTGACCAACCCGGTCGAGCAGCCGTCAACCGAGAGCGTGGAATTGACGGCTGAGGTCGAGCGCGCCGCGCGAACGTCGCACGACCGCGCCCATGCGCGCGAACTTTTCGCCGAGCTCGCGACGCTCGACGAGAGCGACCTGCGCCGACAGCGAGTGCGCGACGAGCTGGTCGAGATGCACTTGGCGCTCGTCGAATACCTCGCTCGCCGGTTCCGCAACCGCGGTGAGCCGCTCGACGATCTCGTTCAGGTCGCGACGATCGGCCTCATCAAGTCCGTCGACCGGTTCGACCTCGAACGCGGCGTCGAGTTCTCCACCTACGCGACGCCGACGATTGTCGGGGAGATCAAACGGCACTTCCGCGACAAGGGTTGGGCGATCCGCGTCCCGCGTCGGCTTCAGGAGCTCAAGCTCGCTCTCGCCAAGGCGACAAGTGACCTGTCGCAGAAGAACGGCCGGGCTCCGACCGTCGCCGAGCTCGCCCAACACCTCGAGATGAGCGAGGAGGACATCCTCGAAGGTCTCGAGTCCGCCAACGCCTACTCAGCGGTGTCGCTCGATGCTCCGGATGCGGGCGACGACGACTCCCCCGCCGTTGCGGACTCACTCGGTACGACGGACGAGTCTCTCGAAGGTGTCGAGTATCGCGAGTCGCTCAAGCCATTGCTCGAAAGGCTGCCGCCGCGAGAGAAGAAGATCCTGCTGCTGCGCTTTTTCGGCAACATGACGCAATCACAGATCGCCGCCGAGCTCGGCATCTCTCAGATGCACGTCTCGCGCCTGCTCGCCCGGACGTTGGCTCAGTTGCGCGAAGGCCTGCTCGCCGAAGACTGAGCAAGCGCTAGAAACACGACGGCGGCGACGGCAACTATCGCGACGATCGCCATAACGGCCGGCAGCGAGTGGCGGTTGTACCACGCCACCACGAACGCGAAGAACTGCGTGAGGAACGCCGGGGTGCGGGCCCAGCGCCGGTCCCGGTCGATCCCGCGAGCGACGGCGACGATGCCGGCGCCGTACCCGGTCAACAGGACACCGAGCAAGACTGCGGTCGCCCGATCGGACGGGTGCCCGGCAAGCGCCGTGACAACGAAGACGATGCCGGTGACGACAGCACCGACGCCCTCGAGCCCGACGACCAAAGCCGCAATTCGGGACGCGCGCACCACAAGATCTTCGCCGTTCGGCGATTGGCGATCAGGTCGGGGTCCGCCAGCGGCTACGCTCCTTGCCCATGCGCGCGCTGCTCGTCGTCAACCCGACGGCGACGACCGCAACTGCCCGCGGACGCGACGTTCTCGCCCGCGCGCTGGCCAGCGATCTGAAGCTCGACGTCGTCGAGACCGAGCGGCGCAGCCACGCCATCGCGCTCGGCGCACAGGCCGTCGACGAGGCCTTCGACCTGGTCGTCGTCCTCGGCGGCGACGGCACCGTCAACGAGGTCGTCAACGGCATCCTTCGTGACGGCCCGCGCGCCGACCTCCCGGCGCTCGCGGTCGTGCCCGGCGGCAGCACCAACGTCTTTCACCGAGCCCTCGACATCCCGCGCGACCCGGTCGAGGCAACCGGCTCGCTGCTCGACGCCATCCGCGAGGGCCGCAGCCGCTGGATCGGCCTGGGCAAGGCCAACGAGCGCTGGTTCACGTTCACGGCGGGGATCGGCCTGGACGCCGACGCGGTCCGCGCCATCGAGCGGGGGCGAGACCGCGGCAAGGCGCCGACGCCCACCCGCTACGCGGCATACGCGCTCAAACAGTTCTTCACCGCCACCGATCGCCGCCACCCCGCGCTGACCCTGGAGCGGCCCGGCGAGGAGCCGATCACCGACCTCTACCTGGCGATCGTCGCCAACAGCTGGCCGTGGACCTACTTCGGCTCCCGGCCGGTGGTGCTGACCTCGACCGCCTCGTTCGACGCCGGCCTCGATCTCGTCGTCCGAGAACGGCTCGGCACCGTGGGCACGCTGTGGGCCGCCAGCGGCATGCTCGCGGGCGGCGGTCTGCGCGGTCGGGCGACGACGATCCTGCCGGACCAGCGAGAATTTCGTATCCGCGCCGACCGGCCCACGCACTTCCAGGTCGACGGCGACTACCTCGGCGAGGTCGAGGACGTCGCCTTCCAGGCCGTGCCGGCCGCCCTGCGCGTGATCTGCTGAGCGTGGGCATTCGCCGGGTGTGACGAACCCGACACCCGGATCGCGGCCGGGTGCTTGCTGGGTGCTTGCACTCGGCCGAACGGCGTTCTAACGTGATCCCTGCAAGTGTCTGGACGTAGCCCGACCTAGCCATTAGCGTCGCGGCCACGGCCCCGGTAGTGATCTTCAGATCCCTATCGGACCGGGATACTTCGTGAAAGTGTTCACAAACCGGGCATTGACCCGCCCCGACGGAAGGACGGATCGCATGGACTGGCGTCACCGCGCTGCCTGCCGTGACGAGGATCCGGAACTCTTCTTCCCGATCGGCACCACCGGCCCCGCGCTCCTGCAGGTCGAGGAGGCCAAGGCCGTGTGCCGGCGCTGCATCGTCGTCGACGACTGCCGCGCCTGGTCGCTCGAGACCAGCCAAGAGGCCGGTGTCTGGGGCGGACTGTCCGAGGACGAGCGCCGGGCCGTGCTGAGCCGGGGCGCGCGCGCTCGGGCCGGCCTGCACAGCGCCTGAGCCAGCGACTGCTCGCAGCGCGCATGCGCGTGCACCCGGGTCACGAGGACTACGTCCGTCCACCGCTGGTCGCCGTCGAACCGCGCTCCGACCGGGCCGCTGCCTGGCGGTTCCGGCTCGTGTTCGGGCTGGTGCTCCTCGGGATCGTCGTCGGCGTCTTCTTCCTCTACCGGGCGCTGACCGGCAGCACCGGTGAGGGCAACCCCGGCTTCCGCCAGGGTGCCGCCACTCCACCGCTCACCGTTGTGCGGCTAGTCGTCCGGTAGCGACACGTCGATCGCGGCCACGGTGCCGCGACCGGGCCCCGCCCCGACCGCCAGCGTCCCGCCCAGCTCCGTCTCCACGAGCGTGCGCACGATCTGCAGGCCGAGGCGGTCCGAGGCGGCGGGGTCGAACCCCGGTGGCAGCCCACGGCCGTCGTCCAGAACCTCGACGTGCAGCGCCGACTCGCCCCGGTCGACGACGAGCTCTACGTGGCCGGCTCCCGTCGGCTCGGGGAAGCCATGCTCGACGGCGTTCTGCAGCAACTCCGTGATCACCATCGCCAACGGCGTCGCAACCTCGGACGGCAAGACGCCGAAGGTGCCCCGCCGGGACAGTCGGACCCGGTCGTTGGCGGTCACGTCGGCGACCATGACGACGATCCGATCCGCGATCTCGTCGAAGCGCACCGACTGGTCCAACGTGCCGGACAGCGTCTCGTGCACCACCGCGATCGAGGAGACGCGACGGACCGACTCCTCCAGCGCGAACCGCGCCTCGGGCACCCCCACCCGCCGCGCCTGCAACCGCAGCAGCGCGGCGACGGTCTGCAGATTGTTCTTCACCCGGTGGTGGATCTCGCGGATCGTCGCGTCCTTGCCGATCAGCTGTCGCTCCCGGCGGCGCAGCTCGGTGACGTCGCGCACCAGCAGTACGGCGCCGATGTGCTGACCGGCTGGTCGCAACGGAATGGACCGCAGCTGGATGACCGCGTCGTTGGCCTCGACCTCGCCGAGCCGCGGCACCCGGCCGCTGGCGATCGTGGTCACCGGCTCGTCGACCGGCGTCGTACCCGGTTTGGTCAGTCCGGCCGTCACCTCGGCGAGGTTCTCGGCGACGATGTCGCCACGGTGGCCGAGCCGGCGGTAGGCGGACAGCGCGTTCGGGGAGGCGTAGGCCACCGTCCCGTCGGCGTCGAGACGGACCAGACCGTCGCCCGCCCGCGGGCCGCTGCCGTCGTCAGAGGCGATCTCTCCCGGGAATGGCCACTCCCCCTCCGCCAGCATCTGCGCCAGCTCCGCGGCGCTGCGCAGGTAGGCGATCTCCAGCCTGGACGGGGTCCGGGCGGCCGCGAGGTTGGTGTCGCGGGCGACGACCGCGATGACCCGGCGGCTGCGGATGACCGGGATCGCCTCCTCCCGGACGGGCACCGCGTCGAGCCAGACCGGGTCACCCTCCCGGCAGATCCGCTGCTCCAGGAGGGCAACGGCCAGCTGCGGCCGGTCGACCGCGGTCGCGGTCATGCCGACGACGTCGTCCTGGTAGGCGGTCGGACCGGTGGTGGGGCGCATCTGCGCCACCGCGACGAACCGGTCGAGTCCGCTCGGTACGAAGAGGATCAGGTCGGCGAAGGAAAGGTCGGCCAGCAGCTGCCAGTCGCCGACGAGCCGGTGCAGATGGTCGACGTCCGCACCGTGGACGCCGTGCGTACCCAGCAGGTCGTCCATGGTCGGCATGCCGTCAATTGTGACGGCCACCGCGTCAGGGCAGGGATGCGAGCAGCTGGTGCAGCATCTCGGCACTGGTCTGGTGCATCGCGGGGCAGCAGGTCGGGCCGCCCGGTACACCCACGCCGATCTCCAGGTGGGGGCTGGCCGAGTAGCCGACCGATCCGCAGCCCACCTCGGCGAGCTTCTGCCCGGCCGTCACGGTCTCGCCGACGTGCGCGAAGACCCGGCCGGTGTGGCCGTAATAGACGTAACGCCCGGCGAACACGCCGCTGCTCATCTTCAGCACCGGCGCGGTCGGCCCGAAACCGCTGATGCCCTCCTGGACCACGACGCCGTTGCCGATCGCGACCAGCACGGCTGCCGACCCGCACGCATTGCCGCCGTAGGCGAGGTCGACACCCTGGTCCTGGCTCCAGGAGCCGGATGACATCGCTCGGCCGGGGTCCTGGAACGGGAAGACGAACTTTGGCGGCGCCGGCGGCTGGACGACGTGCACGGTCGCCACCGCCAGCGGGGAGCGGGCGAGGCCGTCAGCGCCTTCGAACCGGACCCCGACCTGGAACGTTCGGGGGAACCGGCGCTCGATCCGGGCCCAGCCATGCCGGTTGGCCCGGTCCCAGCGGGCGGCGTGCCACTGCTGATGCGGACCCTGCCGGAACGTGAAGTGCAGTGGCTGGGAGGCCACGCCGCGGCCGTCCATGGTGAGCCGACCGCCGAGCCGCACCGGGTGACCGCTCTTGACCCGGGCCGGCGCGCTCGCCAGCACGTCGATCACGTGAACCGTGGTGGCCGCGACCGAGGATGCCGCGATGCCGCGGAAACCGGCGTAGTAGACGCCGTACTGGGTCCGGGCGCGCACCGACGGCACGTGCCAGGTGGCCCAGCCGCCGAAGCCGGTGCGAGCGGAGCCCAGCGTCTGCCAGTCGGCGGCAGAGGAGGGCCGGGAGACGAAGACCACGTCGCGGCCGACGGTGGGACGGTCGGCGATGCTCAGCTGGCCGAGCAGGTCGACGCCGCGGTCCAGACCGACCGAGTTGGCCGCCAGGATCTGCGTGTGCGAGAGCTCGATCGGCGCCGCGGACGCGGACGCGTGCAGCGGAACGAGCAGCGCGGCAGTGGCGAGGAATGTGGTTGCCCGCACGATGCGAGCCGAGCGCGGCAGCTGGGAACGAACCCGCACGGCGGTGACCTCCGACGCCTGCGGGGTTAGCTGTCGGGTTCGGGCAGAGGTCCTGCCCGGCCACCAGGTTCGGTGGCTTCACCCCAAGGCCGGGACGACGGCGCCGCCCGCGGCCGCTGAGATTGGTTTCCCCAGCTCCTGCCGGTGGGTCGAGCCCGTGTTCGGCCGGGGCAGGATTAGGCGAGCCGGCCGGAGCTGTTGATCAGTTGGCCCGGCGAGCCTATTAGGGGACGTCGTACGACGTCCAACCGGGGTTGCCTAGGCGACGAGGCCGAGGCGGCGCAGCTCGACGGTCAGGTCGTGCGGGTTCGAGGAGGCGGCCATCGCGGCATCGAGCGTGACGACACCGTCCCGGATGAGTGCGACCAGGTGCTGGTCGAAGGTCTGCATCCCGTAGAACGAGCCGTCCGAGATGAGCGACCCGATCGTCGAGGTCTTGTCGGAGTCGGCGATCGCCTCGGCCACCCGGCCGGTGGCGACACATACCTCCATGGCCACGCAGCGGCCCTCGCCGTCGGCCCGAGGAACGAGCCGCTGGCAGATGATGCCGCGCAAGGAGCCGGCGAGCGCGAGCCGGACCTGCTTCTGCTCGTGCGGAGGGAAGAAGTCGATGACGCGGTTGATCGTCTCCTGCGCGTCGGTGGTGTGCAGCGTCGACATGACGAAGTGACCGGTCTCGGACGCGGCAAGCGCGGCGCGCACCGTCTCCATGTCGCGCATCTCACCGACGAGGATGACGTCGGGGTCCTGCCGCATGGCGGCACGTAGCGCGACGGAGAAGTCCTCGGTGTCGACCCGGACCTCGCGCTGGTTGATCATCGCGAGCTTGTCGAAGTGCAGGACCTCGATGGGGTCCTCGATCGTGACCACGTGGGTCTCGCGGTTGGAGTTGATGTGGTCGACCATGCCGGCGAGCGTGGTGGTCTTGCCGGAGCCGGTCGGGCCGGTGACGAGCACCAGGCCACGAGGCTCGAGAGCCAGGCTCGCGATGACCGGCGGCAGACCCAGCTCGTCGAGCGGGATGGCACCGACGGAGACCCGCCGGAAGACCAGCCCGGCCGAGCCGCGGGAGCGGAACGCGTTGACCCGGAACCGGCCCACCCCGGGCAGGGAGTAGGCGAAGTCGGCCTCGTTGCTGCGCTCGAACTCCTCGACCAGGTCGGCGCGCAGCACCTCGCGCACCATCTGCTCGGTGTCGGCCGCGGTCAGGTCGCGGGTCTGGAGCTTGCGCAGCCGGCCGTCGATACGCACGCGGGGCGGCGAACCAACCTTGCAATGGAGATCCGAGCCGCTGCACTCGACAAGCGCGCGCAGGAACGGCTCGATCGTGAGAGTCGAGGTCACGATGGTTAGTTCGGCGGCTGGAAGGGCCACCTTGACCCATTGGGGGCAATCCGTACGGCGAACAGCCCAGCCTCAGCCGATCACCGCGATGACGTCGCCCTCCTGTACGACGTCCCCCTCGTTGACCCGCAGCTCCTGAACGGTGCCGGCGGTCTCGGCCAGGACGGGGATCTCCATCTTCATCGACTCGAGGATCACCAGGGTGTCGCCGTCCTGGACGCTGTCGCCCTGGGCGACCACGACTTTCCAGACGTTCGCGACCATCTCCGCGCGGACTTCGTCGGCCACGCCGCCTCCCTCATCCGATGGCTGGGTCAGTCAATCACTGCTTGCCGTCGAGCTCACGCTGTAACCGCTCGGCGGTGGCCTTCCAGTGTGCGGCCTCGGCCTGCCACTTGCGCAGCTCCGCCATGACGCCGGTCACGACCTCATCGGTGACGTGGTCGGGTTGGCCGGGTTCGTGTCCGGCCGTCTTGTTTCGCGCGGCGGCGTACCAAGCCAGCACGACGATCATCAGTCCGAGCAGGACGATGACGCCGACCAGCGCGCCGGTCAACGGCGCATCCGCGCGACGAGTCCGGTGTCGTAACTGCCACTGACGAACTCCGCGTTGTCGAGCAGCTCGGTGAAGAACGGGAGGTTGGTCTTGAGCCCCGAGATCCGGAACTCTGCAACAGCCCGGCGGGCCCGCTCGAGCGCTTCGTCGCGGTCCGTCCCCCAGGTGCACAGCTTGGCGAGCAGCGGGTCGTAATTGGGTGTGACGGTGTTGCCGGCGGCATAGCCGGCATCGACCCGCACGCCGTCGCCGGTCGGCTCGGTCCACTCGTCGATGTGGCCGGGCGAGGGCAGAAACCGCTTGGGATCCTCGGCATAGATGCGCAGCTCGATCGCGGCGCCGTTGGTGCTGATGTCGTCGAGTGCGGTGACGTCATCACCGGCAGCGATGCGTAGTTGTTGCTCGACGATGTCGATGCCGGTGACGAGCTCGGTCACCGGATGCTCGACCTGCAGGCGCGTGTTCATCTCGAGGAACACGTAGTCCTGCTTCACCGGGTCGACGAGACACTCGATGGTGCCGGCATTGCGATAGTCGACCGCCTGCGCCGCGCGCACTGCGCCGTCGAGCATGCGCTGCCGCAGCTCTGCGCCCACCCCCGGTGACGGTGTCTCTTCGGCGACCTTCTGGTGCCGGCGTTGGACGGAGCAGTCGCGTTCGCCAAGTGCGACGACGCGACCGTCGGCGAGCCCGAGAACCTGGACCTCGACGTGGCGCGCGCCCTCGATGTAGCGCTCGAGCAGGATCGCGGGGTTGGCGAAGAACCGCTCGGCCCGAGTGCGTGCGGTTTCGAATGCTGCCGTGAGCTCGTTCTCGTCGCGGGCGACACTCATGCCGATGCCGCCACCGCCGGCAGCGGCCTTGACCATCACCGGGTAACCGATGTCGGCCGCGGCTGCGCGTGCGGCCTCGACCGTGTCGACCGGGTCGGTGGTGCCCGGAGCGACCGGCACGCCGGCGGCGCTCATGCGGTTGCGTGCCTTGACCTTGTCCCCCATCGCATCGATCGCGTCGGGTGCGGGACCGACCCAGGCCATGCCCGCGTCGATGACCGCTTGCGCGAACTCGGCGTTCTCGGCGAGGAAGCCGTAGCCGGGGTGGATCGCCTCAGCTTGACTGCGCGCAGCCGCCTCCAGGACTCGCTTGACGTCGAGGTAGGACTCGGCCGGCGGAGCCGGTCCGAGGAGCACCGCCTGGTCGGCCTCGCGCACAAAGGGCAGATCCGCATCCGCCTCCGAATGCACGGCGATGGTGCGCACACCGAGACGGGCAGCGGTACGCAGGACTCGCCGGGCGATCTCGCCCCGGTTGGCGACGAGCAGCGACTCGAACACGCGGATGAGCTCCCCTTCCCGGCCAGACGGCCAGCGGATGCGCAGACTACTTGCGTGGGGTTGGCCGTGATCGCGTTGGTCGGCGCCGTTGCCGTGGGCTACGCGCTGGGTGGCACGTGGTCGCGGCTGACCGCGCTGCACCTGCGCTGGCGACGGTTCGTGGTCGCCGCGGTCGTCGCCCAGTTGGGCGGTGCCCTCGTCGGCGTCCTCGGCTACGGCGATCCGCGCCGCGCCTACGTCATGGGGCTGGCCACATCGGCTCTGTGCGCAGCAGCGTTCTGCGCACGCAACCTCCGGATCGCCGGCGTACCACTCGTCACGCTCGGTCTGATCAGCAACGCGGTCGTCGTCGCGGTCAACGGCGCCATGCCCGTGTCACTGGCAGCGGCGACGCGCGCCGACGTACCAGTCATCGACATCGCGGCCGGCCATGACACCCGGCATCAGATCGCCGACGCGAGTACGACGCTGCGCTTCCTCGGCGACGTGATCCCGGTTCCCTTGCCGCTGCGGTCCGAGATCGTCAGCCCCGGCGACGTACTAGTGGCCGCCGGTCTCGCCGAGCTCGTCGTCATCGGCATGCTCCGCCGCCGTAGCACCGACGAAGTCCCTGGTTGAGCTCACCGTGAGGAGCGGCGGTGTTGCCAGGCTTCCCAGGCGCTCGAGACCATCTGTTGCAGGTCATAGCTCGCCGACCAGCCGAGCTCGTCGCGGATGCGGTCGACGTTGGCCACGTAGCGAGCCGGGTCACCCGGGCGGCGGTCAGCGACAGTCGGGTCGAGATCGTGACCGGTGACCTCGGCGACAAGGTCGAGCACCTCGCGCACGCTCGAGCCTTCGCCGCGACCGACGTTGAAGACGCGGAACGACCCCGACTCACCGCCACCCTCCGCAAGGTCGCGCAAGGCGGCGACGTGTGCCTCGGCGATGTCAGCGACGTGCACGTAGTCGCGGACGCACGTTCCGTCTCGCGTCGGATAGTCGGCGCCGAAGATGCGCGGCTGCTGTCCGGCGTCGATCGCTTGGAATGCCAGCGGGATCAGGTTGAAGACGCCTGGGTCGCCGAGCTCTGGTCGAGCCGCACCGGCAACGTTGAAGTAGCGCAATGACACGACGCGCAGCCCGGTGGCGACGGCAACGTCACGCGAGGACCATTCACCGATGAGCTTGGACGTCCCGTACGGGCTCATCGGGCGGCCGGCCATCTCTTCGGTGACGATCTCGACGTCGGGCATGCCGTAGACGGCCGCACTCGAGGAAAAGACGAACGACGGGACCTTCTCCGCAACGGCTGCGTTGAGCAATCGCAGGGTGCCGACCACGTTTTGTTCGTAGTAGAGCTGCGGATCCGCCACCGACTCGCCGACTTGCTTCTTGGCCGCGATGTGAATGATGCCGAGCACGTCGTGGTCGCGCAGGGTCCGTCGTACGAGGTCCTCGTCGAGGATCGAACCCTCGACGAACACCGACCCGGTCGCACGACCGGGCTCCCCTGTCGACAGGTCGTCGATGACGACCGCTTGCTCACCCTTGTCGGCAAGCGCCGCGACGACGTGCGCGCCGATGTAGCCGGCGCCCCCGGTCACCAGCCAGTTGGCCATCGGTTGGGCCCTACTCGGCGCGGTACTCGATCGTGCCCAACTCGACCCGCACCTCTTGCAGGCGGACGATGAGCCGCCGCTTCAAACCCTCGGGTGCGGTGTCTCCGCCACAACAGCGGGCGACAAGAGCCTTCACGTCTTGTTCGAGGCCGAACTGGCGCAGACACGGTGCGCATTCGTCGAGGTGCTCGCGCACCTTGGAGCGGCCTTCGTCGTCGATCTCGCCATCGAGGTAGAGATAGACCTGCTCGATGACTTCGGAACAGTCAACCTCGTGGGGGTTCCCGCAGCTCATCAGTCGGCCTCTCCATCTACCGTGGCATGCTCGGGACGGATGTAGCCGCGGTCAAGGGCGTACTGCTCCAGTGCGTTGCGCAAAGCTCGCCGGCCGCGGTGCAACCGGGACATCACGGTGCCGATGGGTGTTCCCATGATGTCGGCGATCTCCTTGTAGGCGAAGCCCTCGACATCGGCGAGATAGACCGCCATCCGGAAGTCCTCCGGCAACGACTGCAACGCTTCCTTCACGTCGGAGTCCGGCAGGTGCTCCAACGCTTCGACTTCCGCGGACTTCAGCCCGCTGGACGTGTGCGACTCCGCCGCCGCAAGCTGCCAGTCGGCGACGTCCTCGGCGCCGGACTGCTGCGGCTCGCGTTGCTTCTTGCGGTAGGTATTGATGAACGTGTTGGTGAGGATGCGGTAAAGCCAGGCTTTGAGATTGGTGCCTTCCTCGAACTGATGGAAGGCAGCGAACGCCTTGACGAAGGTCTCCTGGACGAGATCCTCGGCGTCGGCCGGGTTACGCGTCATCCGCAGCGCCGCCGAATAGAGCTGGTCGAGGAATGGCAACGCCTGGCTTTCAAAGCGCGCGCTGCGCTGCTCCAGCGTTTCCTCGGCCATGACCGCGGATGCTATTCCACGGGTTCGTTCAAGCAGGGCACTCGCGCTCACGACCTGTCCAACAGACCGCTGACGCCTACGATTCCCTTGTGGCGCAGCGCTCCCCGGCCGTCGAGGACTACCTCGAGACCATCTACGAGCTCGAAGAGTCGGGCATCCCGCCCATGCGCGCCCGTTTGGTCGAGCGCCTCGGCGTGTCTGCGCCAACCGTCTCCGAGACCGTCGCCCGCCTCGAGCGGGAGGGTTATCTGACCCTCGATGACCAGCGGGTGTTGCGGCTCACCGGCGCGGGTCTCACGGCCGCGACGGCGGTCATGCGGCGGCACCGTCTCGCGGAACGACTGCTGGTCGACGTGCTCAAGGTGCCGTGGCACCAGGTGCACGAGGAGGCACATCGGCTCGAGCACGCGATCAGCGAAACCCTGGAGCCATACCTCGTCCGCGTTCTCGGCGACCCCGGCACGTGCCCGCACGGCAACCCGATCCCCGGCTCGGCCAACCGCGTGAGCACCAGCGAGCAGGTGCCGTTGACCGATCTCGCCCCCGGCGTGCCCGCCACCGTTCGCCGCATCGACGAAGAGGTCGAGGCCCGCCCGGATGCCATGCGCGACCTCGAACGGCTGCTCCTCATGCCCGGGCACAACGTGCGGCTCACCGCCGTCGAGGGTGGCCGCGCCCTCCTCGCGACCGACGCCGGTACGACGTCCCTCGATGTCGACGTGGCGGCGAAGGTCTACGTCAGCGCCTGAGCCGCCAACCAACCCAGAAGCGCCTCGACGACCGGCGTCGTACGACGTAGTGAGTGATCACCGGGCACGCTGACCACCTCGACGTCCGGCGGAAACTCGGCCGCGGTCCCGAACGGATCCCGGTCGCCCTGCACCACGAGCAGCGGCCGGTCGCCGACAAGCGCCAGTTCCTCACTGCGAGAGGAGGCCACCCGGCCCGGCGGGTGCAGTGGGAACGCCAGACCCAGCACCGCGTCGGCGCCAACCGCATCCGCCGTCCGGCACGCGACCCGCGCACCACTGCTGCGACCACCGACCAGGAGCGGCCCGGACCGGCGCTTGGTCAGCTGCTCGACGACGGCGGTCCAGGCGGCGTCCAGCCGGGGCGCACGATCCGGCGCGCGCCGGCCCTGCACCCGATACGGCTGCTCGACCCGGGCGACCGTCCAACCGGCCTGCACCAGGGCTCCGGTCACGGCCACCAGATCGGCGGCGCCGACGCCGCCGCCGGCACCGTGCCCCAGCACCGCCAGGCCGCCGCCGCGCCCGGTCAACACCGCCCGCGCCTCCCCGACCGGTGTCGCCAGACTGCGGATCTGCTCCCGCGCGGGGCTCACCCCGGCCCCCGCGTGGTTTCGACCGATCTGGGTAGTGTCGACGGGTGCCGTCCTCGCTGCCCGCCGCCCCCCTCGGCGGCGCGGGAGCCACCGCCGGCCGGCTGTTCGACCGGTTCCTCGCGGACGTCCGGTCGAGGCACCTGCACGACTGGCTCCCGACGGAGCCGTCGGTCCTGCTGGACCTGTCCCGAGGCTGCCCGGGCCTGCTGGCGCAGATGATCGAGAGCGGCCACACCGTGGTGCACGCCGATCTGCAACCGCGGCAGCCGGACATCCAGCCGGGTGCGGCCGGCGTCGGCCGTCTTGTCCCGCTGCGCGCCGATCCACTTGCCGCCGACTGGCTGGCGGACGGCCGGCTGGACGTCGTCGTCGCCGAGGGCAGCACGCTGTCCAGCGCCTTGGCGGCCGAGCTCACCCTCGAGCGACTCTGCGCCGCACTGCGCCCGGGCGGCCGGATGCTGCTCTGCGTCGACAGCCTCGTCGCCGGGTTGGCCAACCTCGCCGAGGCCGGCCGGTGGGCCGAACTCGCCGATGTCCCCGCGGCGGACGTCGTACTCATCCCCGGTGCCGCCGGCCGGGTCACCCGCTGCTTCTGGCCCGAGGAGCTGGCGGGCATCCTCACCGGTGCCGGCTTCGCCGTCGACTGGATCCGGCCGCGAGCCGTCCTCACCGAGGAGACGGTGGTGCGGGCGCTGCAGCATGACCCGGACCGGCTCGACTCGCTCGTCTCCACCGAGCTGGCGCTCGAACAGCGCCGCCAGGGCGAGTCGATCGGCGGCCAGCTCGTGGCCAGCGCCTGGCGACCCTGACCTCAGCGCACCGCCTCGACCTTCTGCTGACAGTTCACGCACCGGGACGCCTCTGGGCGCGCCTCCAGCCGCTCGTCCGGGAGCTCGCTGCCGCAGTCGACACAATGGCCGTAGGTTCCGGCCTCGACCCGGGCGAGAGCCTCGCGGACTCGCTCCTGCTGCGCCGCCAGGATCTCGACCGACGCTTCTTCGCGGTCGGCGTCGGCCAGGTTGGTGCCGCTGTCGGCAGGGTGCTGATCGATGGTCGTCGGCTCTCCGGTGTCGCCGCCGTTGCGTTGCAGCACTCTGGCCGACTCGTTGAGGTCGGCGAGCATCTGCTCGAGCCGGGCTCGCGCTACTGCGGGGTCCACCGGACACCTCCTGACTCCTGCGTCATCGTGCGGTAGGTCGCTCCTACCCCATTAGTCTCGCGGCATGGCCGGCCCGTCCGTGCATCGCGGTGGCCGCGCCGCGCGAACCGCCATCATTGTGCTCACCGCGGGTGCGCCGTTGCTCGCCCTGGGTATGACGCAGCCGGCGATCGCGGCGGGCAGTCACCGACTCCCGTTGTCGCAACCCGTGCACGAGGTCGACCCGCTGGCAACGCCGGGGCTGCAGCTGCGACCGGACCGGTTGTTGAAGTCCCAGGTGCCCGGCCGGGTGAATGACACGGAACAGGTGCACGTCGCCCTCGGTCCGACGGGTGCTCCGGCCACCGTGACCGACACCCAGCAGCTCGTGATCAACGGCGCGGGCAACTACATCGTGCGCGAGCTCGGCCCGGCACGCGAAGCGGTCGGGCTCGGCGAGACAGTGCCACCGGTGCTGGAACTCGGCACCGTCGTCTGGCAAGGCTTCTCGCCCGGTCGCCGGGCACTGTCGGCACGACTCACCCTCGACCCGGGAATCGAAGCGGCTCGGCTGCCGATGTCGGTGCAGTTCGCGTTCGCCGACAAAGCCGGCCTCAGCCGCCCGCTCGGTCCCGGCTCTCTGGCGCCGGCGGCCGGCACGGTCACCATCACACTGACCAACAACACCGCGAGCAACCGGGTCATCCCAACCGGAGTCGCGGCGATCGGACCGCTGGCGCGCGCCCTCGACCGGCTGCGTCAGGCGGGCGCACACCCCCGCGCCGCGGTGCCGCCGACCGGCGGGCACGGCTTGCCGGCCGACCTGCCCGGCCGAACGACCGGGTCACTGGGCGTCCACGTCGTCGCACCGCTTCGGGTCACCGGCGCCATCACCGCACCCGGCGGATCCGCTGCCGTCACCGGACCGGCGACCACACCGACCACCGGTGGCGCCGCTGTTGCCGGCACCCTGTCGTCATCAGCGACCTTCACCGTGCGCGTCGGTGCGGGCGACCGGATCGGACTTGAACTGGATGTCCGCCCATGGATCGACGCTCGGACCGTCACGCCACCGGCACCGACCCGGACGTGGGCGCAGTGGCGGCGTTCCGCGCCATCGGCATCGTCAGTCGCCGCCGCGACCCAGACACTGGTGCTGGCAGCAGCTGCCGCCGCACGCTCGGCGGAATACAGCCCCTACTTGCAAGCCGATGCGCCGGGTCCCGACCTCTCGACCTTCACCTACGTCGTCGCACCGCCGCCCCGGGCTGTGCACGTGACCGCAGCCGTGCAACCGCGGCCGGGCGCAATCGCCGCGGCCGCGGTTGCCATGCTCGCCATCATCGGCAACGCCGCGTTGCTGCGTCGTCGACTCTGACTGTTACGACGTGATCTTCAACCGGAAGTTGACCTTGCCCTGACACAGCGGGCGGAAGTTCGTCGTGCCATCGTGCGCACCCTTGAACTCCGACTCCGCTTCGGCGTTCTCCTCTTGATCCGTGCCCTCGATCTCGTAACCCTTCGCCTTCAACGTGTCGTCGTAGCTGTCACGCAACGACGGCAGGTCCGACGGCGAACCGTCGACCGCGAAGTACCACACCCGGGTAGCGCCCTGGGTGAAGGACTCGTACGGATCGCCGGCGCCGTCGGGCGCCGGGACATCGCTGGGAAGTGCAGTGGACGCGGTCTGGCTGATGTCAGTCGGACATGCAGCGTTTGCCGCGCCACCTTCACCCTCGCCAGGGCTCGCGCCGCCACTGGAGCTACCGCCGCAGGCGGCCAGCAGGACGGCAAGAGGCATGGCGAGGACGGGCGCGACGATGCGCCCGCGCAGAAGTGCGGTCATGACCTTCCTCTCTAGGAAACAGGGACAGAGAGGAAGCGGTGCGGCGGAGCGCGCGGCCGGCCTCGTCGGGGGACGAGCCGGTTGCGGACATCCGGCACGTAGACAGGCGCCGGATGCCACGGACGATCGACGTACGACGGCGCCCGGGCAACGAACGACCGGGCGAGCACCACGGCCACCGCGACGACCGCGAGCAGCAGCAGCCACTGCAGAA
>DATBDO010000109.1:0-5623 GCA_036269855.1 Mycobacteriales bacterium
TAGGACTCACGCGTCAGCTTTTGCAGGCGCTTGGACATGAGCCGCGCCGGGATGATGAACAGCGGGATCATCGCGAGTGCGAGCAGAGTGATCTGCCAGGACAGGAACATCATCGCGATCAGGACGAGCGTCACGCTGATGACGTTGCTCACGACGTTGGACAGCGTCCCGGTGAACGCCTGCTGCGCGCCGAGGACGTCGTTGTTGATCCGACTGATCAGCGCACCGGTCTGGGTGCGGGTGAAGAAGGCAAGCGGCATCCGCTGGATGTGCCGGAACACCGCGGAGCGCATGTCGTAGATCAGGCCCTCACCGATCGCGGCCGAGAACCAGCGCATGGCGAGGTTGACCACCGCGCTCACGAGCGCGAGCCCGACGATGAGAAAGGCGAGCCCGACGACGATGTCGCGCTGGTGGTTCAGCACCGACTTGATGATCAAGCCGTAGATCCACGGGTTGGCCACCCCGACCACGGCATCGACCACGACGAGGGCCAGGAACCAGACCAGCTGCCGCTTGTACGACGCCGCAAAGCGGGCAATCCGCTTCATCGTCCCCGGCGGCAGCCGCCGCTCGGTCACCGACGAGTCGCGTCGGAACGAGTGCATTACCTGCCAGCCAGCTGGCCCCATCGACATACGCGGTCAGACCTCCTCCGGAAGTGCAACACGGCCGAGGCCGTCTTGCTTCCGGATCTCGGTAGCCGCGCCGCTCATCCGGCGTACATGCGGGGACAGCAGGGCCAGCAGCGTCGACGCGATTGCGACCGCGGCGCAGCCCAGTTCGGCCGGCCGGGCCCCGACGGCCAGCGCGAGGGGTCCGGCGACCACGATCCCGATCGGACTCAACCCCACCGAGCCCAGCCAGTCGTAGGAGCTGACCCGGGACAGCATCGCGGGCGGGATCTCCCGCTGCACGGTGGTGTCCCAGAGCACGCCGAACACAGCAGTACCGACCCCCGACAGGAACGCCCCCGCGGCGACCGCGACAGCGGGCACGGGCAGACCGAGCAACAGCATCGGCAGGGCCAGCGTGAGGGTCGCCAGGGTCGCGACGAACAGGGGGCGACTGATCCGCAGCCGCAGCACGACGATCGCGCCCGCCAACGCGCCGAGCGCGTCGGCGGCGACGATCAGCGACCAGGCCGGCGCGCCGCCCAGGTGCTGCTTGGCCACGATCGGCCCGAGGACGCCGATGCTCGCCTGGCTGACGGCGACGAGGAAGGAGAACTGCGCAACGATCACCCACAGCCACTGGTGCGAGAAGAACTCCCGCCCGCCGGTTCGTAGATCCGACAGCAGGCTGGTGCCACCCACCGGGAGCGGCTCCCCCGGCCCGAGACCCGCGATGAGCACGGCGCTGGCGAAGAACGACGCTGCGTCGATCGCCAGCGTCCAGCCCGCGCCGATCGCGGCAACCAGCGCGCCGCCGACGGCGAGCCCGAGTAGGCGGGCGAAATTGAGGCCGAGTCGCAACACGCTGTTGGCCTGCTGGAGCTGGCCCGGCGGCGCCATCTCGGGCACCACCCCGGTCATGGTTGGCCCGACCAGCGCGGCACCCGTGCCGCCGACGAAGGCAAGCGCGACGAGAGCACCGAGTGGCGCGTGCCGCGTGCCGATCAGCAGCGCGAGCCCGGTCCACGCCAGCCCGCCGACGGTGTCCGCGAGCACGAGTACTCGAAGCCGATGCCGGCGATCGGCGATCGCACCGGCGAGAAGCACGAACAGCACCAGCGGCAAAACGTACGCCGCCTGCACGATGGACAGGTCAGTCGGGCTCGCATGAGCAAGGCCGAGCACGCCGAACGCGAGTGCGACCGGACCGACGCCGGTGCCGAACAGCGAGATCGTGCGCGCGAGCACCAGCCGGGAGAACCGCCGATCCTGAAGAACCGCCGGTCCGCGCACCGATCCACGCTATGCGTAATTGCTCAGGTGAAAGCGCTGATGCCGGTCAGGGCGCGGCCGATCAGCAGCTTCTGCACTTGCGAGGTGCCTTCGTACAAGGTCGTCACGCGTGAGTCGCGCAAGAGCTTGCCAACGACGAACTCGTCGACGTAGCCATAGCCACCATGCACTTGCACGGCCGCGTTGGCCGCGCGCACGCACATCTCTGACGCGTAGAACTTCGCCATCGAGGCAGCCAGCGTGTATTTCTCGCCGCGCATCTTGAGGTCGGCGACCCGCCAGGTCAGCAGCCGGGCCGCCTCCACCTCGACGGCCGCGTCGGCGATCAACTCCTGCACGAGCTGGAAGCCGGCGATCGGCCGACCGAACTGCTCCCGTTGCTTCGCATACGACGTCATCGAGTCGACCGCCGCCTGCCCGAGGCCGGTGCAGGAGGCGGCAAGCGACATGCGCCCGTCGTCGAGTGCGGAGAGTGCGACCTTGATGCCGTCGCCCTCCTGACCCAGCAAGGCGGTCGCCGGCACCACGACGTCGTCCAACGCGATCTCGGCGGTGTCGCACGAGCGCAGGCCGAGCTTGCCGTGGATCGGCTTCGGGTTGAACCCTGGCGTGTCGCACGGCACCAGGAAGGCGGACACTCCACGCGCGCCCGGACCGCCGGTGCGCGCCATGACGAGGGCGACCCCCGCGATGTCGCCGTTGGTGATGAAGATCTTGGACCCGTTGATGCGGTAGGAGTCACCCTCCTTGACCGCGGTCGACTCCAGCGCGGCCGGGTCGGACCCGTGGTCCGGCTCGGTCAGGCAGAAGCAGCCAAGCGCCGCACCGGTCGCCATCCGGGGCAGCCACTCCTGCTTCTGCTCCGCAGTCCCCCATCGGTTGATCGATCCGCCGACGAGGCCGAGGTGCACCGACAGCAGCGACCGGACGTTGGCGTCACCGCGGCCGAGCTCCTCGATGACAAGGCAATAGGTGAGCGGGTCGGCGCCGCCGCCGCCGTACTCCTCCGGGATCGTCAGCCCGACCCAACCGTCCCGCTTCAGTCCGTCGAGGGCCTCCTGCGGGAAACGCTCCTCGCGGTCGTTGCGGATCGCGTTGGGCACGACGACTGCGTCCACCCACTCGGCGACGGTGCGGCGGGTCGCCTCTTGCTCCGGACTGAGTGCCAGATCCATGCGAACTCCCTGCTAGCTCTGGCCGCCGGCGAGTGCCTTGATGCGAGCCATCTGGGCCGTTCGTTCGGCCAGCAGTTGGTCAGCATACGAACGGTCGCGGGAGCCGAGCAGCAGTGCCTTGGTCGCGGCGACAGCATCAGCGTTGGAGCCGCATACGGCGGCCACAAGGTCGTCGACCGTGCTCGCGAGCTGGTCGTTGGGTACGACGAGGTTGGCCAGGCCGATGTCACCCGCCTCGCCCGCCCCCACCCTTCGGCCGGTCGCACAGATCTCGAGGGCGCGGGCATAGCCGACGAGGTCGACGAGCACCTGCGTGCCGCCGAGATCCGGCACCAGCCCGAGCGACGGCTCCGCCATCGTGAACTGCGCGTCCACGGCGGCGACCCGCAGGTCGCACGCCAGCGCCAGCTGGAACCCGGCGCCGACGGCGTGGCCTTGGACGGCCGCGATGCTCACGAACCGCGGGTTGCGCAGCCAGCTGAAGCCGCTCTGGTACGACGCGATCAGATCGAGAAAGGCCTCGTCACCCTGTCCGGCCTGTTCGGGGAGAGTGCCGAACATGCTGCGGTCGAGCCCGGCGCTGAACGACGGCCCTTCGCCGGACACGACGACGCAACGGACGTCGGCAGGCAGTTCCGCGGCGATCGCCGCGAGTCGCAGCCACATCTCCGGCGTCTGCGCATTGCGTTTGAACGGACGCGCCAAGGTGACCCGGGCGATCTGTCCGTCGACGTCGTAGCGAACTCCCCCCGGATGAAGTTCGTGCTGGTCGTCCTGTTCGCTCAGGAGGCCTTCCTACCTCTCGTGGCGCCGCCGCGCCCGCGCAGGTTCGCACCCGATTCACTGAGGATGCGATGGACGAAACCATAAGAGCGGCCGGTGGAGGCGGCCAACGCCCGGATGCTTTCGCCCGAGTCGTATTTCCTGCGGAGGTCCCCTGCCAGTCGGTCACGCTCCATTCCCGTGACCCGACTGCCCTTCTTCAGCTCGACCACCATCGGCACCTCCGTGCATTGCGCGCCCGTAGTCCCCCGTGCGGGGCCGAAAGGTTCCCGCTAATGACCACTCTTATCACTTTTGTCCGAGTCTGAGTACCCGGTGCGACCGTCTGATTTCGCTCAGTTGACGATTTGGGCAACGGTCATGAACGAACCCGGCGGTGCGATCGCCATGAAGTCCTTGCCGGCTTCGCGGCCGGCGTCGGAGGACAGCGCGGCATTGAGCGCATCCTCGTCGGCGAAGTAGATCTCGGTGATCAAGTGGTACGACGCCGGCGAACCCATCGGGCCACCGGTGACCTTGGCCACTTCGGTGCGCTCGACCCCGGGCCAGCGCCCGACCATCGGCATGTGAACCTCGTTGTAGTGCTTGTCGAAGGTCTCGGCGTCATCGGGGTTGCCGTAAACGACTGTCAGCTTCACGCTCATGCCGCGAAACTACGCCCCCGGCCTTCAGGCAAGCGCGACGAGGTCGGCGAGGTCGGCGCTCCAGTGGTCCTCGACCCCGTCCGGCAACAGCAGCACGCGCTCGGGATGCAGCGCGTCGACCGCGCCTTCGTCGTGGGTGACGAGGACGAGCGCGCCCTTGTAGGAGCGCAGCGCGCCCAGGACCTGCTCGCGGCTGGCCGGGTCGAGGTTGTTGGTCGGCTCGTCGAGGAGCAGGACGTTGGCACTCGACACGACCAGCCGGGCGAGCGCGAGGCGTGTCTTCTCTCCGCCCGAGAGCGTGCCCGCGGACTGCAGCACCGTGTCGCCACTGAAGTCGAACGACCCGAGCACCTTGCGTTGCTCGACCTCGGGCAACTGCGGCGCGACCGCGGCAAGGTTGGCGAGAACAGTGGCGTCGGGATCGAGGGTCTCGTGCTCCTGGGCGTAGTAGCCGAGGACCAACCCGTGCCCGGGATGCACCTCGCCGGTGTCCGCAGCCTCCAGCCCGGACAGCAGCCGGAGCAGCGTCGTCTTGCCGGCGCCGTTGAGGCCGAGTACGACGACCCGGCTCCCCCGGTCGATGGCCAGGTCGACGTCGGTGAAGACCTCGAGGCTGCCGTAGGACTTCGACAACGCGGTCGCCGTGAGGGGCACCCGGCCGCACGGCGCGGGGTCCGGGAAGCGGATCCGCGCCACCTTGTCGGAGCGACGCTCCTCCTCCAGGCCGGCGAGCAGCCGTTCGGCCCGCTTCGCCATGTTCTGCGCGGCGACCGCCTTGGTCGCCTTCGCCCGCATCCGGTCGGCCTGGCTCATGAGAGCGGCCGCCTTCTTCTCGGCGTTGACCCGCTCGCGTTTGCGTCGACGTTCGTCGACCTCGCGTTGCTGCAGGTAGGCCTTCCAGCCGACGTTGTAGAGGTCGAGCGCGGCGCGGTTGGCATCGAGGTGGAACACCTTGTTGACCACGCGGTCGAGAAGATCGACGTCGTGGCTGATGACGACGAGGCCACCGCCGTACGCGCGGAGAAAGTCGCGCAACCACACGATCGAGTCGGCGTCGAGGTGGTTGGTCGGCTCATCCAGAAGCAGGGTGCGCGCGTCGGAGAAGAGGATGCGG
>DATBDO010000110.1:0-13878 GCA_036269855.1 Mycobacteriales bacterium
GGCCCAGGCGGTGAACACCCGCGCGGCGGAGGTCCGGCGGGCGAGGGTGCGGCGGCTCGCGCCCTGGCTGTGTAGCCGGGACAGCCACGAGCGCAGGGCACGGACATCGAGCTCGTCGAGCTGCTCGAGCCGCAGCCTCCCCGCGTGCTCGAGCAGGCTCGTCACGTCGCCGAGGTAGGCGCGGACGGTGTGCGGGGACAGGTTCCGCTCGAGGCTCAGATGGTCGGCGAAGAGCTCAGCGACGCGGGCGAACTCCGTCGGTAGAGACCCGGCTCCCTCCCCATCGATCACGCGCTCACGCTGCGCTGTCGTGCCCGCGAGGTCAAGCACATCCGCCCTTCGGCGGGTCACCACCAATCGAGCTGGAGCTGGTCGTCCGGCCCGGAGGTCCGGGCCCGCCGGTCGCGTCGACCCTCCGTTGTCATCGCCCACCGGTCTTCGACCTGCTCGACCAGGCCCGCTGCCGCAAGCGCCGCGAGCGCGGCGGTCGCAACGGGCACCGCGACGCCGGCGGCATTGGCGATACCGGCGACGTCGGCGTGCTTGCGCACCGGTACGCCTTCGAAGACTCGCGCCACCATCGGACCGAGAAGGTCCCGAGTGCGCGCCGGCCCGCTCTCATAAGGAGCAAGCTCACCCATGTGACCGCACTGTTCGATGACCTCCGAGGCACTGGTGACCAACACCGTCTCGGGGCGCTCGCGCAAGAGTCGATGACAGCCGCCCGACATGGCGCTGGTGATCGGACCAGGTACGCACATCACATGTCGGTTGATTGCTGCCGCATGCCCGGCGGTCGAGCGGGCGCCGCTGCGTAGTGCCATCTCGACGACGACCGTGCCGAGCGACAGTGCCGCGATGATGCGGTTGCGCACCAGGAAGCGCAGTCGTTGCGGCGCCGAGCCCGGCGGATGCTCGCTGACGACGAGCCCCTCGGCTTTCAGCCGCTCATAGAGCGGCCGGTTACCGCCGGGATAAGGAACATCGATCCCGCATGCGAGCACGCCGACCGTCGTTCCACCGGCCGACAGAGCACCGCGGTGGGCGGCCGCGTCGATCCCATAGGCCAGCCCGGACACGACCGACCAGCCCCGCTCGGCCAGCTCGTAGGCCATATCGGCAGCGATCGCCCCGCCGTAGTCGGTCGCGGTGCGGGTGCCGACGATCGCAATCGATGTCGCGGTCGCCTCGACCAACGAACCCGGCCCGCACACCCACAACCCGAAGGACGCACGACCGACCCACCGGAGGTCTTGCAGTCGCACCGGCCACTCGTCGTCGCTCGGGCAAACGAGCCGGGCACCACAGCGGGCAGCTGTCTCGAGGTCCGCCTCCCCCGATGCATTCAGCAATCGATGCCGCAGCGCGTCCACCTCAGCACCGTCAATGAGCGCACCACGACGGATGTCCTCGACCGCGTGCACGACGCCGACGGCGTCAACATGTGCAAGCAGCGCGGTGTTGCCGGGCTCGGCGATCCGCAGCAATGTCGCCCGCGCGATCCGCTCCTCGGTTGTGGTCATGCCGATGCCGCCGTGAGCGGGCGGATGTTCTGCCGGCCGAGCCGCAACTCGAGCGCCTCGTCGACCTCGTCCCTGCCTGGCCGCGCTCGCCCGGCCAGGTCGGCGAGGGTCCATGCGACCCGCCGCACTCGGTCGAGGCCACGGTTGGAGAGCGCGCCACGGTCGACTGCTGCGCCGACAGCGCGCAGATCGGCAGCGTCGATCGGCCAACGCCGACGCAACACGGGGCCCGGAACATCGCCGGACGTCGTCCACGGCGTCCCGGCGAGTCGTTCGCGGGCGATTGCGCGAGCGGCCTGCACGCGTGCACGCACCGCGTGCGATGGTTCGCCGAGCTCTTGTTCGGAGAGCAGCCGTCGGCTCACGGGCTCGAGATTGACCACGAGGTCGATGCGGTCGCGGAACGGGCCGGACAGCCGGGCCTGATGTCGCTGGCGAACGCGGGCCGGACACATGCACTGGCCGTCTTCGATGAACCGGCCACCTGCAGAACACGGACACGGGTTTGCCGCGAGCACGAGCAGGAACCTGGCGGGGTAGACGGCGATTCCGCGCGAACGAGCAATCGTCACGATGCCGCTCTCGAGCGGTTGGCGGAGGGCGTCGAGCACTCGCGGACTGAATTCGGGTGCTTCATCGAGGAACAGCACGCCCCGGTGGGCGAGCGAGATCGCGCCCGGGCCGGCGATGCCACTGCCACCACCGACGATGGCCGCAACGCTCGACGAGTGATGGGGCGAGGAGAAGGGCGGCTCAGCGATCAGCGGACGCCCGGTCGCCAACCGGCCCGCCACGGAGTGAATAGCCGTGACCTCCATCGCTTCGTCATCCGTCAGCGGAGGCAAGATGCTCGGCAAGCGCTCGGCAAGCATCGTCTTGCCGACGCCCGGCGGCCCCGACATCAGCACGTGATGGCCTCCGGCTGCTGCGATCTCGAGCGCGCGTCGAGCCCCTTCCTGTCCCACGACATCAGCGAAGTCGGCGTGGTTGTCTGCCGGCTCGGGAAGGGATTGCCGGCGCTCCGCCAGCAGCTCGTCGTCATCGATCTCACCGCGCAGCCACGCACACAACTCGGCAAGCGATCCGACCGCCCACACTCGCGCCCCCGGAACGAGCCTCGCCTCGCTCGCATTGCCGGCCGGAACGACGAACCGGTCACGGCCTTGCTGCATCGCCCCGATGACCGCCGGCAGAACCCCGGTCACCGGCTGCAAGGCACCGCCGAGGGCTACCCCGCCCAGCAAGACCAGTCCGGCGATCCGCTCCGCGGGCAGCGCTCCCGCGGCAGCGAGCACGGTCACCGCTATCGGCACGTCGAAGCCACTGCCGGCTTTGGGCACCTCGGCGGGTGACAGCGCCACCGTGACGCGTCGGCCTGGCCAGCTCTCACCCGAGTTGTTGAGCGCCGATTTGACGCGTTTCTCGGCTTGCCTCAGCACCGTGTCCGCAAGAGCGATCAGCGTGAAGTCCGGCACGCCGCTCGAAACATCGACCTCGACGTCCACGACAGTGGCGTCAACGCCCACCAACGCGACCGACAACGAACGCGCGACGACCATCAGAACGCCGCCCGCAGATGTTCCACGACCGCCGCGCCGCGTTGGGCGCGCAGAACGCTGATGACGTCGAACCTGATGTCGGCACCCCGGGCCGGATGCTCACGCAGCCAGTGATAAGCGAGTCGGCGAAGCCGATCGGCCTTTCGGCGCGTGATCGCCTCGGCGGGAAGGCCGAAGCCAAGGCCCGAACGGGTCTTGACCTCACAGATGACGACGACACCGCGGTCGCGCGCCACGATGTCGATCTCGCCCTCTGAGCATCGCCAGTTGCGGGCGAGGATCTCGAGGCCCGCCTCCTCGAGGTGGCGCACAGCGACGTCTTCGCCGTATCTGCCGACACCGTCCTTCGCGGCCACGCGACCACCTCCGAGGCCACAGTGCCTGCGTCGGCGCCGTCACGTCGCCGCGAGCACCAGGCCTGTGGAGGCGGGTTACACCTGTGGACCGTCAGGCGCGGGTGTCGACCTCACCGTCCGGCTTGCCCGGCGGCGCGAGCGACGTCGTACGGACGTCCTCGATGGCGCCGGACTCCTCGCTGCTGCCGGCCGCCGCCTGCACGGACGGGACCGCGACTCCTTTGGAGTCGCCCGGGGTCGGCACCCCGCCGGTGGCGTTTGCCGGCATCGAACCGTCTGTCTGTGTAGCGGAGTCGACTGACTGCGGCGGCTCACTCGGCGTCGTCGCGATGGGCTCGTTCTTGTCCTGGTTGGCTGCCGGCGGATCCGGCATAGAGACGTTGTCACTCATGTCAGTGACCTACCCCGTGAAGTCCGGCTTATCTCCGGGCAGCTCCAGGTCGCTCTTCGCGAGCTCCTCGACGTTGACATCCTTGAACGTCAGCACGCGCACGTTCTTGACGAACCGAGCCGGCCGATACATGTCCCATACCCACGCGTCATGCATCGCGACCTCGAAGTAGGTCTCGCCGCCTTCGCTGTGCTCTTCCACCTTGACGTCGTTGGTCAAGTAGAACCGGCGCTCGGTCTCGACGACGTAGGCGAACAGACCGACGACATCGCGGTACTCGCGATAGAGCTGAAGCTCCATCTCGGTCTCGTATTTCTCGAGGTCTTCGGCGCTCATCAGCCGGCGTACTCCCACTCGTCGTCTTCCGTCTGCCGGACGATGGCGCCCTTGACATTCACATAAGAGAACCGATGCTCCGGGCACGGCCCGTGCGCGCGTAGTGCCGCCTGATGCTCGGGGGTGACGTAGCCCTTGTGCTCGTCGAAGGAGTAGGCCGGCCACTGCCCATGCATCTCGACCATGAGGCGGTCCCTAGTCACCTTCGCGACCACTGACGCGGCAGCGATGCAGGCGGCGACCCGGTCGCCCTTCCAGACCGCGAGGCCTGGTACGTCGAGGCCGGGCACCGGGAAGCCATCGGTCAGCACATAAGCAGGCGTGACCGACAGTTGCGCCAACGCGCGGCGCATGCCCATGACGTTGCACACGTGAAGGCCCAGCCGGTCCACCTCGGCCGGCGGAATGACGACCGCCGTCCAGGCGAGCGCCCGCTTCACCACCTGCGCGTAGACCCTCTCCCGCGCCGCGGGCGTCAGGAGCTTCGAGTCGGCGAGCCCGGGCACCTGGCCGCGCTTGCCCTCCGGCAGGACCACGGCCCCGACGACGAGCGGCCCGGCGCAGGCGCCGCGACCCGCCTCGTCCGCACCGGCCACCGGCCATAGACCTCGCCGGGCGAGCGCGCGCTCGTAGCCGTAGATCCCCGCGTCGCGGCGGACCGTCGTGCTCCGCCTGCCGTCGAGTGCGCCAGCCATCTCCGGCAGCGTACGACGAGTCAGCTCTTGGCGGGGTGCGAAGCGCGGCCGCGGCGCCGGCGGCGAGCAAACCGGCGTCGAAGCAGCGTGAGCGGGACCGCGCCCGCGAAGCCCATCGACAGCGGGTTGACGAGCGCGGCCGCGAGCCCCTTCTGGTGGAACGTGCTGGGCACGCCCAACGTGCCCCAGTCGCTCGGCGGCCAGACCCGGATGAACGCCCGACCGATGACATTGCCCGTCGGGATGGTGCCGTTGTTGCCGTCGCTGATGTGCGCGCGGGAGTCCGCGGACATGTTGCGGTGGTCACCCATCACCCAGAGCCGGCCCTTGGGCACCGTGACGTCGAAGGGAGTATCCGACGGCTTCGCGCCCGGGTAGAGGTAAGGCTCGGTGAGCGGACGTCCGTTGACCGTGACATGTCCCTGCGCATCGCAACAGACGACGTGGTCGCCGGCCACGCCGATCACGCGCTTGATGAAGTCCTTGCTCGACGGCGCCGCGACACCAAGAGCGGAACCGATGTCGTGAAAGAACCGGGAGATCGGGTTGCTGGGCTCGCTCGACGTGAACTCGGGGTTGTCCTGCCATGAGGTCGGCCCACGGAACACGATGATCTCGCCGCGATGCACGTCGCGAATGCGATAGACGAGCTTGTTGACGAGAACCCGGTCGCCGATGTGCAGAGTGTTCTCCATCGAACCGGATGGGATGAAGAACGCCTGCACGAGGAACGTCTTGATCAGGAGCGCGAGGACGAGCGCGATCAGGATGAGGAACGGCAGTTCGCGAAGGAACGACCCGCGCTTCTTCTCCTTAGCCGGTGGCTCGTCCGGCGGCGGCGCATCTGACTGATCCGGCGACACGGGCTGTTGGTCCGGCGGCGGGCCGTCCTGGGCTTCGGACATACGGCTCTCGGGGGCAGTCACGGCGTGATCGGACGGTCAGCGTGCCGGAGTCGTGTCGCGCTTCTCCTTGATCTTTGCCTTCTTGCCGCGCAGATCACGCAGGTAGTAGAGCTTGGCCCGGCGGACGTCGCCGCGAGTCACCACCTCGATGTGGTCGACGATCGGCGAGTGGACCGGGAACGTGCGCTCGACGCCGACGCCGAAGCTCACCTTCCGGACGGTGAACGTCTCGCGGACACCACCGCCCTGACGCCGGATGACGACGCCCTGGAAGACCTGGATGCGCTCGCGGTTGCCCTCGACGACGCGGACGTGGACCTTGACCGTGTCACCGGGGCGGAACGCCGGCACGTCACTACGCAGCGACGCAGCGTCGATCGAATCGAGGGTCTGCATCAGGAAATCCTTCGTCCTTGAGATGGCATCCGTGTGCTCGTCGCGAACCGCGCCGGCCCTGGCCGCGCGACCATCCATGGTGCCACAGCCGCGGGTCCCAGCGGTAACACCCGCATCAGGGCAGCAGGTCCGGCCGGTGTGTCTCGGTTCGCCGCCGGGCCTCCTCCTCGCGCCAGCGGACGATGGCGGCGTGGTCGCCGGACAGCAACACCGGTGGCACCTCCAGCCCGCGCCAGTCCGCCGGCCGGGTGTAGGCGGGCGCCTCGAGAAGACCGCCCTCGAAGGACTCCTGGGTGGTGCTGTCCGCATTGCCCATGAATCCGGGCAGCAACCGGGTCACCGCCTCGATCATGACGACCACTGCCGCCTCGCCGCCGGCGAGCACGTAGTCGCCGATCGACAGCTCGTCGACCGGCATGCGCCCCCGGGCCCACTCGGCGACGCGAGCATCGATGCCTTCGTACCGCGCCGGGGCAAACACCAGCGGGGCGGCATCCGCCGCCCACTGGCGGGCGTCGTCCTGGGTGAACCGGCGCCCGGACGGCGTGGGGATGACCAACCGTGCAGCCGGGACGTCCGCGGTTACCGCGTCGAGCGCGCGCCCCCATGGCTCCGGCCGCATCACCATGCCCGGACCCCCGCCGTACGGCGCGTCGTCAACCGTGCGGTGCACGTCATCGGTCCACTCACGCAGGTCACGCACTCGAATGTCGACGAGTCCCGCAGCGCGCGCCTTGCCGAGCAGCGAGACGTCAAGCACGTCGAAGTACTCCGGGAAGATCGTGACGATGTCGATCCGTTGCGGCCTCGCCGCGGACTCGAGGCGCAACGCGGTCGGGTCGCTCATAGTTCGAACAACCCTTCCGGCGGGTTGACGACGACGCGCCGCACGGCGAGATCGACCGTCGTCACGATGTCGCGCACGAAGGGCACCAAGGTCTCGCCGCCGTCAGGACGTCGTACGACGAGCAGGTCAGGACCGGGCGGATGTACCACGTCTTCGATGACACCGAGCGGCTCGCCGGCGGCCGACACGACCGATAGACCGGCGAGCTGGTGGTCCCAGTAGGCGTCGTCCTCTTCGGTCGCCGGGCTCGTCGCCGAGTCGACGACGAGCAATGCACCGCGCAACGCCTCTGCGGCTGTTCGGTCGGCAACATTCTCGAAGGCGATGAGTAACCGACCGGAGTGCCAGCGCGTCCTGGCGATCGCGAGTGGCCCGAGGTGGGCCGGCTCGGTGTCCAAGGTCGCGCCGACGGCGAACCGTTCGTGCGGGGCGTCGGTGCGGACCTCGACGGAGACTTCACCGCCGATGCCATGAGCTCGGGCGATGCGCCCGACCACCAGCTGCACCGGTGAGCCCGGCGTCAGCGCACCTCGTCGACGTCGACGAGGTCGACGCGGATCCCGCGGCCGCCGAGGGCGGTCATGACGGCCCGCAGCGCGCGAGCCGTCCGGCCGCCGCGACCGATGACCTTGCCGAGGTCCTCGGGGTGCACGCGCACCTCGAGCACCTGACCCCGACGCAGCGAGCGCAGATCGACGCGCACGTCGTCGGGGTGGTCCACGATCCCGCGGACCAGGTGGTCAAGCGCCTCCTCGAGCATCAGCTCTCGGTGGCGTCGTCGGCTGCCGGCTCAGGGTCGGCGACCGGCTCAGCGTCGGCGGCCGGCTCCGCCTGGGCGGCCGGTTCAGGGTCGGCAGCCGGCTCCGCCTGGGCGGCCGGTTCAGCGCCGGCGGCCGGCTCTGCCTCGGCGGCGGCTTCTTCGGCCGGCGCTGCCTCCGCGGTGGGCTCGGCCGGGGCCGGAGTCTCCGCGCCGGCAGGCGCCGCCTCGTCCGCGGCCGGAGCTGCCTCTTCCGCAGCCGGCGCGGCCTTCTTGGCGGCGGTCTTCTTGGCCGGGGCCGGCTCGTCGTGCGTCTCCTTGGCAGCCGCCTCGAAGATGGCCTTACGGTCGGGCCTGGGGGCTGCGGTCCTGACGCCCTCGGCCGGCGCCGGCTCGCCCTTGAACTTCTGCCAGTCGCCGGTGATCTTGAGGATGGCCGCGACCGGCTCGGTCGGCTGTGCGCCGACGCCGAGCCAGTACTGAGCCCGCTCCGAGTCGACCTCGATGAGGGACGGGTCCTGCTTGGGGTGGTACTTGCCGATCGTCTCGATCACCCGGCCGTCCCGCTTGGTGCGGGAGTCGGCGACAACGATGCGGTAGTACGGCGCGCGGATCTTGCCCAGGCGCATGAGTCGAATCTTGGTAGCCACGAGGGTGGGGTCTCCAGGTCTGAACGCGATGGGCGCCGCCGCGCACGTGGGGATGTGCGGGACATTGCCCGGGACTGCGTCGTACGCCGGAGAGAGGGGCCGCCGTACGCCGAGTGCTCGCAGCCATTCTGCCAGAGTCGACGTGCCTCGTGTCAGTTCGCGTGGATCCGCGCCCGCCGCCAGATGTCGCGCAGGGCCCACGGGAGGATGAACACGCCCCAGATGACGAGCCCGGGCCACGCGAATCCCTGGGTCTCCCAGAAGAACCACATGGGCACGAACATCAGCACCGTCATCACGATGCGCCCGATCGGCCCGAAGCTGGTCACGCTGGAGCGCCACCGGCTGTGCTGGTAGCTGACCGGCAACGGCACGGGCGGCGCGTCCTGACGCGCGACTGCCTGCTCGGGCAGCGTCACGAAGAACTGGCCTTCGGAGTCCACGATGTCGTGATCGGCATCCCGGACCGGCGCGTTGAGCGTGATCAGCCCTGTTCGTCGGGCGGCAAGCGAAGGTTGGACAGATCCGGGCGCAGTCCCGGCGGCAGCTTCATGCCCGGCGGGAGCTGCAAGGCAGACGGATCGAAACCGGCCGGCAGGGCGCCCGGCATGCGCGGCGCGACCGGGCGGGCGGCCTTGCTGCCCTTACCCTTCTTCCCCTTCTTGCCCGCACGCTTGCCGGCCCGGCGCATGCCGGGCAGGCTGCCGGCCATCTGCTTCATCATCTTGCGCGCTTCGTAGAAGCGGTCGACGAGGCTGTTGACCTCCGTGACGGTGACGCCGGACCCCTTGGCGATGCGCAACCGGCGCGACCCGTTGAGGATCTTCGGGTCTTGCCGCTCTGCCGGGGTCATCGATCGGATGATCGCGGCGATGCGATCGAGATCGCGGTCGTCGATCTGACTGATCTGGTCCTTGAGCTGACCCATCCCCGGCAGCATCCCGAGGATGTTGCCGATCGGCCCCATCCGCCGAACCATCATCATCTGGTCGAGAAAGTCTTCGAGGGTGAGCTCACCAGGGCCGAGCATCTTCTCGGCCATCCGGGTGGTCTCGTCCGCCTCGAACGTCTTCTCCGCTTGCTCGATGAGCGTGAGTACGTCGCCCATTCCGAGGATGCGCGAGGCCATTCGCTCGGGGTGGAAGACGTCGAAGTCGGCGAGCTTCTCCCCCGTTGACGCGAACATGATCGGCCGGCCGGTGACGTTGGCGACCGAGAGTGCGGCGCCACCGCGGGCATCGCCGTCGAGCTTGGTGAGGACGACGCCACTGAAACCGACACCGTCGCGGAAAGCCTCCGCCGTCGTGACGGCGTCCTGGCCGATCATCGCGTCGACGACGAAGAGCGTCTCGTCGGGCTGCACGGCGTCGCGGATCGCGACCGCCTGCGCCATCATGTCGGCGTCGATGCCGAGCCGGCCGGCCGTGTCGACGACGACAACGTCATGGCCCATCCGGCGGGCGTGCTCGACACCGCTGCGCGCCGCTTCGACAGGGTCGCCGACGCCGTTTCCGACGTACGGCGCCCAGACGTCAACGCCGGCCTGCTGGCCGACAACTTGCAGCTGCTGCACCGCATTCGGACGCTGCAGGTCACTCGCGACGAGCAGAGGCGCATGCCGCTGCTCTTTGAGCCAGAGCCCGAGCTTGCCGGCGAGGGTCGTCTTGCCGGTTCCCTGAAGACCGGCCAGCAGGACAACGGTCGGCGGCGTTTTGGCGAGGTGGATCGGGCGGGCTTCGCCGCCGAGGATCCGGATCAGCTCCTCGTTGACGATCTTGATGACCTGCTGGGCCGGGTTGAGCGCCTGCGACACCTCGGCGCCGCGGGCTCGCTCCTTTATGGCGCCGACGAACGCACGCACCGCCGGCAGCGCGACGTCAGCCTCGAGGAGCGCGATGCGGATCTCACGCGCGGTGGCATCGATGTCTGCCTCGGACAGTCGACCCTTGCCGCGCAGCGAGGTGAAGACCGACTCGAGCCGGTCGGAGAGTGTGTCGAACATGCTCTCGCCAGACTAAGGGGCGTTGCTACGGCGCAGCAGCCATGGTCCTCGCGGGTTCGACCTCGACGCCACCGCCGGCGTACATCTCCTCGACCCGGCTCTCGTAGGTCGCGAGGACGCCGCGGCGCTTGAGCTTCATCGTCGGCGTCAGGAGCGCGGTGTCCGGCAGCCACTCCTCACCGAGCAGGACAAATCGGCGAATGTGTTCAACCGTCGACAGTCTTGCGTTCACGTCGGCGACTGCGGCCGCGACATCGGCGAGCACCTCTGGGTCGGCGGCAATCTCGGCGAGGGAACGGCCCGGGTACTGCACGCCGGCGGTATCCGGGTCGACGGTCAGCAGCGCCACGAGATAGGGCCTGGCGTCGCCGATCGCCATCGCCTGACCAATCAGCGAGATCGTCTTGAGCGCGGCTTCGATGTTTGCCGGCGACACGTTCTTTCCGCCGGCGGTGATGATCAGCTCCTTCTTGCGGTCGACGATTTTGAGATAGCCGTCTTCGTCGAACTCACCGATGTCGCCGGTGTGCAACCAGCCGTCGTCGTCGAGCGCTTCGCGGGTGCGTTGCGGATCGTCCAAGTAACCCTTGAACACGATTGCGCCGCGGCACAGCACCTCGCCGTCGGGGGCCGTGATGACCTCGGTGTGGGGATAGGCGCGGCCGACGCGGCCCGACCTGACGAGGTGTGGTTCCCACGTCATGCCACCGGTGTTCTCGCTCATCCCGTATATCTCGCTCATCTCGACGCCGAGGTCACGAATGAAGTCGATGACCTCCGGTGGGATGGGCGCCGCGCCGCTGAAGGCGATCGTGCACGCATCCAGACCGACGACAGCGCGCAACGGGCGGAACGCCACTTCTTCGACGAACTCCCACGTCGCGGCGAGGTCCGCCGGCAGCTCCTCACCCTGCGCCCGCAACGTCTGCACCTGTCGACCGATGGCGAGCGCGTCCGCAAAACGAGCCCGGTCTTCTTCCGGTCGAGCAGCCACAGCGGCCTGAATGCCGGCCGCGAGCTTCTCCCACACCCGCGGCGGTCCGAACAATTGCGTGGGCCGGACCGCGAGGAGATATGACCCGAGCTGCGCGAGGTCCGGGCATGGCGTGACCACGCCCCCGTGCAGAAGATGGTTGTAGTGACTGACGTTGCGTTCGGCGATGTGTGCCATCGGCAGATAGGACACCAGCCGGATCTGCAGCGGATCCTCATCCGGGTCGTGGAAATGGATGAGGCCCTTGTACGCCGCCAGCAAGTTGGTGTGGTCGAGCATCACGCCCTTGGGCGGCCCGGTCGTTCCTGAGGTGTAGATGACCGTGAGGAGCTGCGTCGGGTCGGTCGCGTCGGCGACGGCGCGGATGTCGACCGCCGGCCCGGCCGCGACCTCGTCGAAGCCCACGCAACCGTCAGACTCGCCGCCGACGACGATGACGACGCGAAGGGTCGGCGTGTCCGCGGCAAGAAACCTGTCGAGGAAGTCGCCCTCCTCGGTGATGGCAGCTATCGCCTTGCAGTGCGTGACCAGGTAGCCGATCTGCTCCGGCGACGAGGAGTTGTAGATGGAGACCGCCGTGGCGCCGGCGAGCAACACGCCAAGGTCCGCCGCGTGGAACTCCAGCCGGTTTCGCAGCATCAGGACGACCCGGTCGCCCGGCTGGACGCCTTGCGCAGCCAACCCGCCGGCGAACGCTGCGGCGCGATCGGCGTAGTCACGCCAGCTCCACGTCTCATCGTCGATCGTGCGGAATGCGGTCGCGTCAGGGTGCTGGTCGAGATGCCTGACCAAACCGTCCAGGACGTTGCGCATCTCCGCCATCCGTCACCTCCACCGAGTGTTCGACAACCCGCACCGTATGACGTTCAGGCACACTCTGTAACCGGGTACCGGGCGGGGTAAGCGTAGGGGGCAAGCGTGGCGCTGAGCCCGTTCGCCGGCCGGGTGTTTGTCGTCGCCGGATCGTCCGCGTCGCTCGGTGTCGCGGCGGACGCCTTGACCACGGCGGAGGCGCTCGTTGCGGTCGTCGGGCCGGTCCCCCTCACGACGGACGCCGCCGCGCACTTCCATGCGGATCCAACGGATGCAGGTGTGTGGGAGCGCGTGGTGCCCCACGTCGAGCAACGGCTGGGCCCGATCGACGGAGTTCTCAGCGACCGCGCCGCTCAGCCGGTCGCCGAGCGACGGGTCGGACCTGACCTCCGCCGCCGCGGACATGGGGCCGTTGTCGTTGTCGACGACGGCATCGACGTTGACGACGTGCTCAGGACGCTGGCCGACACGCTGTGAGCAACGCGTGCTCGATGCCCGACCTGTGGTCGACATCGTCAATGGGCCGGCCGTCAGCGTCGACGACATAGAAGGCGTCGACCACCTCAGCGCCCAAGGTGCTCATCCGGGCCGAACGGACATCCAGCCCGAGGTCGGCCAGCGCACGCGTCAACCGGTACAACAAGCCGACCGAGTCGTGCGCGCGCACCTCCACCACCGACGAGTGTTGGGAGGCTGAGTCGTCCCACAACACCCGCGCCGGCACGGCGTGATCGCTCTCCGTGGCATAGGCGCGCTCTCGCTCGGCCAGGTGCGCCGCGAGCGGAATCGCGTCGTCGTACGCCCTTCGGACATCCGCCCGCAGCCGGTCCCAGTCCGGTGCCGATCCGAACCTCGGGGTGACGTTGAAGACGGTGACGGCCGTCGGGCCGAGCGATGTCGCCGTCGCCGCGCGGATGGTCAGGCGATTCAAGGAGAGAACACCGGCCCAACGCCACAGCAGTCCGGGCCGGTCGGGCGCGACAACCGTGACGCGGTCGCCGTCGACGTGCACCGCGAGCTCACCCCTTGCAGCCAACGAACGCTGCGCCTCGTCGAGCCCGTCGCTCGCCTCGACCGGCACACCCACCAGAACGGCGGCAGCACGCCGGACGAGGTTCGCGACGAGCCCGGCCTTCCAGTCCCCCCAGGCGGCGGGACCGGTGGCGAGCGCGTCGGCTTCGGTGAGCGCGTGCAGCAGCTCGAGTGTTCCCCGGTCGGCGACCGCGTCGGCGACGAGCTGCGGCGTGGCCGGGTCGTCGAGGTCACGCCGGGTCGCGGTGTCGGGGAGCAGCAGGTGATGTCGGACCAGGGTGACCAGGACGTCGACGTCGGGCGGGGGCAGGCCCAGCCGCACCGCGATGGCGGGTACCACCGCGACACCCGCATCTGTGTGGTCGCCGGGCCAGCCCTTGCCGATGTCGTGCAGTAGGGCACCGAGCAGCAGCAGGTCAGGCCGGGCGACGTGGCGTGTCAACGCAGCGGCGCGCGTCGCTGCCTCGACGAGATGTCGGTCGACGGTGAACCGGTGCACCGGATTGCGCTGAGGCTTGCAACGGACTCTCTCCCACTCGGGAAGGAGCCGCACCAACAGGCCGGCCTGGTCAAGTGCCTCGATGACGGGCACGGCGTCGGCGCCGGCTCCCAGCAATGCGAG
>DATBDO010000111.1:0-3179 GCA_036269855.1 Mycobacteriales bacterium
CATGGCGTCACCGACGATCGAGATCGAGTTGGCCCCCTCGCGCGCAGCGACGTCGATGACCTCGAGCGGTTCGAACTTACGGACCAGCACGGCCTTGGCGCCCTGCAGGAACGCGATCCACGTGGCCAGCTGGGCCGCACCGTGCATCAGCGGTGCGACCGGGAAGAACACGAGCACGCCCCTGTTGGGTGCGCGCTCGGCGACCTCCTCCGGTCGGCTGACCGGCTCGCCGGTCGGCTCACCGCCGCCCATGCCGGCAAAGAAGAGATCCTCCTGCCGCCACATCACGCCCTTGGGCATGCCGGTCGTGCCGCCCGTGTAGATGATGTAGAGGTCGTCCGGCGACCGGGTCGGGAAACCGGTCCGCTCCTCCGACTCCGCCGAGGTCGCCTCGTCGAAGTCGATCGCACCGGCCGGCCGCGCGCCGGTGCCCACGGTGATGACGTGTCGCAGCAACGGCGTGCGGGACCGGATCGCGTCGATTCGCGCAGAGAACTCGGTGTCCACCAGCAGCGCGACGACGTCGGCATCGTTGAAGAGGTAGGCCAGCTCGTCCTCGACGTAGCGGTAGTTGACGTTGATCGGTACTGCACGGATCTTGAAGCAGGCGATCATCGTCTCGACGTACTCCGTGCAGTTGTAGAGCTGCACACCAACATGGTCACCAGGTCCGACCCCGGCTCGCTGGAGGTGATGAGCCAGTCGGTTGGCCCGGGCTTCGAGTTGCGTATAGGTCAGTCGCCGGCCACCGCAGACGAGCGCTTCCCGGTCGCCGACGACGTCGACGATCGACTCGAAGATGTCCGCGAGGTTGTACTCCACGAGGCTCCCTAGACCGGAGTTGCCGCAAGCTGGGCACCGAGCGTGAGCAGCTGCCTTGTCGGCGTCCCGAGCTCGTGCTCGAGCTGCTTTCCCCACACGAAGTAGCGGTGCAGCGGGTAGTCCAGGTCGACGCCGAGTCCGCCGTGCAGGTGCTGGCAGGCGTGCAGCGCCCGCATCCCGCCGTCACCCACCCAGAACTTCGCGACGGCTACCTCTTCGTCCGCCTGCCAGCCCTCGGACAGACGCCACATCGCCTGCGTCGCGGTCAACCGCACCATCTCGGTGTCGATGTAGGCGTCGGCGGCGCGCTGCCCCACCGCTTGGAACGACGCGATCTTCTTGCCGAACTGCTCGCGGTTGCTCGTGTGCGTCGCCGTCATCTCGAGCGCCGCGGCGCACACGCCGGCCGCTTCCATCGCGAGACCTGCCGTCATGTGCAGCCGCAGGTCGTGCAGCAGATCCGTCCCGTCCGCGAGGACATCGGTCGCCGGCACCGTCACGTCGGCGAACGTGAGCGTCGCTTGCGGCTCCCGGTTGGTCGTCTGGAGCTCGGTGACGGTGTATGACCCGCGGCGGACGAATGCGATCGCCACACCCTCATCGGTTGTCACCGGTACGACGACGACATCGGCCTCGGCGCCGTACGGCACGAATGGCGTCTCACCGGTCAGCACCAACCCGTCGCCGCGCTTTCCGGTGACCTCGCCCTCGAACGCTGTCGTCAGGATGGTGCGGCCGTCGGCCACGCCGTCGAGCGCCTGAGGCAACACGTTGCTCTTTGCGAGCACGTACGACGTCACGAGCGTCGGCGCGGCGGGGACCGGCGCCACCGTGCGCCCTATCTGCTCCAGCACCAGACCGATCTCGACGAACCCGAGCCCGGCACCACCGACAGTCTCGGGCAGGGCGATGCCGGTGATGCCTGCATCCGCGAGCCGCTGCCACAGGTCCCGGTCGAACACCGACCATGCCCCGGACTCGTTGGCGAGCGCCTCGAGCTTCTTCAGGTGCTCGTGACTCGCTTGTTCGGTAAGGATCTGTTTCGCCAGCGCCTGTAGCGACTGCTGGTCGTCAGTGATCGAGAAGTCCATGTCTACCTCAACGACTCTGTTATCGGAGGGATCGGGGCATGCCGAGCCCGAAGATGGCGATCAGGTCACGCTGGATCTCGTTGGTGCCACCACCGAAAGTGAGGATCAGCGTGCCGCGGTAGGAGCGCTCCACTCGCCCCGCTAGAGCCGACCCGGGCGAGGTTCGCTTGAGGATGCCGGCCGCGCCGAGCACCTCGAGCAGCAGCCCGTAGCACTCGCAGTAGGTCGTCGTGCCGTAGACCTTGACCGCCGACGAGTCGGCGATGCTCACCTTGCCGACGCTGTCCTGCCAGATGTTCTTCCAATTGAGCAGCCGCAGTGCTTCGAGCCGCGCGTGCACCTTGGCGAGGTGCGTCTGGACCCATTCCTGGTCGATCACCCGTCGGCCGTCGGGCAGCTTGGTGTCCTGCGCCCAGCGACGGGTGTCGAGGTAGGCGCGTTCGAGCACGCCCGGTGCGGACAGGGAGATGCGCTCGTAGTTGAGCTGGGTGGTGATGACCGTCCAGCCACCGTCGATCTCGCCGACCGTGTTGGCGACCGGCACCCGCACATCTTCGTAATAGGTCGCGTAGGTCGTCGCGTCACCGATCGTGTGGATGGGGGTGAAGGAGAACCCCTCCGACGTCGTCGGAACGAGGATGATGCTGATCCCCTTGTGCTTGCCCGCATCAGGATTGGTCCGGCAAGCCAGCCAGATGTAGTCGGCATGGTCGGTCAGGCTGGTGAAGATCTTCTGCCCGTTGATGACCCACTCGTCGCCGTCACGCACCGCACGTGTCTTCAGCGACGCGAGGTCGGTGCCGGCCTGCGGCTCCGAGTATCCGATCGAGAAGAAGCACTCGCCTTTGAGGATCTTCGGGAGGATCTCCTTCTTTACCTCGTCACTGCCAAACGCCATCAGCGCGGGCCCGACCGTGTTGATCGTGAGAAACGGAATGGGGGCACCGGCCCGCTGGGCCTCGTCGTAGAAGACGAACTGCTCCATCGGTCCGAAGCCGCGGCCGCCGTACTCCTTCGGCCAACCGACGCCGAGCCAACCGTCCTTACCCATCTGCCCGACGGCGGCGCGGCTCTTCGGGCCACCCATCTCGCCCTGCGCCATCTCAGCGGCGACCTCGGGGGTGACGACCGTTCGGAAGTACGCACGCAGCTCGTCGCGGAGCGCGATCTGGTCATCGGTATAGGCGATGCGCATCGCAATATCTCCTAGAAGCCGACGCTCGACATGACGCCGCCGTCGATCAGCACCTCGGCGCCGGTGACGTA
>DATBDO010000112.1:0-13809 GCA_036269855.1 Mycobacteriales bacterium
CCGGTTTCAACACCAACGCCATCCACGCCGGCCAGGAACCCGACCCGGTAACGGGTTCGGTCACGGTGCCGATCTACGCGACATCGACGTTCAAGCAGGACGGCGTCGGCGGCCTGCGGGGCGGCTACGAATACAGCCGCAGCGCCAACCCGACCCGGACCGCCCTCGAGGAAGCCCTGGCCGCGCTCGAGTCCGGCGCGCGCGGGCTGGCCTTCGCCAGCGGACTGGCCGCCGAGGACACCCTGCTGCGCACGGTCTGCGCTCCCGGCGACCACGTGCTGCTCGGCGGCGACGCGTACGGCGGCACGTTCCGGCTGATCTCCAAGGTGCTGTCCCGGTGGGGGGTGGAGCACGACCCGGTCGACCTCAACGACGCCGACGCCGTCCGCGCGGCGATGCGGCCGACCACCCGGGTGATCTGGTGCGAGACGCCGACCAACCCGCTGCTCAACGTCGCAGACATCGAGGCGCTTGCCGGCATTGCTCGCGACGCCGGTGCACGGCTCGTCGTGGACAACACGTTCGCCACGCCGGCATTGCAACAACCGTTATCACTCGGTGCCGACATCGTCGTGCACTCGACGACGAAGTACCTCGGTGGGCACAGCGACGTCGTTGGCGGCGCACTCGTCGTCGACGATGCCGCGCTCGCCGACGAGCTCGCCTTCCACCAGAACGCGATGGGCGCTGTCGCCGGCCCCTTCGACTCGTGGCTCGTGCTGCGCGGCATCAAGACACTCGCCGTGCGCATGGACCGGCACTGCGACAACGCCGAACGCATCGTCGCGATGCTGCGCGACCACCCCCACGTGACCCAAGTGCGTTACCCCGACAACGACGACGTCGCCCGCAAGCAAATGCGCCGGTACGGCGGGATGGTCGCCTTCCGGGTCACCGGGGGAGAGGAGCACGCCGTCGACATCTGCGGTCGGACCAAGCTGTTCACTCTCGCCGAGTCACTCGGTGGCGTCGAATCGCTCATCGAGCACCCCGGTCGCATGACCCATTCCAGCGTTGCGGGCTCCGCGCTGGAGGTCCCGGCCGATCTCGTCCGGCTGTCGGTGGGCATCGAGAACGTCGACGACCTGCTCGCCGACCTCGCTTCCGCTCTCGGCTAGGCCTTTCGTCTCGGGCATCGCGATACCAGCGACCACCGCGACACCGAGGATGCCGGCCGTGAGACCGAACGCGGACGCGTACGACGCCTCCGCCAGTGCACCCGCCGCGATCGGCCCGACGACGTTCGCAACGTCCGAGGACATGGTGTACGCCGCGAACACCGGCCCGCCCCGTCCTTCGACGACGTCCCCCACCACCGCGGCCGGGGCAACGTCGAGCAGCCCGGATCCGAGACCGAGGACCGACATCGCGACAAGGAAGCCGGGCAGCGACTCCCAGGTCGCGAGCAGCACGAACGCCGACCCCGACAGCGCGCAGCCCGCGATCAGCACCGGCCGCCGGCCGGCCCGGTCGGCGAAGCGTCCCGCCGGCAGCAGCACCAGACCGTTGATCCCGGCCACGCACCAGAAACCGACGCCGGTCCAGATCACGCTGCGGTGCAGCACCTCCGCGACAAACAGCGGTATCAGCGCCGCCCGCACGCCCATCGACGCCCAAGCGTCGGCGAAGTTCGCCGCAATGGCCGCGCGGTAGGCCGGCATCCGGAGCGCCGCGCGGAGAGTGGTCCGCTCCGTCGCGGCCGCCGAGCCCTTGTCGGCGAGCGGCGTAGATCGTAAGGCGACCAAAGCGACGCTGCCGGCTACCGCCAACGTCCCGGCGTACAAGAAGAAAGGCAGCCGGATCGACACGCTGGTCACGACGCCGCCGACGCCGGGGCCGGCGATCCCCCCGAGCAGGAACCCGCCGGACCACAGCCCCACCGCGCGGGCGCGCTGGCTCGTCGGGACCATCCGCACGATCACGGACATCGCGCTGATGGAGAACATCGCCGAGCCCACGCCGCCCGCGCTTCGGAGCGCGAAGAGCTGCCAGTACGACTGGGCGAGCCCGGCCAGTGCGCTCGAAACCGCCACGATCGCGATTCCGGTGGCGAGGACGAGCCGCTCACCCAAGGTGTCGATCAGGCGGCCAGCGGGGAAGGCGAAGGCGATCCGCAGGAATGCAAAAGCGCTGATCACAGCCGCCGCAGCGGCCTTGCCCACGCCGAAGCTGCGGGCGTAGAGCGGGAGCGCGGGCGCAACGATGCCGAAACCCAGGGCCACGAAGAAGGCGACCACGACCAGGACCCCCACCTCGCGGGGCAGATCCGCGAGCGGAGATCGGGCCACGAGCCGATCATCGCATCGGGGGTTACGGGGAGGAGTTCACGCGCGGGACGTCGAAGTGTCCCCCGTGCGCAGGGTGCTTCAGCTTGCCGTTCTGACGGTGCTTACCGGGCCTGGCGTCGTCCTGCTCGGGCCGGTCACGGCGGCTCAGGCCGCCGGCTCCCAGAGCACCCAGCCGGGCGTGCTCCAGACGGCCTGGTTCTGGCAGACGGCCGCGGAGCAGGTGAACCCCCCGGTCGCGCCGCCCGCGCCGCCACCCACCGAGCCGAGCGGCGTCCCGAAGGGCGACGTCGCGGTGGCCAACACGGCCACCGACGGCAGCTCGAGCAAGATGACGACCGTCGCGTTCCAGGTCGGCACGCTCAAGGCCGGCGCGACCGTCGACTCGTTCACGCTCGCGCTCACCCTCGACACCGGCGGCGGCGCGACCAACGTCAACTCCTCCGCCGCTCCGGTCGTGGCCTGCCTGCCGACCCGGCTCTGGCCGGCCAAGGAGGGCGGCAGCGCCAACGACGAGCCGCCGACGGACTGCTCGGCCAAGGCCGTGCCCAAGATCGACGGCGACACCTACACGTTCGCCATCTCCGACATCGCCCAGCAGTGGGTCGGCGACGTCAACGTCGGTGTCGCACTCGTCAACGACCCGGCCAACACCTCAACGCCGTTCCAAACGGTGTTCTCGGTCAAGTCGATCAAAGCGACGATGACGTACACACCGCCCGTGGCCGCGCCACCGCCGCCCCCTCCGAGCAGTCCTGGTCTCGGCGGTAGTGGCATCGGCAACGGCGCCGGCACCACGAGCGGCGGCAGCAGCACCGGCACATCGGCTGCGCCGCCCGCACCCGTCAACCTGCCACCCACCGGGCCGACGACTGCGACAACGCCGACGACCGGCCAGTCGCCGCAGGTGGCGCCGACGACGCCGTCGACACAGCCCGCGGCCGCGGTCGGCAAGTCCACCTCGTCCATGCCGAACGGCGCGTTCTGGCTGGCCGGGATCGCGATCGCGTTGCTCGTTGTCGTGGCGGCCGCCGTCCTCGCCGACGACGCCGTACCTGTTCCTACGGCAACGACTACCCGGCTCGGTCGCGTCCTGCGTGAGCGGGAGCGGCTGCGCCAGTCCACCGAAACCGACGACAGCGTCAGCGCCGACGCATCCCCGACGCTCACCCCTCGCCGGGTCTGAAGGAGACAACTGTGATGACCGCTCACCGCACCGGCCGCCTGCTCGTTGCCGGCCTCGCGCTGACCGCGTTGACCGCCGCCTGCGGCCTCAAGTCCGAAGCGAACGACTCCCTCAAGGCGCCCGGCACCGCCGGCGCGGCGACGGGCGCGACCACCGGCACCGGCGCCGGCACGACCGGCACCGCCACGACTGGCGCGGTCGGCACCGTGGGCGGGGCCACGACGGGCGGGGCCACGACGAGTGGCGGCGTCGTCGCCGGCGGCACCACGACGACTGGTGGCACCACGACGACCGGCGGTACGACGACCACCGGTGGTTCCACCGGGACGACGACCGGGGGCTCGCAGCCGGCAACCGGTGCCTCCTGTGGGACCCCGACCAACGGCGACACCACCGGCATCACGGCCAAGGCCATCAACATCGGCCTGCACGCCCCGCTGACCGGGACGGGCACGCCGTTCCCGAACAGCTCGTTCAAGGCCGGCGCGGCCACGTTCTGGCAGCAGTCCGGGCACACCGTCTGCGGGCGGAACGTCCAGGTGGAGTTCCAGGACGACACCTACACCCCGGCCGGCGCTCGCAACGTGTGTAGCCAGATGGCGAAGCGCGACTTCTTCGTCGTCGGCGGCGGTGGCACCGACCAGATCCAGGCCTGCGCCACCGACCCGGACGTCCAGCGGGGCCAGGTGCCATACCTGTCCGCCGGCGTGACCGACAACGGGTTGACCTCGCTCAAGAACTACTTCGCCGTCTCGCTGACCTACGCGCAGCAGGGCACGCTGGTCCTGCAGAACGCGAAGAACCAGGGAATCGCCAACCCGAGCGCATCGAAGGTGGCGTCGGACAACATCAAGGGCAAGAACGCGGTCTGGGCGATCGTGACCGGATCCTCGCCCAACTTCTCCGGCGCGCGGGACGGGATCGACAAGGCGCTCACCGCAGCCGGCATCCCGTACAAGAACTACCCCGTCGACCAGAACGGCAACTACCAGGCGTCGGCGACGCAGTTCGGTCAGCAGCTGGCGTTGAACGGGTTCAAGACGATCTTCGTCGACGCTGCGCCCGGCTACTTCGTCTTCATGACCGGTGGCTTCTACGGCGCGCACGTCGGTGCCGCCAACTGGGTCGGACCCGGTGTCACCTACACCGAGGTCACTGTCGCGCAGTACATCTGCAGCTCCTCCAAGGACGCGATCAACGGGCACGCCTACTTCTTGTCGCCGGCCCCGGGTCTCGACCACGCAACCCAGGACTTCAAGGCCGCCTACAACGGCAAGTACGACGACATCGAGTGGGCGCTGTGGGGCCTGTCCGAGACGTTGTGGAGCCTGTTGAAGGACGCGAGCGCCAACTTGACCCGGGAGAACTTCATCGCGTCGAGCGAGCACGCCACGATCCCGGGCTCCGTCTATCCGCCGGTCGACTTCCTGCACCACGGTGGGCACTTCGGTGGCACCGGCGCCTATGTGCAGAAGGTCAACTGCAACAAGACCGAACCCAACCAGAACCAGCCCGGTTCCTGGGACACCGTGGGTAACGGCTATCTGCGGCTGTTCTGATGCATGAGATCGTCCTCGCCGGCACTCCGTTCAGCACTCAGGTCAACTTCCTGAGCCCGCTGATCAACGGGATCGCTAACGGCGCCGCCTACGGCCTGCTCGGGTTGGGTCTGGTGCTGCTCTACAAGAGCAACCGGATCTTCAACTTCGCGCAGGGCGAGTTCGCGACGGTCGGCGCGATTGTCACCTACGTCTTCTTCGAGGGCACGGGTTTCCTGCCCCGCATGCCCGGACCCGACTGGCTGCGGTACGTCCTCGCGGCGCTCCTTGGCCTGGTCGGCTCGGTCGGCATCGCACTGCTCACCGAACGGCTGGTCATCCGTCCGATGTTCGAGCGCGCCAAAGTGATCCTGGTCGTCGGCACGGTCGGCGTCGCGCTGCTACTGATCGGCGTCGAAGGCCTCTTGCCATATCCGAAGAGCCAGGGTCTGCCGACGATCAGCGACGTGCTGCACACGCAGCCGTTCATCACGCGTATCGACCACATCCCGCTGCTCGACCAGGACGTCGCAAAGCTGGTCATGCTTGTCGCGCTGGCGGTCGCTGCGTTCCTGTTCTTCCGCTACACCCCGACGGGCACCGCGATCCTTGCGGTCAGCCAGGACGCGACCGCGGCGCGCGTCGTCGGCATCTCCGTGGAGCGCATCTCGCTCATCTCGTGGGGCATCGCCGGGCTGCTGGGCGGTATCGCCGGCATCCTTCTCGCCGTTCCACCGCAAGGCACCGTTACGCCCGGCGCGTTCACCGGCACCACTCTGACGGTTGCGTTCGCTGCGGCCGTGCTCGGTGGCATGACGAGCCTGCCGGGCGCGTTCGTCGGCGGGCTTTCCCTCGGGCTCATCGAAGCCTTCGCCCAGGCCGACTCCAGCTTCGTACCGGGATTGAAGGCCGTGCACAACGGCCAGGCCGAGCTCGCCGTGTTCGCGGTCCTGCTGGTCGTTCTGTTGTTCCGGCCGCAAGGCATGTTGGGCCGGGAGACGTAGTGGCCGCAGAAACCCAAGCCGTCCGACCCTTGGTCGGCACGTCCGCACAGACGCGCATTCGCGCCGTGCTGCCGCGGTTGGTGGCGGCCGCCCCGCTGGTGGCTCTGGTCCTGCTGCTGCCGGCCAAGAGCGACACGTTCGGGCACGTCGCCGCCTACGCGGCCATCTTCGTGATGGTCGGCCTGTCGATGAACGTGCTCACCGGATACACCGGCCAGATCTCGCTCGGACATCAGGCGTTCGTCGGTCTGGGTGCGCTCACCGCAGCCAACGTCGTCAGCACCGGCATCGTCGATGCCGACCCGTTCACGTTCACCATCGGCATGCTCTGCGCCGCGGGTGCCTCAGCGGGTGCCGCGCTGCTGCTCGGTGCTGTTGCACTGCGGATCCGCGGCCTTTACCTCGCACTTGTCACGCTTGTGTTCGGCAGTGTGTTCGCGGACGCAATCTTCACGCTGCCGTCGCTCAACGGGCAGGACGCGGGCGTCTCTGCCTACCGTCCGACCGCGTTCGCAAGCGAGTACCACTACTTTCTGTTCGCCCTCGCGATGGTCTGCGTCTGCGTCTACATCGACGTGTGGGTGCGCCGGACCAAGCTCGGACGCGGGCTCGTCGCGCTGCGGGAGAACGAGCTCGTCGCGGCCGCCAACGGCGTCAACGTCCTCAGCTACAAGCTGATCGCGTTCACCATCTCCGGCGCGATGGCGGGGCTCGCCGGCGGCGTGTTCGCGTTCTGGTCCCAGGAGTTCTCCGACAAGGACTTCACCTCGATCGCCGGCTTCAACCTGGCCATCACGTTTGTCGTCATGGTCGTCGTGGGTGGCCTGGCGAACCGAAGCGGTGTCATCAGCGCCGCGATCTTCTTTGCCCTGGTGAGTCCTATCAGCCCGCTGCTGCAGTCCCTCGCCAACCACACCGGGTGGGGCACCTACTACGGCAACAACAAGTTCTACATCTCCAACGTCATCGGCGCCTCGTTGCTGCTGCAGACCGTGATCCTGAACCCCGGCGGCCTCGGCCAGGTGCTGCGTCCGTTCGCGCGCTGGTTCGGCGGCCACAAGTTCACCCTCCACGACCCCGACGGCGACGCCGGGGTAGGCGCGATGGAGGGCTCCAATGTCCGTGCTTGAGGTCAACGACCTGACGATCCGCTTCGGCGGCCTCACCGCCGTCGACGGCCTGAACCTGAAGGTCGACGAGTGGGAGATCGTCGGCTTGATGGGCCCCAACGGCGCCGGCAAGACGACCGCGTTCAACTGCATCACCGGCTTCTACAAGCCCAACAACGGAAGCGTTCACTACCGCGGCCGTGATGTCACCAAGCTGGCACCGCATCGCAAGGCGGCCCTCGGCATCGGCCGGACGTTCCAGAACGTCGGGATGGTCAAGTCCGAGACCGCGTTGGCCAACCTGCTCACTGCACAGCACACGCGCACTGGCTACGGCGCGCTCAAGGGCATCACCGGCGCCGGCACGGTCCGCCAGCGCGAGAAGGACCTGGTTGCGCACGCCGAGGCGATCCTCGACCTGCTGGGTCTCGGTGACATCCGCAACCGACGGATCGGCAGCCTGCCCTACGGCACACTCAAGCTGCTCGAGCTCGGCTGCGCGCTCGCGACCGACCCGGATGTGCTCCTGCTCGACGAGCCGTCCAGTGGCATGGGCCCCGAGGAGTCGCACGAGCTCGGCGAACGGCTGCTCGGCCTACGCAACGAGCTCGGCGTGACGATGCTCCTGATCGAGCACCACGTCCCGCTTGTCACCGCGGTGTGCGACTACGTCTACGTCCTCAACTTCGGCAAGCTCCTGGCCGAGGGCGACCCGGAGTCCGTCCGTAACCACCCGGAGGTCATCGCCGCCTATCTCGGTGGTGAGGCGCCGGAGGCACTCGAAGAGACCGAGGCGCCGGCGGACCAGGAAGCACTTGCGGAGGTGACCGCGTCGTGACCGCGTTCCTCGAGGTCGAGGACCTGCGCGCCGGCTACGGCAGCATCCCGGTGCTGCAAGGTGTGTCGTTCTCCGTGCAGGAGGGTGAGACCGCCGTCATGTTCGGCCTCAACGGCGCCGGCAAATCCACGACGGTCAACACGATCGTCGGGCTGCTCAAGACCTGGGGCGGCAAGACCACGTTCGACGGCGAGGTCATCAGTGGCCTCTCGGCTCCGGAGATCGTCAAGCGCGGGGTCGCCCTGTGCCCCGAGGGCCGGCGGGTCTTCCCCGGCCTGTCGGTGCGCACCAACCTCGAGCTCGGGGCGTGGACCCGTCGCTCGGTGCTGAAGCAGCAGATGGAGCGCGTCTTCGGCTACTTCCCGCGCCTCGAGGAGCGGGCCGACCAGCTCGCCGGCACGCTGTCCGGCGGCGAACAGCAGATGTTGGCGATCGGCCGCGCGCTGATGAGCAAGCCTCGGCTGCTCCTCATCGACGAGGCATCCCTGGGTCTGTCGCCGAAGCTGACCGAGACGGTCTTCCGGGTCGTCGACCAGATCAACGACGACGGCACCACCGTCGTCATCGTCGAACAGAACGTCGGTGTCCTGCCCTACGCCGACCAGGCGCTCGTCATGCAGAAAGGCACGATCACCTTCGACGGGCGTGGTGCAGAACTCGAGCAAAGCGGCGACCTTCGTGTCGCCTACCTGGGATAAGGAAGGAAGACGGTCATGGCCGCCACTCCCTACGACTTCACGACGACCACCTACTCGACGAAGAAGAAGCGGCGCATCCCGCTGCCGCGACTCGGCGCAGCGGGCTTCGGCGGCGGCTTCGGCCTGCTCCTCATCGCCATCGGTCTGCTCGTCATCGGCCTCGGCTGGAACGGCATGGCCGGCGGTGGCGGCGAGGTCAACGGCGTACCGAACCTCAACGCCCAGCTGCCCTGGCTCATCTCCGGCGGCATCCTCGGGCTCGCCCTCGTGGTCTTCGGCGCGTCGATGATCGTCGTCAACAACGCCCGGTCCGACCGCGCTCGGCTCGAGGCCAAGCTCGACGAGCTCGTGCAGGCCGTCTCCCGCGGCGCGACCACGACCGCCGCGCCGTACCCGGGGGAGCGGACCGCGACCGCGGCACCGGCGGGTGTGTTCGTGGCGGGCGCGTCGGTCTTCCACGACCCGTCGTGCCGGCTGGTGCAGGGTCGCGACGACGTCACGTTCGTGACCGCGGCTGAGGCCGATGCCCAGGGCCTCAAGCCGTGCCGAGTGTGCAAGCCCGTGGCGGCGACGAGTCGCTAGGACGCCCGCGCGGCCTTACCTCGCCTCGCCCGGATGTAATCGCTGACGACGTACTCACCGAGCATCGCAGGGTCGGGCGCGAACACCCGGCCGCCGTTGCGCCGGGCGACGGACTCGATGAACCGGACCAGGCCGGGCTCGTCGTCGAGCATGAACACGTTGATCGTCGCGCCCCGTCGGGTGACCCGGTCGACCTCGGCCATGGTGGCCGCGACCGTCTCAGGATGCGTCGGCCAGTCGAACCAGGCACTGCCGTCGGCGAGCAGATGTGCAGTCGGTTCGCCGTCGGTGACGACGAGGACGACCGGCTCGGCGTCGGGATGCCGGCCGAGGTGACGCGACGCCAGCATCAACGCGTGCTGCAGGTTCGTCCCCTGCACCATGTCCCACGACAGGCTGGGCAGATCGGACGGCTCGAGCACGCGGGCGTACTTGGAGAAGCCGATGACCTGTACGGAGTCCTGCGGGTACTTGGTCGTCGCAAGAGTGTGCAGCGCGAGTGCCGTCGACTTGGCGGCAGCCCAGGTGCCGCGTAGCGCCATCGAGTAGGACAGGTCGACCAGCAACGCGACGGCCGCGCTCGACCGCCGTTCGGTCTCGACGACCTCGAAGTCCTCGACCGCAAGCCTGATCGGCTGCTGACCCCGCTGCCGGAGGACTGCATTCTTGACAGTGCGTACGACGTCGATCGGTTGCTCGTCACCGAACTGCCACTGCCGGCTCGCACCGGTCGGGTCACCGGCGGCGCCGGCATCGTGCATGTCGTGGTCGCCGCGGCCACGCGCATCGAGTTGGGAGAACACGCGCCGCAGAGCGGTCTCGCCCAGCCGACGCAGGCCGCGCGGCGTCAGCTCGAGATCGCCCTCGGACCGCTGCAGATATCCCTGTCGTTGCAGCTCGCGCTCGATCCGTCGCAACGCCTCCAAGTCGTCGACCGCATTGCGACCGAGGGCACGCTCGAGCAGCTCCGGGTCGACGTCGTCGATGGACGCGCCCGGATAGTTCTGGCTCAGTGCGTTGTCGAGCTCGTCGAGGTCGGCGATGTCCTCGAGCGCGGTCGTCGCATCACCGAGTCCCAGCGGGGTGTCGCCGCGCATGCGCTCCCGGCCGGACCAGTCCAGCTCCGGCCGGCGCGCCCGCAGCTGGTCGCCGAGACGCGACATCTCACCGGTTAGACCCGCGTCCTGCATCGCTTGCATCATGAGGTCGGCGAGCTCGGCCTGCTGCTCGGGTGACAGCGAGTTCATCAGCCGCTGCGCCGCCGCTGCGCGCCGGGCCAGCGAGTCGACCAGGTCTTCCAGCGTTTGTGGGTTGTCCGGGAAGAAGTCGCCGTACTGCTCCATGAACTCGGCAAACTGCTGCGAGGTGTCCTCGCCCCGGGCGTCGGCGTCGAGCATGGTGTTTAGCGCGCTCAACATCTCGCGAACCCGCTGCATCGACTCGGCGTCAGCACCTTCCAGCGCCTGCTTCATGCCGCGGAACTGGCTGTCGAGCACCTCGCGACGCAGCAGGTCCTGGATCTCGTCGTACGCCGCTTGCGCCTCCGAGGACCGCCAGCGGTAGTCACTGAGCTCGCGCACGGCACGGGCGGTGTCCTGGGGCAACGAGTCGAGCTCGGCCTCGGCGAGCCGGGCGTCGTCGGAGGGGTCCGGGAACAGCGCCTGCCGTTCCGCGTCGACGGCGCGGTCGAGCAGCTCACGGACTTGTTCGAGGGTGCCGTCCAGCCGACCCGCTCGGCGCGCTTCCTTCTGCCGCTTGCGCACCTGCCGCATGAGGTCGTCGAGACCGCGTCGACCGGCGAGCCCCCGGCGCATCAGATCGCGCAGCGCCTCGCCCGGGGTGAGGCCGTCGAGCACCGAGTCGCCGAGCTCGTCGAGCGCCTCTCGGACGTCGTAAGGCGGCGCCAGCGGATCCGCGCCGCCGCGCCACTCCCCGTACCGCGCTCTACTCATGTCCGCCTCCGGCAGAACGTCTCATCGCGACCCGTAGATGACGCGATCGTCGACGCTCTCCTTCGACAACCGGCGGAGCAGATAGAGCCCCTCGAGCGCGAACTCCACGCCCGCCGCCGCCAGCGCCGGCGTGTCGACGTCGTCGATCCCGGCCGCGGCGAGGAGCTTCGCCAGCCCGTCGATCGGGCCGAGTCCGTCGAGCAGGTCCGCCGCCGGCACCAGCTCGCCGGTCTCGACGACGCTGCCGTCGTCGAAACGCGCGACGAGTGCACCGAGGTCGACGCCGCCCAGCCGGGACCGGAACGTGTCGGCGACCGCGCGACGCAGCAGGTGGTCGAGGACCTCGGCCTCGCGCCCTTCTTCGCTCGCTTCGAACTCGACCTTGCCCTGCACGGCGGGGACGATCGACGGCAGGTCGGACACACGAGCGACCGCCGGCTCCTCACCGGTCAACGCCGAGCGCCGCACCGCGGATGCGGCCACGGTTTCCGCAGCCGCGACGGCGAACCGGGCTGACACCCCGGACCGCTGGTCGACCGCCGGCGACTCGCGCACATGCCGGGCGAAGCGCGCGGTGATCTCGATGAGGTGATCCGGCAGCATCGCCGATACCGCGTCGACACCCCAACCGACGACTGCTTCCTGACGGATCAGCCGCAGCTCGTCGTCGAGATCGATCGGGTAGTGCGTGCGGACCTCGGCGCCGAACCGGTCCTTCAACGGCGTGATGATGCGACCGCGGTTGGTGTAGTCCTCCGGGTTGGCGGTCGCGACCAGCAACACGTCGAGCGGCAGCCGCAGCGTGTAGCCACGCACCTGCACGTCTCGCTCCTCGAGGACGTTGAGCAATGCGACCTGGATGCGCTCGGCAAGGTCGGGCAGCTCGTTAACGGCGACAACACCGCGGTTCGTGCGCGGCACCAACCCGTAGTGCACGGTCTCCGGGTCGCCGAGCACGCGTCCCTCCGCGACCTTGATCGGGTCGACGTCGCCGATGAGGTCCCCCACGGAGACGTCGGGCGTCGCGAGCTTCTCGGCGTACCTGTCGTTGCGGTGCTTCCACGCCACCGGCGTCTCGTCGCCGTGCTCCGCAACGACGCGACGGCAACGCACACACACCGGCTCGTAGGGGTGGTCGTTGATCTCGCACCCGGCGATGTACGGCGTCCATTCGTCGAGCAGTTGCACGAGGGTGCGGATGAGTCGCGTCTTGCCCTGGCCGCGTTCGCCGAGCAGGACGAAGTCGTGGCCGGCGAGCAATGCCCGCTCGACCTGGGGAAGCACCGTGTCGTCGAAACCGACGATCCCGGGAAAGCGGTCCGCTCCGTCGCGCATCCGCGCGAGCAGGTTGTCACGGAGCTCCGCCTTGACGGAGCGCTGCTGATGTCCGCTCGCGCGCAGCTCACCCAATGTTGCCGGGCTGGGGGCGCTGGGAGCGGGAGAAACGGGGTCAGGGGTCATGCCTCACGGTACGTCCCGCGGTCAAGATTGTGTGGACGGGGGAGACTGGCGCGATGGCACGCTTCGGAGCCGGACTCGCGGCAGACGCCGACCTGATCCGTGCCGCCGAGCGGGCTGCGGACGAGGCGCTCGCGACGCTCGGTGGCCGGCGTCCCGACCTGGCCTGCATCTTTGTCTCCGGCGCCGAGCCGGATCAGGTTGCCGCGGCCGGACTCCGTGCGATGCAGCGATGCGCGGCGGCCGCCAGCATCGGATGCAACGGTCCCGGCGTCCTGGCGTCCGGTCGTGCCATCGAGGCGGCCAACGCGGTTGCGGTCTGGTGCGCCGTCTTGCCGGATGTCCGCATCCGCACCTTCCACCTCGAGGTATTGCCCGCCGCTGACGGCATGGCCGTGGTCGGGCTCCCCGAGCGGGGCGACGACGACGTCGTCGGCGTGCTGCTGGCCGACCCGTGGTCGTTCCCGGTCGACGGATTCGTCGCCCGGTCCAACGAGGCGCTCACCGGTCTGCCATTCGTCGGCGGCTGCGCCACCGGCTGGCTGGGCCGGGGATCGACCCGGCTGTTCCTCAACGGTGAGGCGGTCGACCGCGGCGCGGTCGGCGCGCTGCTGGCCGGGCCGGTGGGGGCGCGCGCCGTGGTCAGCCAGGGTTGCCGTCCGATCGGCCCGGCGATGACGGTCACCGCCGCCGACGGCAACGTGTTGCTCGAGCTCGCCGGCGCACCGGCATTGGAGAAGCTCGAGCAGATCATCCTCGGCTTGGATCCGGAGTCTCAGGCACTCGCCGCGACCGGGCTGCAGGTCGGCATCGCGATGGATGAGTACGCCGACGAGCACGGTCTCGGTGACTTCCTCGTGCGTGGCATCGCGGGCGGAGATCCCGACCGTCGCGGTCTCGTCGTCGGCGATCTCGTGCCCGTCGGCCGCACCATTCAGTTTCAGCTACGCGACGCCAACGCCGCCGACGAAGACCTGCGCCGCACCCTCCGCGCGTTCCGGTCCGGGCCGGTCGACACCGTCGAGGGCGCGCTCTTGTTCTCGTGCAACGGCCGCGGCGGTCAGATGTTCACGGCCGCCGACCACGACGTCGTCGTACTCGGTGAGGAGCTCTCCGTTGATGCCGTCGCCGGCTTCTTCGCCGCCGGTGAGATCGGACC
>DATBDO010000113.1:0-11246 GCA_036269855.1 Mycobacteriales bacterium
CTGGGCGTAGGCCCACATCACCAGGCCGGAGCAGTCATAGCTGTCCGGGCCGGCCGCGCCCCATTGGTAAGGCTTGCCGATCTGTGACTCGGCATAGCTGACCGCTTGCTGTTGCGTCGCGGCCGACACCGTGCCGGCGACGTCACCGGTGGCGCCACCGGCAAGCGGTTGACCGGCGCTGGCACGGGCTGCAGCCCGTGCTGCCGCACGTGCAGCAGCGAGGGCACGTGCCCGGGCGATGGCCGCGAGCCGGGCACGCTCGAGTGCGCTGGCGTGTCGACGCGCCTCCGTGAGCAGCGCCGTGAGGTGCAGACGCTGCACGCGTACGGACCGCAGCACGGTGGCCTGTCGCTGGACCAGTTGCTGCGCCTGGGTGCGCGCACGGTCGGCGGCCGTGGCGGCCTGTCGGGCGCGCGCAAGGACGACGCGTGCCTGCCGCTCGACGCTCAACTGGTAGACGCGAGCGGCATCGAGCTCCTGAGTGGCGTCCCGCTGCGACAGCGAGATGACGTCGAGCGTGCCGAGGCGGTAGAGCAGCGACTCGGGGCCGTCCGCCGTGAGCATCGCGTCGACGGACGAGAGGCCGCCGGACATGTAGGCGGCGGCGGCGAACCGACCCAATCGCGCCTGGGCTGCGTCGACCCGCTCGCCGGCGGAGGAGAGCACGAGTCGGGCCGCGTCGACCGCCTGGGCGGCGGCGTTGCGGCGGATGCGGGCGGCGTCGTATGCCTCGACCGCGACCTCGGCGCCGGTGGCAAGCTGCTGCATCTGCTGCTTGGCGGCCGCCAGCCGGTCAGCCGCCCGAGCGACCTGCCGCTCCCGTCTGGCCACCGCCGCCTTGCCGGCTGCGACCGCGCGGGCCGACGGGCCCGGATGGTGGGCGGCCAGCGCCGCAGGCGCGACGCCCACCAGGGTGCCGGCCACGAGCGTGACGGCCGTTCCCACGCCGACGATGGCGGTCCGACCGCGCCTCCGCGCAGATGTCACAACTGTGACTGTAGTGACTGATGGGGCTTTCGGGGAGACCGAAACGGACGAATCGTCAGCCGCCGACCCGGTCCAGCGCCTGGCCGAGGTCGCGGATGAGGTCCTCCGGGTCCTCGAGACCGATGCTCACGCGCACCGAGGACGGCGCGATCCCGGCGGCCTCGAGCGCGGCGTCGTCCATCTGCCGGTGCGTGGTCGACGCCACGTGACTGACCACCGTGTGCACGCCGCCCAGGCTGGTCGCCACATCGCCGACCCCGAGTGAGTCGCAGAGCGCCATGCCGGCGGCGCGGTCGCCACCTGGCGTCAGCGTGAGGATCCCGCCGTAGCGCCGCCCCTCCGCGCCGGTGTCGAACAGCTTGCCGGCCAGTTCATGTTGGGGATGGCTCGGCAGGCCCGGATAGTCGATCCGCTCGATCCCGGGGTGGCCGGCCAGCGCCTCGGCCACCGCGAGCGCCGTCGAGCAGTGCCGCGCGACCCGGACCGGGAGCGTCGCGAGGCCACGATGCAGCAAGAACGCCTCGTCCGGCGCGAGGTTGCCGCCGAGATCGATGCGAGCGGCGCGCACCCGCGTCATCAGGTCGATGTCACCGACGACGACGCCCCCGGTGACATCGGAGTGGCCGCCCATGTATTTCGTCGCCGAGTGCATGACAAGGCTGGCGCCCCATTGCAGTGGCCGACACACGACCGGCGACGCGAATGTGCTGTCGACGACCAACGGAACGCCCGCCTCGCGACAGACGGCCGCGAGGTTAGGAAGATCGGCGACGGCCGTCGTCGGGTTGGCGATGGTCTCGGCCCACACCAGCGCGGTCTCCGGGCGCAGCGCCGCGCGCACCGCTTCGACATCGGTGCCATCGACGAACGAGGCGTCGACACCGAACCGTTCGAGCACATGACGCAGGACGCCGTACGTTCCGCCGTAGACGGCGCTCGGCGCCACAACATGACTGCCGCCGGAGCAGAGCGCCAGGAGGATCGTCGACGACGCAGCCATTCCCGAGGCGAACGCCTGCGCCGCGACCGGTTGGTCGACGCCGTGCGCCTCTAGAGCGGCGACGCCGAGAGCGAATGCATCCGCAGTGGGGTTGTCCACGCGGCTGTAGGAGTAGCCGGGGCGGACGTCCCCGAGGACATCCGCGTATTCCTGCGCGGTTTCGAAGACGAATGCAGAGGTGCGGTAAGTCGGCAGACCCATCGGCTGCTGTGCGGGTGGTGCCGGCCGCGGCCCGTGCACAGCGCGGGTGTTCTCACCGCCGCCGTCCCGCTCGGGTCGTACGACGGGGAGGTTGTGCGGAAGCTCCCGGTCAGACATCGGCATCGCGCTCGTGCTTCGGATCGCGGCTCAACAGCGACTGCAACATCTCCCGCACTGTCATGCCCTCATGTACGACGAGCGCGACGTGCTCGGTGATCGGCACCTCGACGCCGTTCATGCGCGCGAGGTCGAGGATCGACTCACAGGACTTCACGCCCTCGGCCGTCTGCCGGGTGATGGCAAGGACTTCGTCGACGGTCATGCCGCGACCGAGGTTCTCGCCGAACGTCCGGTTACGCGACAGCGGCGACATGCACGTCGCGACGAGGTCACCGAGACCGGCGAGACCCGCGAAGGTCATGGGGTCGGCCCCCAGTGCCTCTCCGATTCGGGAAGTCTCCGCGAGTCCCCGGGTGATCAGCGAGGCGCGCGCGTTGTCACCGAACCCGAGTCCCACCGACATGCCGACGGCGAGAGCAATGACGTTCTTCACCGCACCGCCGAGCTCGCAACCAAGGACGTCGTGGTTGGTATAGGGACGGAAGTAGCCGGAGTTGCATGCCCGCTGCAGGCGGCCCGCGACCTCGAGGTCGGTGCAAGCGACAACGCTCGCCGCGGGTTGGCGAGCAGCGATCTCCCGGGCCAGGTTGGGCCCGCTGATGACAGCGACGCGTTCGGCCGGCGCGTCGGTCACCTCGATGATGACCTCGCTCATCCGCTTGGACGTGCCGACCTCGATGCCCTTCATCAGGCTGACAAGAACCGAGCGGTCACCGACGAGGTCGGCCCAGCTCTTGAGGTTGTCCCGCAACGTGGCCGACGGGATGGCGAGCACGACGAGGTCGGCGCCCGCGAAGGCCTCCTCGGGATCGAAGGTCGCACGCAGCGTCGGCGGCAGCTCGACATCCGGCAGGTAGTCGGGGTTGCGATGGGCAGCGTTGATCGAGGCGGCAATCTCCGGGCGACGCGACCACAGCATCGTTTCGGTGCCGGCGTCAACAAGCACCTGCGCGAACGCCGTGCCCCACGAACCGGCGCCGAGAACGGCGGCCTTTGTCATGCCGATTCTTTCTGTCGGTGCGATGTGTCGGTCGGGCTCATGACATAGAACTCCGTCGGAGGCACGCCACCCCGAAGCTCCGCGAGCTGGTGGGCGACGCGCTGCATGATTGTGTCGGTCGCGGCGCGAAGCAGCTCGGCGGTGACGGGCTTGCCGACATAGGCGGAGAGGTCGACGGGCGGGCCGGCGAGCACTTTCATGGTCCGGCGCGGGAACAGCTTCGGCTTGCGCGCCTTGTACGGGAGGATCGCTTCGGGTCCCCACATGGCTATCGGGATCACGGGTGCACCCGACAACAGCGCGACACGTGCGATGCCGGTGCGCGCCCTCATCGGCCACAGGTCGGGGTCGCGGGTGGCGCTGCCCTCCGGGTAGATGAGGACGCACTCGCCGCGGCCGAGCGCCTCGACCGCCGGCGCCACTGCTGCCGATGCATCACTCGTGCGTCGCGACACCGGAATCTGCTTCGCGCCGACGACGATCCATTTCATCGGCGCCTTGCGCCACAGCTCCGCCTTGGCGAGGAAGCGCGGTGCTCGGCCGAGATTGATGAGGTAGTGACCGATCACCAGTGGGTCCATCTCGCTGACGTGGTTGGCGGCGACGATGACGCCACCCTCGCGCGGGACGTTGTCAGTGCCGCGCCAGTCCTTCTTGGTCAGCCCGAACAAGAGTGGTTTCGCGATGCAGACGACAAGCCGGTACCAGAAGCCCAGCCGGAGGCGGCGGCGTCTCTGCACCTTGCGAGGATGCCAGACATGGGCCGCATCGCGGAGCGATGGGCGATCGTCGTGCCGGTGAAGCGGCTCGACGGCGCCAAAACGCGGCTGCGGCTCGACCGAGATGTCCGGATCGAGCTGGCGCTGGCGATCGCGGCGGACACCGTCCGGGCGGCCATCGCCTGCCTGTCGACCGAGGTAGTCATTGCTGTCACCGACGACGCACGAGCGGCGTCGGTGCTCCGTGATCTGGGCGCCATCGTCGTACCCGACCGGCCGGACGCGGGGCTCAATCCGGCGCTCGTGCACGGCGCAACGGTGCCCGCCGTGCCGATGGGTGCGGGAGTGGCTGCGCTCGCCGCCGACCTGCCCGCGCTGCGACCCGGGGAGCTGGCGGATGTCCTCGCGGCGACGGCGCAGCATGGCGTGGTCGTCGTCGCGGATGCCGCGGGAGGGGGTACGACGCTGCTCGCGGCGACGTCCGTCGAGAGGTTTCGGCCCGCCTTCGGCGAGGGATCGCGGGCACGACATGTCGCCGCCGGCGCGTTCGACCTCAGCGATTCGGCCGGGAACTCGCTGCGGTGCGACGTCGACACGCTCGCCGACCTATCGGTCGCGTCGTCCCTAGGGCTGGGTCCGGCCAGCGCGCGCGTGGTTCAGGACCGGCATCTGCTCGACGAGGTGCCGCAGGCAGACTGATTCCATGCAGGCCACCGTGCGCCGTTACGACCCGCACACGCGCAGTGGTGACGTGCTGCTCGACGATGGCAGCGTGTTGGCTTTCCCGGCCCGCGCTTTCGACGCGTCCGGTCTGCGATTGTTACGACTCGGGCAGCGCGTCCGCCTCGAGCTCGCGGACGATGGCACCGTGTCGTTCCTGACCATCGCGACGCTGCCCGATCCGCTTTCTTACGACGACTGACGGCCGCCCCGCAAATGCGGGGCGGCCGTCAGGAACGTCGTGCCGTTCTAGCGCCTGGTGGCCTTCTTGGCCGGCGCCTTCTTGGCGGTGGCCTTCTTGGCCGTCGTCTTCTTGGCCGTCGCCTTGGCTGGCCGGCGAGCCGCGGTGCCGGTCGCCTTCTTGGCCGCACCACGCGCCGCCTTGGCGGCCTTGCCCGGGCCGGCGGCAGCCGTACGGGCGGTGCTGCGAGCGGTCGTCGCAGTGCTCTTGGCCGCGGCCTTGGTGGCGGCGTCGGTGACCCTGCCCAGCTTGATAGCGCCGTTCACGACGCCCTTGAACTGGGTGCCGGGGCGGAACTTCGGCACCGACGTCTTCTTCACCTTGACGGTCTCGCCCGTGCGCGGGTTACGGCCGGTCCGGGCCGCCCGGTCGACCTTCTCGAAGACGCCGAACCCGCTCAGAGCGACTTTCTCGCCCTGGGCAACGGCGCGCAGGATGGTGTCGAATACGGCGTCGACCGCATGTTCCGCGGCCCTCTTGTCCAGTCCAAGGCGATCACGGATCGCGTCGGTGAGCTCGGCCCTGTTCACGTTGTCCCTCCGAATCGTCGAGGCCTGCCCTCGACCCTCTGCGGAACCTAGTGGGGCCGTGCGCGCGAAACAACGATCCTGCGCAACTTTTCTTTGATGTCGCAGCGCTTTCCGTCGCGCCGGACTCAGACAGTGGTGGGCAGCCAGGATGGTCGACGGGTCTCGAAGTCGGTGATGTCGTCGGCGCGATCGAGGGTCAGCGCGATGTCATCCAGGCCGTTGAGGAGCCGCCAGCGGGTGTAGTCGTCGATCTCGAAGGACGCGACCGTGCCACCGGCGCGGACCTCACGCGCCTCCAGGTCGACGACGAGGGCGATACGAGGATCTGCCTCAACCGTGACATTGAGTTGCTCGACGACATCGGTGTCGAGCACGACGGGGAGCAGTCCGCCCTTGAAGGCGTTGTTGCGGAAGATGTCGCCGAACCGTGGCGCGATGACGACGCGGAACCCGTAGTCCTGCAGCGCCCACACGGCGTGCTCACGCGAGGATCCGGTGCCGAAATCCGGACCGGCCAGCAGCACGGTCGCGCCGTCGTACCGCTCGTCATTGAGGACAAACGCCGGATCGGTACGCCAGGCCGCGAACAAGCCGTCGGCGAAGCCGGTGCGCGTCACTCGCTTCAGGTACTCCGCGGGGATGATCTGGTCGGTGTCGACGTTGCTCCGCCGCAGCGGCAGCGCGGTGCCGGTGTGCACGGTGAACTTCTCCATGAGGTGTCCTGTCCGCTCGTGCGCTCAGAGTTCCGCGGGCGATGTCAGCCGTCCGGTGACGGCGGTGGCGGCTGCGACCGGTGGGGAGACGAGATGGGTGCGCCCACCGGGTCCCTGACGGCCTTCGAAGTTGCGGTTGGACGTCGACGCGCTTCGTTGGCCCGGCCGGAGCTTGTCCGGGTTCATGCCGAGACACATCGAGCAACCGGCGCCACGCCACTGTGCACCGGCCGCGGTGAAAACGTCATGCAGTCCCTCGGCTTCTGCCTGCGCCTTGACCTGCGCCGAACCCGGTACGACGAGGACCTCGACACCTTGGGCGACCTGCCGGCCGCGCAGCACATCGGCGACGGCGCGTAGGTCTTCGATGCGGCCGTTGGTGCATGAGCCGATGAACACGGTGTCGACGGTGACGTCGCCCAGCCGCATGCCGGGGGTGAGATCCATGTAGGCGAGCGCGCGCTCGGCGGCCGAGCGCTCCGAGGGGTCGTTGATGTCCGCGGGGTCGGGGACCACGCCGCTCAACGCCGAACCTTGGCCCGGGTTCGTGCCCCAGGTGACCCATGGCGACAGCTGGGTCGCGTCGATGTGTACGACGCGGTCGAAGGTGGCTCCGTCGTCGGTGACGAGGCTGCGCCAGTGTTCGACCGCCCGCTCCCAATCGGCACCGGTCGGGGCGTGTGCGCGGTCGCGCAAGTAGGCGAAGGTCGTGTCATCAGGCGCGACGAGACCTGCACGGGCACCCGCCTCGATCGACATGTTGCAGACCGTCATGCGGCCTTCCATGGACAGCCCGCGGACAGCCTCGCCGCGGTATTCGACGACGTGGCCCTGACCGCCGCTGGTGCCGATCGCGGTGATGATGCCGAGGACGAGGTCCTTCGCGGTCACGCCGTCGGGGAGAGCACCGTCGACCTCGACCGCCATGGTGCGGGGTGGTTGCTGCGGAAGTGTTTGGGTGGCGAGCACGTGCTCGACCTCACTCGTTCCGATGCCGAACGCCAACGCACCGAATGCGCCGTGAGTGCTGGTATGGCTGTCGCCGCAGACGATGGTCATGCCGGGCTGGGTGAGGCCGAGCTGCGGGCCGATGACGTGGACGATGCCCTGGCTCTCGTCACCCATGGGATGCAGCCGGATGCCGAACTCGGCACAGTTCTTGCGCAACGCCTCGACCTGTGCGCGGCTCACCGGGTCGGCGATCGGCCCGGCGGTGGTGGGGACGTTGTGATCCTCGGTTGCGATGGTGAGATCGGGCCGACGGACCGGGCGATTGCCGGCGCGCAGGCCATCGAATGCCTGCGGGCTCGTCACTTCGTGGATGAGATGCAGATCGATGTAGAGCAGGTCGGGCTCGCCGGTGCGTGACGTCCCCACGCCTTGTTCTTGCGCGCGAAGCACGACGTGGGCCTCCCAGATCTTCTCGGCCAGCGTCCGTGCTGACGACATCGCGCTCCTCCAACTTGCATATCAGCATGCGAGACGGCAGTATCGCCCTGTGGACCAGGGTAGCGGAGTGGGTGTCGTTGACAAGACGGTTGTCGTGTTGACGGCGCTGGAGCACGGGCCGGCGGCACTGGCGGAGCTCGTCGATCGCACCGGGCTCGCCCGGCCGACGGCGTACCGGATCGCGGTAGCGCTGGAGCACTATCAGCTGGTCGCGCGGGACCCGCAGGGCCGGTTCGTCCTCGGGCCGCGGATCGCGGAGATGGCCGGGCATCGGCGCGCGGACCCGCTGGAGCTCGCGGCCGCGCAAGTGCTGACGCGCTTGCGAGACGTGACAGGTGAGAGCACGCAGCTGTATCGGCGGGCCGGCGACGTGCGCCGGTGCGTGGCGGCGGCCGAGCGGCCGACGGGGTTGCGGGACACCGTGCCGGTCGGCGCGGAGCTGCCGATGACGGCCGGCTCGGCTGCGCAGGTGCTGCTCGCCTGGGAGGACCCGGATGCCGTCGCGGAGCTCACGACCAAGGCACGCTTCTCCCCCGCGGTGTTGACGACGGTGCGCCGCCGCGGGTGGGCCGCGAGCGTCGCGGAGCGCGAAACCGGGGTGGCGTCGGTGTCGGCGCCGGTGTTCGACGGGCACGGACTGGTGGTGGCGGCGGTGTCCGTGTCGGGCCCGATCGACCGGCTCACCCGCCAGCCGGGACGGCTGCACGCCGGCGAGGTGGTCGGGGCCGGCCGGGCGCTCAGCCGCGCGGCAGGATGGCGAGGCTGAGCGGACTAGTCCGAAATAGTCTCGGAAAAGGTACATAAGGACCATGGCGGACAGTGCTGACTTACGCGCATGCTCCACCTGTGTCCCACCTGCGCCTGGTGCCCGCTCCGGCGGACGACGTTGCCGAGGTCGACGACCTCCCGCGCATCTCGTTGCGGCTGCTGATGGCGGCCTCGGGCCGGTGCTCGTGCGACGACTGCCTCTGGGCCTACCGGCGTGGCAACAAGGACGCGGGAAACGTGCGGATCGGCTGCCGCTCTTCCCAACTCATCGCGGTCCGCTGATCCCCGAAAGGGCGACGTACTCCCGTCCGGGATCGGGTGCGCTGGTCGCGCCGTCGACGACCATGTCGGCGTACGCATACGGCTTCTCGTCGGCGACGTAGACGTCCTCGGCCGCCATCCATTCCAGCCAGAACGCGCGCAGCTCTTCGCCGTCGCGCTCGATGCCTCGCGCAAGTCGGAGGTCGCGGGGGCAGTCGACCCAGACCCTGAGGGTGAGCCGGTCGCGCCAAGCTCGTCGCGTCGCGCCGACGCCTTCGACGAGGACGACCTCGTGTGGCTCGACGGTGATGGTGATGTCAGCGGGCCGGCGAGCCGCCCAGTCATAGGGGTGGTACGACGCGGACTCTCCGCGTAGCAGTGGCTCGATGACGTCGTGAAGCATGCGTGGCCACCACTCGGTGGGGACGTCGTGACTGGCGAAGTCGTCGGTGTGCACGACCGGCACATCGCCGAGTGCATGTGATAGCCGCCCCGCGAACGTGGTCTTGCCGGCGCCACCGCAACCGTCGACGCCAACGAGCCGCACCCCACCAGGGCGCGAGCGGACGTCACGCGCCAGGTCGATGAACGTGCGGATGTCACTGTCCACAACCCCAGTCTGACGACCCCGAAACCGTCGTACCTCATGCGCAGCCTTGCTACGGAGGTGCGAGGTGTCCGACGAGGAGCAGAAAGTATGCAGTGTCGATGGGTGCGCGCGAGGGGTGTACGCGCGCGAGCTCTGCGAAGCGCATTATCGCCGCAGACAGCGGACAGGGTCGACAGCAGACGGCATTCCCATCGGGGAGCGAGCGCCATCACCCATCTGCTTCGCCCGATCCTGCGACCGCACGGCAACAGAACTCGGGCTGTGCCATGCCCACTATCAGCGACTGCGGCGCAATGGCAAGGTTGACGACGCGCAGCCGGTGGGCCGTCGACGCAACGACGAATGCAGTTTGCCTACATGCAAGCGCGAGGCGTATGCGCGGCAGTTGTGCCGTAATCATTACCGGCGCCTTCTGCGCGTCGGAGATCCTCTCGAACACTTGCCGATCAAGGACTTGCCAGGAACGGGCTACATCAGCCATGGGTATTTCGTGGTGCCCGTGCCGCCCGAGCTTAGACAACTTGTCGGCGGTGAGTCTTCGGCGCTCGAGCATCGGTTGGTGATGGCTCAACACCTAGGAAGAGCCTTGTTACGGACGGAAAGCGTCCACCACCGGAACGGCAACCGACTCGACAACCGCATGGAGAACCTTGAGCTATGGGACAGCTCACAACCAAGCGGTCAGCGAGTCGCCGACAAGTTGGCGCACGCCCAGGCGCTGCTGCGTCAGTACAGCCCGCACCTACTCGCCGAAGAAAGTGGAGCAAGTTGATTATCTGTACCGCCAACGGGATTTGAACCCGTGCTACCGCCTTGAGAGGGCGGCGTCCTAGGCCTCTAGACGATGGCGGCTGGTGTTCGAGGTCTGGCACGGACAGCCAGCTCTCGCTGGGGTACCAGGACTCGAACCTAGACTAGCTGAACCAGAATCAGCCGGGCTGCCAATTACCCCATACCCCATGGGATCGACCGCCTTCGCGGCCTCGTCGAGTCTACAAGGACAGGGCCGCGTCGAGACGGGCCAGCGCCTCGGATTTGCCCAGCAGCTCGATCGACTCGAACAGCGGCGGTGACACCGTCCTTCCCGTCACGGCCACCCGCACCGGACCGAACGCATGCTTCGGCTTCAACCCGAGCCCGTCGACCAGCGCGTGCCGCAGCGCCGATTCGATCGCCGCCGCCGACCACTCGTCCACGCCGGCGAGGGCGTCACGCGCCGCCTGCAGAGTCGGTCGGTGTTCCACGCCGAGAAACTTCGTCGCTGCATCGGGATCGAAGGCGAACTCATCGTCGACGAGGAACCCGAGCATCTCCCGCGCCTCGCGCAACACCGACATCCGTTCCTGCACGTGCGGCGTCGCGCGTCGTACCAGCTCTGCCTTCTCCCCCGAGACGCCGAGGTAGCCGACGATCCGGTCGGCGAGCTCCTCCATCGGCAGGGCGCGGATGTAATGCCCGTTCAACCAGGCGAGCTTGTCGAGGTCGAAGACCGGCCCGACCGCATTGACTCGCGACCAGTCGAACTCGGCGGCCATCTCCTCGAACGTAAAGATCTCCCGCCCGTCCGGCATCGAATAGCCCATCAGCGCGAGGAAGTTGCGCAGCGCCTCGGGTAGATAGCCCTCCTCGATGAACCAAGTCAGCCGCGCCGCCGGGTTCTTGCGCTTCGAGATCTTCGACTTGTCGACGTTGCGCAGCAGCGGCATGTGCGCGAACGCCGGCCGCTCCCAGCCCAACCAGTCGTAAAGCAGCAGATGCTTCGGCGTCGAGGAGATCCACTCCTCACCGCGCACAACGTGCGTGATCTCCATCAGGTGGTCGTCGACGACGACGGCGAGGTGGTACGTCGGGAACCCGTCGGCCTTCAGGATGACTTGGTCGTCCGGCCGCGGCGCGTGCGTCTCCCCGCGGATCAAGTCGTCGAACG
>DATBDO010000114.1:0-11626 GCA_036269855.1 Mycobacteriales bacterium
CCTGCTGCCGGTCGCGGTCCGCCCGTTGGCGCAATTGACGCTGCCGCTGCGTCCCGGTGCTTCGGGTTGGGCCGTCGGTCAACTCCAGCAAGAGCTCAACCGGCACGGCGCCGCCCTCACCGTCGACGGGGGCTACGGTCCGACGACCGTGCTCGCCGTCAAGACGTGGAAGGCGGCACACGAGCTGCACGCCACCGGCTTCGTCAACCGCGCGACCTGGCTAACTTTCGGCTGACGCTCCTCGCCGCAGGCGACACCGTGCGCAAATCAGCCCTCAGAACCGGACATATCAGACGGTTTTGCGCACGGTGTGCTGATGCCGCGCGGCCCTCGCCCAGGCCCGAGTAAAGCGTGCGCGAAAGTCGTCATCCGGAGCGTGCGCTTGCCGCCAGGTCCAGCGGATGACGGTGCGCTCCTCCTCGATGGCGTCGCGGCGCTGCTTCTCCTCCCACAACACCCGTTCGCCGTCTCCGCCCGCGTATTTCACTCGGCCATCGGCTTCGCCCACCAGGCCTACGTCGTCCCAGAGGAAGTCGACCCGCCGACCGCCGTCAACGCGCAACCAGACCTGTAGGTCGGGTAGCGGGAGCCCGAGCAGCACGAAGCGAGCGCGCGTGACGCTCTCGCACGGTGACTCGGATCGGCCATCGGCCCACCGCACCACTTCGCCGGCCGCAACTGTGCCGGGCCAGCGCGGCATCCGCCCAAGTACCTCGGTCAACTGTCGCCGCGTGACGTCGCGACGGAGCGCCGCATCGGCGGTGACGAGCGCCTCCAGAAACGGCCGGCTGCGCGCGATGTCGACGACCGTGCGCGCCATCGACGTAACGAGTACGCCGCTGACCCGCACCACCTGCTCGGGTGGCAGTGCCGCAACGGCGACATCAGTGCGCCCGGTGCTGCGCCGCGAACCTTCTGCTCGCGTCAGCTGGACCTTTGTCGGGAGTCGGTACGTCGGCAATCCGTGTGCGAGCGCGGCGGTCTCGTGGCGCGCTGCGGGCGGCGGCGTACCGGTCTTCGCTCATGTGGTCAGGTTGCCTACAAGGGGACGCCGGTCGCCATGCCGTCCGGCCGGTCTGTGGACAAGAGCGACATCTCGCGTAATTCGGAGCGGCGGTCCGTGACTCCACGGGGTTGCGCGCTACGCTTTCTCACGCGGCAAGCAGCGCTAGGGCCGGCTGTGCGGCGCTGGGGGACCGGGTCGAAGGACCGTCGTCCGGCGGAGGCAGGCGTGAGCACCAAGGGTGTGCAGCAGCGAGTGACGCTGCCTCCTGCCGCCGAAAGCGCACGAACGGCACGGCGTCTCGTGGCCGACGTGCTCGCCAGCGTCGGCGGCGACGATTTCACCGACACCGCAACGCTGCTCACCTCCGAGTTGGTGACCAACGGCATCGTGCATGCCCACACCGAACTGCACGTCATGGTCGAGGCCACCCGGGGATGGGTGCGGGTCGAGGTCATCGACGGCAATGCGCAGCAGCCCTCGCGACGCGACTACGAGGAGAACGCGAGTACTGGCCGTGGCATGGAGATGGTCGAGCTTCTCGCCGACGATTACGGCGTCGAGCCGCTCGAGGACGAAGGCAAGCGCGTCTGGTTCCGGCTAGGGGATGTGCCTGGCACTCCGGCCCATGACGCCGGATCGGGCCACGCCATGGCAGTCGCGGAGTCGGCGCGGCCGACGACAACAGTGCAATTGCTCGCCTTGCCGGTCGCGCTGTACTGCGTGTGGCAGGAGCATGCCGACGCGCTCCTGCGCGAGTCCACCTTGCTTTCCCTGGATGAGGACGAGGGTCAACGCGAGGACTATCCACTTGCTGGTCGCGCCTTGAGCGCACTCGGTGATGCAGCAAGCGACGTCTTCGCGCTGCGCGAGGCCGATGCAGCTCTCGCCGACGTGACCCTCGAGGTTTCCACCGAGACAGTGCAGTGGTTCCCCATCCTCCGGGATGTATTGGCGCGGGCGACGTTGCAGGCGCTCGCCGGCAAGCTGCTGACACCGCCGTCGCTGCCCGAGGTCATCGCCGTACGCCGCTGGGTGTGCGACGAGATCGCCCGACAGTCCGCCGGACTGTCGCCGACCGCCTGGGTGGAGGAGGCCACGGAACTGACGGTGCCGCCGACTGCCCCGGCGGTGCTGCTCGACACGGTGCGGGCGTCGTCGGTTGCGCAGATCGCGGCCGACACCACGAACCGCATCATCGCCGTCAGCCAGCAGGCGGCCGAGATGCTGGGCTGGACGCCCGGTGACCTGGAAGGTCACCGGCTCGTGGCGATCATCCCGCCACGGTTGCGCGACCGGCACATCGCCGGCTTCACGCGCCACCTGCTCGAGGGAAACAGTCGCATCCTCGGCCAGGCGGTCCGGGTGCCGGCACTGCGCCGAGACGGCGGCGAGGTGGAGATCGAGCTGCTCATCGAGAGGCGCGCCGATCCGACGACGCGGGGATTGTTCGTGGCGACGCTCACGCCGCTGGGCTAGAGCCGCGGCAAGCCAACTCTTGCGGTACCGACACGTTCCCCGTGTTTGCTGTTTGCCCGGCCCCCTCAGCGGTCAGTTTCACAGAACATTCACGTGTCTGGTTTGTCATGTAACGCGCCGTTCTTACAGCGTGCCTACTGTGCGCTGACGGACGGTGAGGAACCGTCGTCCCATGACCCGGCCGACCCGAAAGCGACCGAATGCGCCTCGACATCGTCATCCCTGCCCACAACGAAGAACACCGCATCGACGCCACCCTCACCGCCTACCGGGCGGTCTGCTCCGACCCGGACGCGCGCTTCGTCGTCGCTCTCGACGACTGCTCCGACCGCACCGCCGACATCGTCGCCGCCCATGCGCTCGAAGACGAACGCGTGCGTGGGCACCGGTTCCCCAAGCTGGGCAAGGGCGGCGTGATCATGGAGACGTTCCGCCGCAGCGACGCGGACCTCATGGCGTTCGTGGACGCCGACTGCGCGACGCCACCGGCAGAGCTCCTGCGGCTGGCCGCCACCATGGACGAGGCCGGCGTCGATGGTGCGATCGCCACGCGCTGGCATCCGGCAGCCGTGTTGCCGGCTCGTCGTTCAGCCAGCCGGCGGTTGGCGAGTGCGGTTTTCGCATTCTTCGTGCGGCGGCTGTTCCGGCTGCCCTTTCGGGACACGCAGTGCGGCGCAAAGGTGCTGCGCCGCAACCTCGTCGAACGCGTTGTCCCCTTGCTGTCCAGCCGCGACTTCCTCTTCGACGTGGATCTTCTCGTGACATCGCGAGCGCTCGGGTTCCGCATCGTCGAGGTGCCGACCGTCTGGGTCGATCGGCCCGGTTCGCGCGTCGGCGTCGGTCGCGACAGCAAGCGCATGGCCGCGTCGCTGCTCCGGCTGTGGCTGCACCATCGCGTGTTGCCGGTGGTAGCGACGACCATGGCCTATCCCGACGACCCGACGATCACGGCTCCACCGCGGGTCGCCGAAGCGATGCCAGCGCAGGCCGACGATCCGGATCGAGACGCACATGTCGGCTGAACGCCCGCCGGACGTGTGCCTGATTGCGCCGTATCCCCGACTCGGAGTTGTGCACGGCGGCGCGAGTGGTGTCGCGTCGTACACCGCGAACCTGTCTCGCGCCCTTACCGAGGTGGGCGCCACCGTGACGGTCGTTGCGCCCGAGCAACGCGGGGAGCCGTCGGTCGCGACCGACGACGCGGTGCAGGTGATACGCGCATTTCGTGTCGGGCCGCGGGCGCTACCGACCGCCGTCGCCGCCGCGCGGGCCACTCGTGCCCGCGTGATTCACCTGCAGCATGAGCTCTTTCTGTACGGCGGCCCGTCGGCGTTGCCGGGATTGTTCGGCGCGCTGCGGCAGCAGCGTCGTGGCGACGGTGCGCGGCGGGTCGTGACCATGCACCAGGTCGTCGACCCGAGGATCGTGGACCGTGACTTTGTCCGGCTGCACCGCATCGGCGTGCCACCGCACGCCGCCCGGCTTGCGATATCGACCGTGCAGCGATCGATCACCTCGCTCAGCGACGTCGTCATCGTCCACGAACCCGCGTTCATCCGGCACTTGCCCAACGCGGTCGCAGTGCCGCACGGCGTCGAGACTCCAGCGTCCGTGGACAGGGCGCACGCGCGGGCGGATCTTGGGCTCGACGACCGACTCGTTGCGCTGTGCTTCGGTTTTGTCGCGCCGTACAAGGGACTGGAGACGGCGCTCGACGCGGCGCGGATCACCGGCCCGAGCGTCCAGGTCGTCGTTGCGGGCACAGCTCATCCGCGCCTCGAACAGCGCCACGGGTATGCCGCCGGGCTGCGCCGGGAGTACGGCGACGTGGCTCGCTTCACCGGGTTCGTCGAGGACGACGACGTCGCGCGGTGGTTCCGCGCAGCCGACGTGGTGCTGCTTCCATACCCGGCTCCGCACGCGAGCAGCGGTGCGCTCGCGTTAGCGCTCGCTCACGACACCCCGGTGCTCTCGTCGGCCGCGATGACACGAACATGCGGTCTGCCGGGCGCTTTGTCGTTCACGACGGCGGAGGACCTCGCTGGTCGGCTATTGCAGCTGGTGAATCAGCGCGACGGGTTGGGTGAGATGCGATCCGCACTCGCCGGTATGCGGGCCGAGCGGAGCTGGTCGTCGGTCGCGCGGCGTCACCTCGACCTCTACACCGCCCGGGTGGCGTGATGATCCGATCGACGACGCGCCGTCCGCTCGGCCGCGCGCCGGTCCTGCTCGCCGGCGCGTTCGGGCAGGGAAATCCCGGTGACGAGGCGCTGCTCGACGCGTTTCGTCGCGCGCTCGACGACTTGCCGCTTGTGATCGCGAGCACCGATCCGGCCGAGACCGAACAGCGCCACGGCTTACCGGCGATCTCGAGCCGGTCCTGGCGGGACGTGACGCGTGTCGTCAGCAACAGCGCCGGTGTGGTGTTCGCCGGCGGCACGGTGTTCAAGAATCTGGTGGCGGACACCGGACGTGCCCGCACCGCACTTCTGCGCAACGCGCTGGCGGTCGCGGCATTCGGTCGTGCGGTAGGCGTACCCGTCTGCATGACCGGCGTCGGCGTCGGCGACATCAGTGGTTTCGCCAGCCGTGCACTGGCACGGCAGCTGGCCCGTCATGCCGATCTGCTCGTGCTGCGTGACGCACCCTCGGCGCGGGCACTCGCTCGCGTCGGCGTCCCAGCGCCGCTGCGGGTGGGTGCGGACCCGGCGTGGACATTGCTCGACCAGGTGCCGGCCGACCGTGACGAAGACAGTGACGTTGTCGTAGTGGTGCCGAGCGTTTGGGCGGCCGCGACGTCGCCGCGGCTCATCGACGTGCTTGTCGACTCACTCCAGCGGTTGATCGATGTCGGCTGCACGATCCACGTGCAGCCGTGGCAGTCCGACGTGCGGGGCGTCGACGACCGACGCTTCGCCGAGGCAATCGCCGGCGGTCTCGTCGGTGACGTCACTGTGGTGCCGCCGCCGGAGAGCCTCGAGGATGCGGCGCACGCGTTCACAAGTGCCCGGCTCGTCATCTCCGCCCGGTTTCACGCGCTGGTCGCGGCGGGTGCGGCCGGCACGCCGTTCATCGCGCTCGCGCACGAGCACAAGCAACGGGCGATCGCGGACCGGCTGGGACAGCCGACTCTGTGGGCGCAGGCGACGCCCGCGCACGCGCACGCAGTGATGCAGGACGCCCTATCGGTGGCGCCGCCGGCGCACGCGGCCGTTCGCGCTGAGATCGCGGCGGCGGAAGAGGCGTTCGGGCTGCTTCGACTGGTGCTCAGCGGCGGCGAGATGTCCGCTGAGAGCATCTCGGGCTTGCACTTGGAGCCGGCATGGTGACGCCCACGATCACCAGGCCCGCCGACACGGTCGCGCTGCGCCCGCCGGCGAGCGATGCCGCGCCCTCGGTGCGGCGGCTCGTCGGCGAGCAGGTCACGGTGGTGGCGGGACAAGCACTCAGCGGCCTGGGCAATTTCGCGTTCCTGCTCGTCGCCCTGCGGTGGTTGCCCGCCCGACCGTTTGCGAGCCTGGCGACCTTCCTGGCGCTCTATCTGCTCGTTCAGCTACCGGCGAGCGGGTTGTCCGCGGGTTCATCGCTGCTTGCCGGCGCCCGTACCCGTCGTACCGGCCTCGGTGTCGGGATCGTGGGCGGTGTCGCGCTCGCCGCTGCCGCCCGGTGGCTGGGGCCGGTGTTGCATCTGTCGCCGTGGCTGCTCGTGTTGCTCGCGGCATCCCTGCCGACGGCCCCACCGCTCGCCATCTGCCGGGGGCGGCTGTACGGCCAGACGCGGCCGCTTGCGGTTACCGCGACGCTCGTGGTCGAACCGCTGGTGCGCCTGACCGCCGGACTTGCGTTGCTGTCGGCGTACGGCGTCCTCGGCGGCGCGGCGGGCGTGATCCTGGGTGGCGACGCCGCGCTCGTCGTCGCGTGGTTGGCTGCTCGGCGACGGAACGGTCAGCCGGCGATGGGCGCGCCGCGGCGCCTGCCCTGGCCCGCCGTCGTCGGGTTCCTCGGCTTCGCTGTTGTGCAGAACCAGGATCTCGTCTTCGCCAACGGGCTTCTGCCGGGACGGGCCGCCGGCCTGTTCGCGGCGCTGTCGACGCTCGGCGGCATCGCAGCGTTCGCGACCGCCAACATTCCCCTGGTCCTGCTGCCACGCGCGGGCAGTGCTGACCGCCGAGGGCGGCACGCGACGGTCGTCGCACTTGCGCTCGTGGTCGGCATCGGCGCCGTCGTCGTGTCGGTGGTCGCGATTGCGCCGGTGTCGTTGCTCGCGCACGTCGTGGGGCAGCGCTATGTCGCCGTCGCGACGATCGCGACCGCCTATCTCACGGGGATGGCGCTGCTCGGTGTGGCGCGAGTGCTCGGCGCCCGGTTGATGGCGACGGGACGAGGACGGGTCGTGACCATCGTCGTCGGTTGCGCGGTTGCGCTGCAGGCAACGCTCATCTGCCTGGCACCGCGAACCGTCCGTGGGGTTGCGCTGTCGACGGTGTTCGCGACCGGTGCGATGACCGCGGCGTTGGGCACCGTGACGGTGCTGCCGCGCCCGACCGCAGTCGCGTCACGACGACCGTTGTTGGCGCGGATCTCCTGGCCGGCCGTGGCCGTCGTCGGCCTGTTGACGGCCGGTGGTGTGTGGCTGCGGTTGCTCATCACGCGCGGGCTCTGGTTGGACGAGGCCAGCAGCGTCATGCAGGCTCAGAGGTCGTTCGGGGCGATGCTGCACAGCCTCGAGACGACCGACGTGCACCCGCCGGGCTACTTCGCACTCCTTTGGGGCTGGGTGCGGATCTTCGGCAGCGGCCCGCTGTCGGTGCGCATGCCGTCCATCATCCTTGGTGCTCTGTTGGTGCCGATCCTCTATTTCATCGGTCGTGACCTCTACGACCGGCGGACGGGAATCGTCGCCGCGCTGTTCGGCGCGGTCTCACCGCAGCTCGTCTGGTACAGCCAGGAAGCCAGGATGTATGGGTTGTTCATGCTGCTCGTCACCCTGTCGGTCTGGGCGCAGGCGCGCGCGTTGCGGAGCGGCAGCCGCCCGGCGTGGCTGGCCCACGGGTTGCTGTGCGCCGCCATGTTGTGGACGCAGTACTTCACGGTCTTCGTGGTGTTGACGCAACAGGTCGCCACCCTCGCTGTCTTCGCGTCGCGTCGACGACGCCGCGAGCCCGTGCGGTCCGACCTGGGGTCTTGGGCCCTGGCGATGCTGGTGTGCGTCGTGCTCACGGCTCCGCTGGTTCCCTTCGCGGTGCACCAGTTCGACGTCAACCAGTCGGCCGGACGGGGGTTCGGGTCGCCGACGACGACGGCGCGGCAGGTGACGCAGCCGGGGGCCGGACTGTCGGCGTACGTCGTCCTCGCCAATCTGCTGTGGGCGGTCTGGGGTTACCACTCGACGGCCACCATGACCGCGCTGGGCGCGCTCTGGCCGGCCGGAATGCTGCTCGCGCTGGCGCTCCTCGGCCGTGGGCGCTCACGCACGACCCAGCTGGTGTTGGCCGTTGCCATCGTGCCGATCGCGGCAATGTTTGCGATGGGGGAGCAAAAGCGGTTCCTGTTCGATCTGCGGTACTTCATCGGGTGCGTGCCGCTCTTCGTTCTCGCCGGCGCACGTGCGGTCACGTCATGGTCGCGGTCCCGGGTCGGGCCGGTGCTGCTGGCGACCGGGCTGACGGCGACTCTCGCGGTCGGTCTCGCCGACCAGCAGCTCAACGGGAACAACCCGCGCCGATATGACTTCCAGCCCGCGCTGACACAGATCGCCGACGTGGCCGGTCCTGGCGACGAGGTGGTGCTCGCGCCGCAGTACCTGCATCCACTCGTCAGCTACTACGAGCCGCAACTGCGAAGTGTTGACCAGGTGGCCGATCCGGCAACCACCGTGCGCCAGACCGCGGGACAGGTGCACGTGTTCGTGCTCGGCAGCTTCTTCGACGTCAGCGGCGAGCGGCAGCAGATCAAGGCGTTGCTGAGTCGGCTCGGTCGTGACCGGGCGCTGGTGCACACCTGGCGATTCGCGAACGTGAGGGTGTGGGAGTTCCGATGATCGACGACCCGAGGCTCGGACCGGTGCCGTATCGAGCAGATGAGACCCCGCGGAGCCGCGTCGCGACGCGTGCGTTGCTGCTCGCCGCGGTGGTCGTGTCGGTCTGGTACTTCGGCTGGTTGCTGCAGCCGTCGCGGATCGGTACGCCGGTCCTCTACGGCCTGCTGGTGGCGGCCGAGCTGTTCAACCTGGTGCAGGCATGCGGCTTCTGGTGGACGGCGTCACGCGACACGGCGCGGCGACCCGTCCAGCCGCTCCCGATCCGGCGCGACGTGGACGTGCTGATCCCCGTGTACGGCGAGCCGGTGGACGTGGTGGAGCCGACGGTTGCGGCGGCTACCCGGCTTCGCGGTGCTCGTGTGCATGTCGCGCTGCTCGACGATGGTGACGACCCAGCGATGCGCGCGCTGGCTTACCGGCATTCGGTGCGCTACATCCAGCGGCATGAGCACGCCGGCGCGAAGGCGGGCAACATCAATCACGCGCTGCGCCTCACCGACTCGCCGTACGTCATGGTGCTCGACTGTGATCATGTGCCGCGGCCGGAGTTCCTCGAGCGGACGCTCGGCGAGTTCGGGGATCCGCGAATGGCGTTCGTGCAGACGCCGCAGTATTACGCCAACGCGGCGCAGGGAGGCATCGCGGCCGCAGCGTGGGCGCAGCAGGCGCTGTTCTTCGGACCGATTGCACGGGGCAAGGACGAGCTGGGCGCGATGTTCTGTGCCGGCACCAATGTGGTCTTTCGGCGCCGTGCGCTCGAGCAGGTCGAGGGGTTCCCGGAGGACTCGGTGACCGAGGACTTCAAGCTCTCCATCCGGCTGCACGAGCGGGGGTGGCGGACGGCGTATGTGCCGGAGGTCCTCGCGCTCGGCCTCGGTCCGCAGGACATGGCGTCGTACGTGAGCCAGCAGCTCCGGTGGTCGCGTGGCTGCCTCTCGGCGATCGGAACGGTGCTGCGGGCTCGTTTGCCGCTGCGCCTGCGCCTGCAGTATCTGTTGTCTTCGATGTTCTTCCTCACCGGTTGGACGGTGTTGATCTACATGACGTTGCCGGTCGTACGAATGTTGACCGGTGCGCAGCCGCTCGCGGCGGCGACGGCGGATCAGTTCCTGCTGCACTTCGCGCCGTACTTCTGTCTGGCGCTCGGTGCGGTGGCGCGCGCGGGTCGCGGAAGGTACACCTTTGCGGGGTTCGCGCTGGCCGCAACGACCTGGTGGGTGCACGTGCTCTCGTCCCTCCGTGCGTTGACGCGTCGACCCAGCCGGTTCGTCGTCACGCCGAAGCGCGCGGGTTCGTCCTGGCAGCCGCGAGCGGTGTGGCCGTCGTTGGTCGCGGTGTGCGTGCTGGCGGGGTCGGCGGCGTACGCATTGCTCGGCAGCCGTTCACCCTCGGCGTTGAACAACGCGACATTCGCGATGTTGCACGTGACGATCCTGCTGTCGGGTGCCGCTGCCGCGTTGCGGCCGCAACGTCGGCGACGGGAGAAGGTCGCGGTCGAGCCCACGACCCGAAGCCTTGCCGCTCATGGTGTTCGGGCGAGCTGAGCTTTCGGCGCGGGGGATGGCCGCGCTGGTCGCGCTGCTCCTCGCGACCTCGTTGTCCGGATGCGGCGGGAACGGCAAGGCGGCGCTGCCATCCTCCGACACGTTGGCGGATCGGTTCCTCGATACGTACGTGACCGGCAATGGCGCGGTGGTCCGGACCGACCAAGGTGGCGACGTCGTGAGCGAGGGGCAGGCCTATGCCATGGTGCTGGCCGATCTCGCCGGGCGGTCACAGACCGTGCAGACCGTGTGGAGCTGGACGCGCACACATCTGCAACGAACGGACGGGTTGCTGTCGTGGCACGCCAAGGCGGACGGGACGGTGCTCGACCCACAGTCGGCGGCCGACGCCGACGTGCTGGCGGCATGGGCGCTGCTCGACTACCGCGGCCCGGGCCAGAGTGCGCTGGCGACTGCCGGACGGCGACTCGCGGCGGCAGTGCTCGCGCACGAGACCGTTCGCGTCGACGGTCAGCTGGTGCTCGCCGCCGGGACCTGGGCGACCACCGGCGCCGCGGCGATGGTCGATCCGTCGTACTGGATGCCGTCGGTCTTCCGGGCTCTCGGCTCGGTCACCGGAGACCATCGCTGGACGGTGATGGCTGACACATCGGTGCAGATGTTGGAGCGCCTCACCGCGGACGGTCGCCGACTGCCACCCGACTGGGCTCGACTCGACGGCAGCCGGCTGAGGCCGGCCGGGGCGCCGGGAACGCAGGATCGGCCGGCGTACGGCCAGGACGCGGCCCGCACCCTGGTCTGGCAGGCGGTCGACTGCGCGCAGACGGCGCGCCACCTCGCCGCCCGTTGGTGGCCCCTGGTGCGCGGGCACCCGGCGGCCTTGACGAGGGGGTTGGACGGCGCGGTCGTCACGGACACGGCGGTGCCCCTGTCCGCGGTGGCGGCTTCGCTGAGCGCCCGTGCGGCCGGTGACGTCGATGGGGCCCGCGCGACGTTAGCCCTGGCGGTCGCCCAGGCGGGCACGCACCCGACGTACTACGGCGCCGCGTGGGCGGCCCTCGGTGTCGCCATGTTCGATGGGCGTGCGCCGGCTTGCTGAGCCGCAGACCGACACCTCGACTCGCCGCATGTTCGTCGCGACTCTCACAATGGTCGGGTGAGCGGACGACTCGACGAGGCGCGCCGACGACTGTCCGACAAGACGCGTGCCCGTCGCTGGGTCGAGGTGCAGCGGCGCTTCCCGGACCTCGCGACGATGCGCGTCCTCGATCTGGGTGGGACGTTGCGCATGTGGGCATCCGCACCGGTGCGGCCGAAACACGTGACGATCGTCAACCTCGACCCTCGCCTCGACAGCCCGACCAGCGACTGGTACGACGTCCTTCCCGGCGACGCCTGCGCGCCGGATGCGGAGCTGCTCGACCGCGGCTACGACCTGGTCTACTCCAACTCACTCCTCGAGCACGTCGGCGGGCACGCCAAGCGACGGGAACTCGCCACTGTCATCCGTGATGCCGCACCACTGCACTGGGTGCAGACGCCGTACCGGTATTTCCCCATCGAGCCGCACTGGCTCGTGCCCGGCATGCAGTTCCTGCC
>DATBDO010000115.1:0-3989 GCA_036269855.1 Mycobacteriales bacterium
AGCTGAGAAGGGCCGCTGCCGGTCAGCGCGGCCGCAGCGCGCTCCTCGCTGCCCGACCTCGCGGGAGGACGCCGCTGGCCACCGCTCATGCGACGCAGCGTAACCACGTCGGAGCAACGCACGCTGCGCCAAATGGACCACCCGTTTGGGGCTATCGGACGAATCACCACAACCGTTACGCTGCTCGTGATCATGAAAACCCAGGGGGTGGGTCCCAGCGGCGGGCCCTTGGCGCGCATCCGTGCGGCCAGGCGCAGCGTCGCTCTCCTCGCGGGTCCCGAGTCACCTCGGGCCAAGAGCCTGACGCTCGGCGGGCTCGTCGTCCTCACCGGCATCATCGCCATGGTCACGTCGGTCACCGGCACGTCGGCATCGCCGCCGCTGACCCTCGCCGTCCCGCTGATGCTCGGTGGGCTGCTGCTCGAGCGGCGGGCGCTGCGGGTGCTGATCGGGATCGTCGGCGCCGGGTTCGTGGCCGAGGTCGTCGACCTCGGCTGGCACGAGGTCCGACCGGGTTCCTCGGTGGTCCTGGCGATCATCGCGGCCGTTGCCTACGAGCTCGTCCGGGACCGCGAACGGTTGGGTCTGTCCACCGGTCGCGGTGAGTCGATGTTGCTCGAGCTGCGTGACCAGCTGCGCCGGCAGGGCGAGGTGCCGGAGTTGTTCGGCGGCTGGCATGTCGATGTGGCGCAGCGATCCGCCGGTGGCTCGACGTTCGGTGGCGACTTCCTTGTGTCGACGTTGACCGACCACGGCAAGCGACTCGAGCTCGCGCTCGTCGACGTGTCCGGCAAGGGTCTCGACGCAGGCACGCGCGCGTTGCTTCTCTCCGGTGCGCTTGGCGGTCTGCTCGGCGCGGTCGCACCGGAGCGCTTCCTGTCGGCGGCCAACGAATACCTCGTCCGGCAGGAGTGGGACGAGGGCTTTGCAACCGCGTTGCACATCACGATCGACATGGAGAGCGGTCACTACCGACTGACCAGCGCCGGTCACCCGCCGGCCGCGCACTATTCCGGCGGCAGCGGTCGCTGGACGTTGGTGAACCAGGACGGCATGGTGCTCGGCCTGCAGTCCGATGTGCCGTTCGCCGTCGCCGAGGGACAGCTGGCGCGCTTCGATGCACTGCTCCTCTACACGGATGGTCTCGTCGAGGTGCCGGGTCGGGACCTGTCGCTCGGCATCGACCGGTTGCTCGGCGCGGCGGAGGGGTTGATCCCGCGCGGGTTCGAGGCGGGCGCCGAGCTGATCGTCGAGGCGGTCGCGCCGGAAGCCAGCGACGACCGCGCCGTCGTCCTCATCTGGCGCAACTGACTTGTCAGCACCTGGCGGGGCTATGGCCCCGCCACGTGCTGACAAGTTGCGGTTAGGGGCGGGGTTGGACGCGCGGCTTGCGATGGTGCGTCTGTTGCAGGACGTCGTACGACGTCCGAACCCAGTCGGCGAGCAGCGGCCGGGTTTCGGCCGGATCGATGATGTCTTCCACGAGGAACGACTCCGCCGTCCGGAACGGTGAGCGCACCGCCTCGAGCCGATCGGCGATCTCAGCCTTGAGTCGCTCGGCGTCGTCGCCGGCTTCGGCGAGCATGCGTTTGAACGCGACTTCCAGTCCGCCTTCGATCGGCAGCGAGCCCCAGTCGCCGGACGGCCAGGCGACCCGATACGTGTAGCGGTGATGCGGCCGGTGTGCCGCGCCGGCGACACCGAAGACGCGACGGATCAGCACGGACGCCCACGGCACGCTGCTCTGGTAGACGGCGGCGAGCGCGCGGGCGCCGTGCCGGATGGTGCCGGCTCGCTCCGCCGCGCTTCCGATGACGAACCCGGGCTGGTCGACGAGGTGTACGACGGGAAGCCGGAACGTTTCGGCGAGGTCGACGAAGTGCGCCATCTTGTCCGCTCCATCGGCGGTCATTCCACCGCCGTAGAAGCGAGGGTCACTGGCCAGCACCGCGACCGGCCAGCCGTCGAGACGCGCCAATGCAGTGACCGTGGACGGCGCATAGGGGCGGCTCAGCTCCAGCAACGTGTCCTGGTCGAAGACGTGACGCATCAGTTGACGCACGTCGTACGGCGCCCGCCGGTCCTTCGGCACCAGGTCGCGCAGCGCGTCGTAGCGGCGGAGCGGATCATCGGTAGGTTCGACGCGCATCGGCAACGTCGCAGTGTTGGGCGGCAGCAGGGCAAGGACATTGCGAACCGCGGTGAACGCGGCTTCCTCGTCGTCGACGACGAGATCGACCGTGCCGGCGCGGGCGACGACGTCGATGCCGCCGAGCGCCTCCTTGTCGACCGATTCGCCCATGCCGGCCTCGACGACCGCCGGCCCCGCGACGAACACTTGGGAAATGCCGCGCACGCCGATCGCGATGTGCGACGAGACGAGTCGCGCCGCGCCCAATCCGGCGACCGGGCCGAGCGCGCACGACACGACCGGGATGCGGGCGAGATTGGCGACGACGTGGTCCCAGCCCGGGTTGTAGGGCACGTAGGTGCGGCCCTGTTCCTCCAACGTCTTGACGCTGCCGCCGCCACCTGTTCCGTCGATCAACCGCACCAACGGGATCCCGGTCTCGCCGGCCATTCGCTCGGCGTAGACCTGCTTCTCGTGGATCGACGCGTCGGCCGCCCCACCACGCACGGTGAAGTCGTCGGCCGCGACCACAACTCGCTGACCTTCGATCGCGCCGACGCCGGTGACGAAGTTCGTCGGGACGAACTCCTTGAGAACGCCCTCCGCGTCGTAGGTCGCCGTACCCGTGAGTGCGCCCGACTCGCGCCAGGTTTCGGCATCGAGTAGTCGATCGATCCGCTCGCGCACGGTGAGTCGCCCGGCGGTGTGCTGGCGGGTCACCCGTTCCGCACCGCCCATCGCAGCGGCCAGCTTCTTGCGGTCGGCGAGCTCAGCGAGCTCGGCGTCCCACTCAGTCACCGCGTGCCTTCAGCGATTGGGCCGACATGTCAGGGATCCTGCCATTGACACCGAGGAGAAGACATGACGGATCAGGCGACCCATAGCCCGGTCGTGGTCTCCCACATGGAGAAGCGCGCCGCCGACGTTCAACTGCGCGTCGCCGACGCCATCACCGCGTTCGCGGGCTCGATGAAGTTCGTCTACATCCACGCGGTGGTGTTCGCCGTATGGATGCTGGTCATCGAGTCCAACCCCTGGCCGAAGCTCACCCTCATCGTGTCGCTGGAGGCCATCTTTCTGTCGACGTTCGTGATGATCGGGCAGAACCGGTCGGCCGCTTTCCAGCAGGCGAAGGCAGACCACGACTTCGTCGAGCAGGAGCAGGAGCTCAAGACCAACACCGACATCACCCGCGCGGTCCACGAACTCGCCAAGCAGATCCACGCGTCGGTGGTCGCGGGCCAGCAGCCGGCTCCACCGCCGCCCGGCGCCTGACGGCTCGCGCGGGGAGGGAATCGCCGACCCGCGACGAAGCACGGCCGAGAGCGCGGCAACGACGCTGCGCCCGCGGATCGGTGGAGGCCTTTCGATGCATCGGCGATTCCTCATTGCTGTCGGCGCGCTGATAGCGCTAGCGGCACCGGCGGCGACCCTCGGTGCGCAGGCCCAGACCGGGACGAGTGCCCGACAGACTCGCTCGGCCTCGCTTCACGCGGTCCGGGCGCTGCAGGCGCGTGCGCTGGTCGCCGCCGGCCTGCCGGCTCGCGCGGTCACCGCAGCCTTCGCCACCCCCACGAGTGCGGCGACAGCCAGCCTGGTTCTCGCGGCGGGTGACATGAACGGCGATGGCGTCGACGACGTGCTCGATGCGCGCTATCGAGGCGTCGGTCCGGGCGAGCGCCTCGTCCTGTTCTGCCGCGACGGTGTGACCGGGTCAGTGCGCTGGCGCAAGATCATGCCCGCCACCGAGGGACACGCCTACATCCCCGCACCGCAACTGCTCGGGCCTCAGGGGTTGCCCGGAGTCGTCATCGTCGACGTCGGATCCGCACAGGCGGGCAGTACGACGACGCTCTCG
>DATBDO010000116.1:0-7413 GCA_036269855.1 Mycobacteriales bacterium
GGCATGGTTGCGACCGGCTCCATCGCCTACGTGGATCTGCACCGTCACGGCAAGATCGTCGGCGTCGTACAAGCCGCGCTGCCGCCACCGCCCCCGCCGGCGCCCAGCCCGTCCCCGAGCGCGTCGCCCAGTCCGAGCGCATCCGCCTGGCCCAAGGCGGCAACACCGAAGCCGGCCCGGCACGCGGCCCACCATCACCGGTGACATCCGCGCAGACGGCGCGTCGTCCGTCGGCGCGTCAGCCCGGTTCGTCGCGTCCGAACCGGCACGCTGAACACATGCCATCCGCGCGCCCACCGAAGCGACGCGCGAGGCGAAGAGTCGATCCGCGCAAGCGCATCGAGATCTTCCTCATCGGCAGCCTGATCGTCTTGTCGCTGATCGCCGGGCGGCTGGTCCAGCTCCAGGGTCTGGATCGCACCAACTACACGACCATGGCCGAGAAGCAGCGGCTGCACACCGTTGCGCTGAGCGCGCCCCGGGGCGAGATCGTCGATCGGGACGGCAACCCGTTGGCGGAGACCGTGGATGCGCGCGACGTCTACGCCGACCCCGAGAAGGTCGTCAAGGCCGCGACGGAGGCGGCGCGGCTCGCTCCGCTGATCGGTGTGCGTCCCGCGGTCATCGAGCAGCAGCTTTCCCAGCACACGTCGTTCGTCTATCTGCTGCGCCAGACCACGCCCCAGCTCGCCGCCCAGATCATCGATCTGCAGCTGCCCGGCATCGGTGTCCTGCCGGCGACCAAGCGGATCTATCCGGCCGGCCCGCTCGCGTCCAACGTGGTCGGTTTCGCCAACGCCGACGGCGACGGGCTCGCCGGCCTGGAGTACTCGTTCCAGAAGACGCTGTCGGGACACGACGGCGTGCGGACGTTCGAGACCGGCCTGTCCGGCTCGCCCATCCCCGACGGTCAGGACGTCGTCAAGCCGGCGGTGCCCGGCACCGGTCTCGAGCTGACGATCCAGCGCGACATCCAGTGGAAGGCGCAGCAGGCGATCTCGTCGCAGGTCCACGCGCTGCACGCCGACAGCGGCACGGTGATCGTCATGGACCCGCGCAGCGGACAGATCCTGGCGCTCGCCGTCTCGCCGGGATTCGACCCCAACAACCCGGCCGCCAGCCCCGTCGCGGCCTTCGGCGACCCGGCGATCAGTGAGGTCTACGAGCCCGGCTCGGTCAACAAGGTCATCACGATGTCGGCGGCGTTGCAGGACGGAGTGGCCAACCCGCGCTCGCCGTTCACCGTGCCCGGCCTGCTGCACGACGCCGGGTTCACCTTCCACGACGCCGAGCCGCACGGCGTCGAGCGGCTGACGCTGACCGGCATCCTCGCCAAGTCGAGCAACATCGGCACGATCGAGGTCGCCAACCGACTCGGTGCGGCCCGGCTCTACCACTACCTGCGCGCCTACGGGTTCGGCGCGCCGACCGGCGTCGGGCTGCCCGGCGACGGCGTCGGGCTGCTGCCGCGGCTACATAACTGGACCGCCAGCACGCTGCCCACCACCGCGTTCGGCCAGGGCATCGGCGTCACCGCGCTGCAGGTGGCGAGCGTCTACGCCACGATCGCCAATGGCGGCGTGCGGGTCACCCCCAACCTGGTTGCCGGCCGGATCGAGCCGGACGGCAGCCGCAGCCCGGCGCCGACGCCGGAACGCCACCGGGTCATCGACGCCAAGGTCGCGCACGAGCTGAGCGACATGCTCGAGGCGGTCACCACCAACGAGGGCACCGCGCCGCTGGCTCGCATCCCGGGCTATCGCATCGCCGGCAAGACCGGCACCGCCAACCGCCCCAACGGGCACGGCGGCTACGGCGGCGCCGGCTATACGTCCTCATTCGTCGGCTTCGCGCCCGCCGACGACCCGAAGCTGCTGGTCGAGGTCGTGCTGCAGAACCCGCGCAGCGGGCACTTCGGTGGTCTCGTCGCGGCTCCCGTCTTCCACGACGTCATGAGCTTCGCGTTGCAGACGTTGAAGATTCCGCCCACCGGCACCAAGCCTCCTCACGCCAAGCTGACGTGGTGAGCGCGGGTAGCCTGCCAGCCGATGCCTGAGCCGCCGCGCGAGCAACCCGGGTTGCTCCGTCCGCAGCGGGTTCCCGCTCAGCAAGTCGCCCGCCTGGTCGAGCGGCTGGGCGGCGCCCGGCTCCACGGCGATCCGGCGGTCGCCGTCACCGGCATCACCCATGACTCCCGGCTGGTGCAGCGCGGCGACCTCTACTTGGCCCGGGCCGGTGCCCAGGTGCACGGGATCCGCTTCGTGGCCGACGCGCTGACCGCCGGCGCGGCCGCAGTGCTCACCGACGCCGAGTCCGTGGGTCCGGCCGTCGCGGCCGGTTCGGCGGCCGTCGTCGAAGTGCCCGACCCGCGCGCGGCGACCGGGCCTGCGGCCGCGTGGGTCTACGGCGATCCGTCGCAGGACCTGCTCGTCATCGGTGTCACCGGCACCAACGGCAAGACCACGACCGCGTATCTCGTCGATGCGGGGCTGCGTGCGGCCGGACGTCGTACCGGCTTGGTCGGCACCATCGAGACGCTCGTTGCGGGCCGGTCGATGCCGAGTCTTCGTACGACGCCGGAGGCGACGGATCTCCAAGCGTTGTTCGCGGTGATGCGCGAGCAGTCGGTCACCGACGTGGCCATGGAGGTATCGAGTCACGCCCTCGCGCTGGACCGGGTCGAGGGCACGGTGTTCGCGGTCGCGGGGTTCACGAACTTGTCCCAGGACCACCTCGACTTCCACGCAGACATGGAGGATTACTTCGCCGCAAAGGCGCGGTTGTTCACGCCGCAGCTGAGCCGGCGCGGAGTTGTCGACGTCGACGATGCGTGGGGTCGCCGGCTCGCTGACGCTGCCGGGGTGCCGGTGACGACGATCGGTGCTGCGGATGCCGATTGGACGCGCCTCGACGAGTCGGTCGCGGTCGCGGGTGGATCCGTCACAGTGCGCGCGCCCGACGGCGGCGAGCACCGTCTCGACGTGCATCTGCCCGGGCGGTTCAACCTCACCAACGCTGCGTTGGCGTTCGTCGTGCTGGTCGAGGCCGGCGTGCCGGCGCCGGATGCCACCCGGGGGATCGCGGCGCTGCGCAGCGTGCCCGGCCGGATGGAGCGGATCGACACCGGGCAGCCCTTCGCCGCGCTGGTCGACTACGCGCACACACCGGCCGCGGTCACCGCCTTGCTCGCCGAGGCGCGGACGATGACGACCGACGACGGACGGGTGCTCGTCGTCCTCGGTTGCGGCGGCGACCGAGACGCGGGAAAGCGACCGCTCATGGGTGCTGCGGCCGCCGCCGGCGCCGACCTCGCCGTGCTGACCAACGACAACCCCCGGTCGGAGGATCCCGCGGCGATCCTCGACGCGATGTGCCGCGGTGCCCTCGCGGTGCCCGACGCGGGCGAGGTCGTGGTCGAACCGGATCGTCGCGCGGCCATCTCTCGCGCCGTCGGCGCGGCCCGTCCGGGTGACGTCGTTGTCGTCGCCGGAAAGGGACACGAGCAGGGGCAGGAGCAGGACGGCGTCGTTCTGCCGTTCGACGACCGTGACGTGTTGCGCGACGCGCTCGGCGCCCGCGGCTACCAACGAGCTGGCGACCGGCCGGCATGATCCCCGTCGATCTGGCCGAAGTGGCCCGGGTGTCCGGCGGCCGTCTGGCCGGCGGCGCCGACCCGGCCACCGCCGTCACCGGTCCCGTCGTGATCGACTCCCGTCAGGTCGCGCCGGGCGGATTGTTCGTGTGCCTGCCGGGAGAACACGCGGACGGTCATGCCTTCGCGGCTGCCGCGGTGCGAGCCGGCGCGGTTGCTGCGCTCGCTGCGCGTGATGTCGACGTGCCGGCGGTTGTCGTCGATGACCCGCAGACCGCGCTCGGATTGCTCGCGAGGAGCGCACTGCAGCACGCCGACGAGTGCGTTGTTGTCGGCGTCACCGGATCGACCGGCAAGACGTCAACGAAAGACCTGCTCGCGCAGATGCTGAGTCGCTTCGGTCCCGTCGTTGCTCCGGAGAACTCCTACAACAACGAGATCGGGCTGCCGCTCACTGTGCTCCTTGTCGACCGTCAGACGTCGACATTGGTGTGTGAATACAGCGCCCGCGGACCGGGCCACATCGCCTACCTCTGCTCGATCGCGCCGCCGCGGATCGGCCTGGTGCTCAATGTCGGCACGGCCCATCTGGGGGAGTTCGGCTCGCGCGAGGCGATTGCGGCCGCGAAGGCCGAGCTCGTCGAAGCGCTTCCGCCGGACGGCACCGCCGTCCTCAATGCGGACGACGAGCTCGTGCGCGCCATGACCGGCCGCACGTCCGCGCGGGTGGTGTTGTTCGGCGCGTCCGCCGACGCCGACGTCCGGGTCGAGTCGATAGAGCTCGACGACCTGGCTCGGCCGCGGTTCCGGCTTCGTACATTTGCCGGCGACGCCGACGTACGCCTGGAGCTCTCGGGCGCGCATCACGCCATTAACGCAACTGCTGCCGCTGCCGCTGCCCTCGCACGCGGCATGACCCTCGCGGACATCGTGGCCGGGCTGGAGTCCGCGCAACGTCGCAGCGCCCACCGCATGGATGTCTTGCAGCGCGAGGACGGCGTCCTCGTCGTCGACGACGCCTACAACGCCAACCCTGAGTCGATGCGGTCTGCACTCGAGGCGTTCGCCCGGCTGGCCACGGGCCGGCGGCGATGGGCGGTGCTCGGCGAGATGCGCGAACTCGGTTCCGACTCGCTCGCGTTGCATGAGGAGGTCGGCCGTCTGGTCGCGGCAACAGGGGTCGACGAACTGATCGCGGTCGACGCGGCTGCGCCGATCGCGGAGGCAGCCGGTGGGGAGCACTGGTCCGGCCACGCGCGTGTCGTCCCGGATGCCGCCGCGGCCATCGACATCCTGACCCGCGAGCTGCGCAGCTCGGACGCCGTCCTGGTCAAGGCCTCCAACTCGCTGCGGCTGTGGCAGGTCGCCGACGCGGTCGTGGCGGCTCGGACCGCGGGGGCGTCGGCGTGAGGAACGTCCTGGTCGCAGCGCTCGTGTCGCTGATCGTCTCCTTGTTGGGCACGCCGTTCGCGATCCGGTTCTTCCGCGCCCGCGGCTATGGCCAGCTGATTCGCGACGACGGGCCGACAACGCATCACACCAAGCGCGGTACGCCGACGATGGGCGGCACCGTCATCATCCTGGCGACCTTGCTGGGCTACGTCGCAGCGCACGTCGTACCACTGCGCGGCTTCACTGCGTCCGGACTACTCGTGATCGGGCTCATGACCGGGCTCGGTGCGGTCGGTTTCATCGACGACTTCATCAAGATCCGCAAGCAGCGCAGCCTCGGCCTCACGGCAACCGCGAAGTTCGGCGGGCAAGCCCTCGTGGCGGTGGCGTTCGGAATCCTCGGCACCCGGTTCGTCAACGGCCACTCGCTGTCGCCGGTCTCGACGCATCTGTCGTTCGTCCGGGACTACGGACTGGACTTCGGTGCGGTGCTGTTCGTCATCTGGGCCTACTTGATGATCGCGTCGACGTCCAACGGTGTGAATCTCACCGACGGACTCGACGGGCTCGCGACCGGTGCGTCCTGCATGGTCTTCGGCGCCTACGTGATCATCGCGTTCTGGGAGTTCGGCAACAACTGCGTCAACCCGTCGCCGGTCACCAACTGCTACGACGTGCGCGACCCGCTCGACGTCGCGATCATTGCGGCAGCCGCGATGGGGGCCTGTTTCGGTTTCCTGTGGTGGAACGCATCGCCGGCGCGCATCTTCATGGGCGACACCGGATCCCTCGCACTTGGCGGCGCGCTCGCCGGCATCGCGATGACCACGCACACCGAGCTGCTCCTGATCGTTCTCGGCGGGCTTTACGTCGTCGAGGTGGCGTCGGTGATCGTGCAAGTGTTCGCGTTTCGGTTCTTCCGCCGACGGGTGTTCAACATGGCCCCGGTGCATCATCACTTCGAGATCGCCGGGTGGAACGAGAACACCGTCATCGTGCGGTTCTGGATCATCGCCGGTCTCGCGGTTGCTTTCGGCCTCGGTGTCTTCTACGCCGAGTTCCTCTCGCACGGCTCGTTGCAGTGACCTCCGCGTTCACCGGCCGGCGCGTTGTCGTCGCCGGCATCGCCGTGTCGGGTCTGGCCGTCGCCGAGGCGCTGCTGGACCGAAACGCCGCGGTCGTCGTCGTGGACGGTCGGACCGGGCCGGGGGAGCAGCAGTCGGCGGAGCGCTTGCGCGCGCTCGGTGCGGAGGTCCGGCTCGGTGACGCCGAGACGCCGGTGGACGCCGATCTCGTCGTCACCTCGCCGGGTTGGCGGCCCGACCAACCGCTGCTCGCCGCCGCGCTCGCGAACGGCATCGAGGTGATCGGCGAACCCGAGCTCGCTTCCCGGCTGCGAGCCGGGCGAGCCATCTGGCTCGGAGTCACGGGCACGAACGGCAAGACGACAACAGTCGGCATGCTGGAGTCGATCCTGCGCGCGGCCGGGCTCCGGGCGGTGGCGTGCGGCAACGTCGGACTGCCCCTCATCACCGCCGTTCTCACGGAGCCGGCGTACGACGTCCTCGCGGTTGAGCTGTCCAGCTTCCAGCTGCACTGGTCGACGTCGCTGCAATTCGAGGCATCGACTGTCCTCAACGTCGCACCTGATCACCTCGACTGGCACGGCTCGATGGAGGCATACGCCGCGGACAAGGCCAAGATCTGGAACGAAGGGGCGTGCGCCCTCTACAACGCCGACGACGAGTGGTCGACCCGGCTCGCGCGAGGCAAGCACGACGGCCACGACTTCGGTCTCGAGCCCGGACATCAGTTCGCCGTCGTCGACGGCTGGATCGAGCAGTACGGGATCGGCGGCGAGCGGCGGCTCGCGCCGGTGGACGCGGTTCGGCTGCCAGGGCCCCACAACCTCGCGAATGCGGTCGCGGCGAGCGGCCTGGCATACCTGCTCAACCTGCACGGCGACGGACCGGCCATCACGGCCGATGCGATCACGTCCGGATTGCGTTCCTACGCGCCCGGGCGGCACCGCAACGAGGTTGTCGCGGTCGACGCCGAGGTGACCTGGGTCGACGACTCCAAGGCGACCAACCCTCATGCCGCGGCGGCGAGCCTGTCGGCGTACCCGTCGGTGGTGTGGGTGGCCGGCGGGCTGTTCAAGGGTGCGGACGTCGATCCGCTGGTCCGGGCGCACGCGCAGCGCTTGCGCGGTGTCGTCGTCATCGGTGTCGACCGGGCGCCGCTGCTGCAGGCGCTGGCGCGACACGCCCCGGATGTGCCGGTTGTCGAGGTCAACGCTCGCGACACTGGAGTCATGCAGGACGCGGTGGTCGCGGCCGGTCAGCTTGTGCTGCCCGGCGACACCGTGCTGCTCGCCCCTGCCGCGGCAAGCATGGACCAGTTCCGCGACTACGCCGAGCGCGGCGACC
>DATBDO010000117.1:0-9272 GCA_036269855.1 Mycobacteriales bacterium
TGCGGCAGCAAGCCGGTCTGCTCGAGCACGGCGATCGCCGCGGCGCGCACGTAGTCCAGCGTGCTTCCGTAACCGGCCGCTTCGAGCCAACCGGCGGCTTGCGGCCAGCGCTCCTCGGGCCGGTCGCCGAGGGTGAAGAGCGCCTCTTTGCAGCCCATCGCCGCGCCCGCCGTGGCGATGCCGACCACCTCGTCGATCGACAGGTAGGGCGCCTCGAGCTTGGCCGGCGTCGTCGCGAAGGTGCAGTAGTGGCAGCGGTCCCGGCACAGTCGGGTGAGCGGGATGAACACCTTGCGGCTATAGGTGACGGTCCCGGCGCGGCCGACGGCGACGAGACCCGCGTCGCGGACGCGCCCCGCGATGCCGCACAACGTCTCGAGGTCCTCGGCACGGGCGTGGAGAAGCACCTCTGCCTCAGCCGCGTCGAGAGTCTTGCCGGCGTCGGCCCGAGCAAGCGCGCGCCGCATCGCCGTCCCGGTCGGCGCATCCATGCACCCGACCTTACGTTCCGCTGGTTCGCGGGCGGCTGGGAGCATGCCGATGTGCGCGTAACAGTCCTGGCCGGCGGCATCGGCGGCTCGCGGTTCCTGCTGGGCCTGCGCGAGCTCGGCCATGACGTCACGGTGATCGGAAACACCGGTGATGACGTCACGGTGTGGGGACTGCGGGTCTGCCCCGATCTCGACACGGTCATGTACACCCTCGGCGGCGGTATCTCGGGTGAGCGCGGCTGGGGCCGGGAAGGCGAGACGTTCCGGGTTCGGGACGAGCTGAACGAGTACGCCGAGGCCGTGGTGGCCGCCGATCCCACCGGATGGTTCGGTCTCGGCGATCTCGACATCGCCACGCACCTGCTGCGCACGCAGTGGCTGCGCGACGGCGTGCCGTTGTCGGAGGTGACCCGGCGGTTGTGCTTCCGGTGGCAGCCCGGCGTGGACCTGCTGCCGATGACCGACGATCCGGTCGAGACGCACGTCACCCTGGCCGACGGCGAGATCGTGCACTTTCAGGAGTGGTGGATCCGGCTGCACGCGGAAGTGCCGGCACGACGCATCGAGTTGACCGGAGCGTCGGCGGCTTCACCGGCGCCCGGTGTGCTCCACGCCATCACAACCGCGGATGTCGTGCTCCTGCCGCCGAGCAATCCCGTCGTCAGCATCGGCACGATCCTGTCTGTGCCGGGCATCGCAGACGCGCTGCGCAGCACAGAGGCGCCGGTCGTCGGGCTGTCGCCCATCATCGGCGGCGCGCCGGTGCGTGGCATGGCCGACGCTTGCCTCGCTGCCATCGGCGTCGAGACGAGCGCCTATGCCGTCGCGCGTCACTACGGTCGGCGCGGCGACGACGGCTTGCTCGACGGCTGGCTTGTCGACGAGACCGACAAGGATGCGGCGGAGCTGCTGACAGAAGAAGGACTGCCGGCGCGAGCGATCCCACTGTTCATGACAGATCTCGATGCGACGGTGGACATGGCTCGCGCAGCCATCGATCTCGCCGGCGAGGTCGACTGATGGCGACCGAGCGACTGCAGATCTGGGCGATCGACGGGATCGGCGAGATCGGGGTCGGTGACGATCTCGCCGCTGTCATCGCCGCTGCCGAGCCAGATCTTGTCGACGGCGACGTCGTCGTCGTCACCAGCAAGGTCGTGAGCAAGGCCGAAGGCCGGGTCGTCGCCGGTGACCGCGAGCAGGCGATCGACGCCGAAACGGTGCGGGTCGTTGCCATCCGCGGGGACACCCGCATCGTCGAGACCCGGCACGGCTTCGTCCTCGCCGCCGCGGGTGTGGACGCGTCCAACGTCCCGCTCGACCACGTCGCGCTGTTGCCGGAGGACCCGGATCGCTCCGCCGGCCGGATCCGCGCGGGGCTGCGGCGCCGGCTCGGCGTCACTGTCGCCGTCATCGTCACGGACACGTTCGGACGACCCTGGCGCAACGGACTGACCGACGTTGCGATCGGCGCCGCCGGGATCTCGCCGCTCGCCGACCACCGCGGGCAGGTCGACGCGTTCGGACATCCGCTCGAGATGACGGTCACGGCCGTCGCCGACGAGATCGCCGCAGCGGCAGAACTCGTCAAGGGCAAGCTGTCCGGGCGTCCGGTCGCGATCGTCCGTGGCATGCGGTACGACGTCGATCCCGACGGGCTCGGCGCCCGCGCGCTCATCCGTCCCGCAGCGGAGGACATGTTCCGGCTCGGCACCGCCGAGGCACAGCGGCAGGCAGTGACGGCGCGCCGAACGGTGCGGCGCTTCACCGACGAGGCCGTCGACCGCGCGTCAGTCGACCGGGCGATCGCAGCAGCTGTCACCGCGCCGGCGCCGCACCACAGCACCCCGTGGCGGTTCGTCGTCGTCATCGATCGCATCAAGCTCCTGCTCGACGCGACGCTCGATGCCTGGATCGCCGATCTGCGCGCCGATGGCTTCACCGAGGAGCAGGTCGAGCGTCGTACCCGTCGCGGTGACGTGCTGCGCAATGCGCCGCTCCTCATCGTGCCCTGTCTCGTGACGACGGGCGGTGCGCACAACTACCCGGACGAACGCAGGTCCCGGGCGGAGCGCGAGATGTTCCTCGTCGCCATGGGTGCGGCCGTCGAGAACTTGCTCGTCACACTCGCCGCCGACGGCCTCGGCTCGGCGTGGGTGTCGAGCACGATGTTCTGCAAGCCGGTCGCCCGAGACGTGCTCGACCTTCCAGCCGACTGGGATCCGATGGGTGCGGTGGCCGTCGGTCATGCTGCCGAAGAACCCTCGACGCGTCCGGCACGCGAGAGCAGCGACTTCAGCATCGATCGCTGAACCGGTGTCAGAGCGGGCGGATGTCGCCGACCGGCATTCGCGGGCCGAACGACGGTTTACGGACGCCGGACAGCTCGACGAGGCGAACCGCGCGGTGGCGGTGTCCCGGATAGCAGGACAACAGGTCGAGCATGCCGTCGTCGTCGACCGGACGGCCGGCCAGCGCCCACCCGACGAGGGCCGGAAGATGGAAGTCGCCGACCGAGACCTCGTCGGGATCTCCCCAGGACCGTTGGGCGACCTCGGCCGCCGTCCACCGCCCGACGCCAGGGACCGCACGCAGTCGTCGTAGCCGCTCGTCGCGCGGCAACGCGAGGCTCTCGTCCAGCCGGTTGGCCACGTCGGCCGCGGCCACGATCGTACGAGCCCGACCGGGATCGACGCCGGCACGATGCCACTCCCACGACGGGATCCGCCGCCAGACAGATGGTGCCGGCAGCACGCGCATGCCCGCCGGCGTCGGTCCCGGCGCCGGCGTACCGAACCGCCGCAGCAGCTCGCGCCAGGAACGACGGGCCTCCTTGCCGGTCACCCGCTGTTCGAGCACCGCCGGGACCAGGAGCTCGAACGCGAGACCGAGGCCGCCCAGTCGCAGGTGCGGAAGCCGGCGCGCCGTTTGCGCGATGACCGGATGTTGCGGCCGGAACTCGCTCGGGTCGTCCGCTGCGCCGAGCAGGTCGGGTACACCGTCGAGCAGCCACCCCGCTCCCGGCCCCCAGGCTTCTGCTGTGACCGCGCGTGCGTGCGCTCGCAGCCGCAGCGTGCCCGGGCCGGCAGGTGTGAGTGCCGTCCGCCACCACGCGCCGTCCGGATCCTGTCGCTGGGTCGGGTCGGCCGGCCCGCGCTGCAACGGGCCGAGCACGAGCTCGATCGCGACCGGGGCGGGCGGTCGCCATTCGGTGGTCAGGTCAGGCGCGGACATCAGAGGACAAGTCTGCCGGGACACTAGACTCGCCGGGTCCGCGAAGCCGCAAATCGGGAGAGACGTCCGTGCCCAAGAGCTCCAACCGCAAGCACGAGACGCGACGGGCCAACCGCGACCGGCGGCAGCGGATCGAGGAGATGCGCAAGCAGCAGCGGGCGGTCGAGCGGCGCAAGAACTTCCTCTTCATCGGGACCGGCATCGTCGTCGCCATCGGCTTGATCCTCGCCGCAGTGATCCCGGCCTACCTGCACGACAAGCACAACAAGGACAAGGCAAAGCAGGCGACCAAGGTGCTGCAGCTGAAGCCAACCGCTGCCGAGACGGCGGCCGGCTGCTCCGGTGTGCACCAGGACCCGGTCTCACCCGCGGCCCAGCACGTCAGTACGGCGATCGACTACAGCAAGGAGAAGTACGGCGACACCGAGGGCGGCACCCAGCCCATCCCGCCGACCGGTGGCAAGCACAACCCGATCTCCCTCGGCGACACCAACCGGTTCTATCCGCTGTCGGAGAAGCCACGGCCGGAGCGCGCGGTGCACAACCTCGAGCACGGCTACATCGTTGCTTGGTACGACGCCAAGCTGCCGGCGAGTGAAGTGACCAAGCTCCAGACGATGGCAAAGTCGCCGGCCTTCAGCAGGCTGCTGGTGGTCGGCTGGTGGCAGAGCGACCTACCGAGCAGCAAGCACGTCGTACTCACCGCATGGGGCCGCACCGACCGCTGCGGCACCGTCTCCGACTCGGTGGTCAAGTCCTTCTACGCCAAGTACCTCAACGGCAGTGTCGCGCCAGAAGCCGGACTCGGGCCGATCTCCGGTGCCGACCAGCTGCCGCCCGGCCAGCTCGGTACACCTGCCGAGTCGACGTCACCGGCACCGTCCGCGACCGCGCAGGCGACGACGTCGCCCTGACCTAGGCGTCAGTGGAGAAACGCAGCGCCACGGCCGGGAGCACGACGTCCGGCCAGACGCGCGCGCCGTCGATGAGCTCGTTGCGGTCACCGACGTCAGCACCGTCAGCGATCACCGCGTCGGCGACCCGGCAACTGGCACCGATGGACGCTCCCGGTCCGACGACGCTGTTGGTGATGACACAGTCCGCACCGATGCGCGCTCCGGCCATCACGACGCTGCTCTCGACGGTGGCGCGTGCGCCGATGACCGCTCCCACGTCCACGAACGATCCGGCGACGACGGTTGCGGTCTCGTCGACCCGCGCTCCGTCGGCCACCAGCTGCTCACCGGCAGCAGGGACCGCCGGGGAGGATACGAGGCCGCGCACCAGATCGGCGCTCGCGCGCACGAATGCGGCCGGTGTGCCTACGTCGAGCCAGTACGACGCGTCGACGTATCCATGGATCAGCACCCCATCCGCGAGCAGTGCGGGGAACGTGTCCCGCTCGACCGACACCACCTGACCGGCCGGGATCGCATCGATCAGACGGCGGGCAAAGACATACGTGCCCGCGTTGATCTGGTCGGTCACCGGCTGCGGAGACTTCTCGACGAACTCGACGACGCGACCGGCAGCATCGGTGACGACGGAGCCGAACGCGCGGGGGTCGGGAACGCGCACGAGATGCAACGTCGCGATGGCACCTGAGGTGCGATGGGCGGCGACCTGGGCACCGAGGTCGTGGCCGGACAGGATGTCGCCATTGAGGACGAGCACGGGGTCGTCCGGCGCGGATTGCAAACGGTCAGCGACGTTGCGGATGCCGCCACCGGTGCCGAGCGGGTCGGTCTCGGTCACATAGTCCAGCCGCATTCCCAGCGCTGATCCATCGCCGAAGTGCGCCGCGAAGACCTCGGACTTGTACGACGTCGCCAGCACCGCGTGGTCGACGCCGGCCGCTTGCGCCCGCGCCAGGAGATGGGTGAGAAACGGGACGCCGGCAGCCGGCAGCATCGGCTTCGGTGTGCGGATCGTGAGCGGCCGCAGTCGAGTGCCCTTGCCGCCCACGAGGACTACGGCCTCCACGGGAGGGCTCCCACGACGGCCGGACGTCAGCCCGTTTGCGCGGCCCGCGCGTAGGCGGCGAGATGCGCTTCTGCGCTAGCCGCCCAGGTGAACTCGCGGGCGCGGGAGAGCGCCGCGTCGGCCAGCGACCGGCGACGAGCGCTGTCGTCCAGCAGTGAGGAGAGCGCCTCCGCGATGTCGTCGACACCGGGCTCCGTGTAGGCGACGGCGTCGCCGCCGACCTCCGGCAGCGAGAGCCGATGCGTCGTCAGCACCGGGGTGCCGCACGCCATCGCCTCGAGGACGGGCAGGCCGAAGCCCTCACCGTGACTCGGATAGGCGCACACGATCGCGCCACCGAGATAGCCCGGCAGGTCGGCGAAACGCAGGTAGCCCGGTCGCAGCACCCGCAGATGTGACGGCACCTCGGCGATGGCGCTGTCGACGTCCTCGTCCCAACCGCTGCCGCCGGCGAGAACGAGAGCCGGCGGGTCGTCGCGCCAGTGGACCGCCTTGGCCCAGCCGCGGACGAGATTGGGCACGTTCTTGCGCGGCTCGAGCTGACCGAGGAACGCGACGTAAGCACCACGCAGGCCGAGCCGGGCCGCGACGCGCGCCTTGTCAGCATCGGTCGGCACGTGGAAGACGTCCTGGTCGACACCGTGGTAGGCGACATCGATCTTGGTCGAGTCGGCGTCGAGCACTCGGACAAGCTCGTCCCGGGTCGCCTTGCTCGGCACGATGACCCGGCTCGCGCGGCGCAACGCGGTGCGGGTCGCGGACCGGAAGAAGGTGCCCTTCACCGCGGTGTGCTGCTCCGGCGTGGTGAAGAAGGTCGCGTCGTGGATGGTGACGACGACGGGACGACCGACGCGCAGCGGCATCGTGTAGTGCGGTGAGTGCACGACTTCGGCCATCACTTGCTGGGCGACGAGCGGCAGGCCGGTCTGCTCCCAGGCGAGCCGGGCCGGCCGGTGCGCGATCGCGGCGGGACCGGCGACGACATCGGCCTGGGGGGCCATACGCGCGTAGCGTTCGGCGTCCGCTCGCTGACAGACGATCGCCAGGTTGGCGTCGACCGCGGACAGTGCGGAAAGCAGGCCGTCGACGTAACGGCCGACTCCCCCGCGATCCGCGGGGACTGCCGTCGCGTCGACGAGCACACGGGGGGCCAAGTCGGCTCCCTCCGTTCCTTCATCGACCATGGGTAACCAATGCGTTTCTAGCCTACGCCGGTGACGCCCTCGGCCCGGGATGGCGCGTCACTCGACGGTGACGGACACCGTCCGGGACGTCTGGCCGTTCGAGACCGCGCGATAGCTGACGGACCGGCGCGGGTGGCGTCGTACCGACCAGGTGCCGTCCGCAGCCACGGTCACGGTGGCGTCGACGGCCCAGGTCGTCGTTCCGCTGAGCTGCCGGTAGAGGGTGAGGGATTGCCCGGGGACGGCCCGGCCGGCGACGACCGCGAGCGCCCCGGCCACGACGTGCGCGGGCGCACTGACGGTCGGTACGACGACGGTCGCCCCGATCGCCGAGGTTCCCGATGTCGAGGTCGCCCGCCAGGCGGTGTCCCGGCTGAACCGCAGCGGGAACGACCAGGTGTCGTCCGCCGCGGCCGTGACGGTGCCGCGCTGCACCCACCCGGGCGAACCGGCCGGCGTGCCCGCTGGCGCGGTCCACACGGTGACGACGTCGCCCGGCACCGCGGTGCCGGTCAGGGTCTTGTGGGCGTGCCATGCGGTGCGCCGCGGGCCGGTGACCGTCGGCGGGAAGACGGGCTGGATGGCAACCGTGCCGGACACGGCCGGTCCATACCCGGTGATGATCCGCCAGTGGGTCTGCTGCCCGGGGCTGTCCGCCAGCGGCAACGTGACCGAGTAGTGGCCGCCGGTTCGCGACGTCGCGGACGTGACCGCGGACCAGGAGCCGCCGGGCTGTCGCGCCCGGAGCGTCACCCGGACCGGGGCGCCGCCGGCATTACCGCGGACGGTCACAGTGCGACCCGAGTAGCCGGCGGCCGGCGCAGTGGCAGATGCGTTGTCGACGGGATAGGCGACGTACGGCGTCGTCGTGAGGTTGCGGTTGTCGATGACCGTGAACGTCGTGGCGGTCGTCGGCGTGAACGACGTCGTCCATGTGCCATCGGTGCCGACCGACACCGGCGAGCCGGTAGTTGCCGTGCCGCCGGCGGCGGGAGTCGTGACGAGTTGGACGGTTGCGCCAGCGGCCGGCAGCGCCGTGCCGCTGACCGTCAACGGGTCGCCGGCGTGGACGAACGCCGGGCTCGTGGCCGGTGCGGTCACCAGCGGACCGACCAGCGTCGTCTTGGTCTTGCTGTAGCTCGGGACCGCCGGGTCGGTGATCGTCCAGGAGAGGTCGCGGTCGGCGGTGACGGTGGTGGCGCCACTGGTCCACTTGCCATTGGAGCCGACCGGAAAGGTTCCGACGGGCTGTTGGCCGGTCGCCGTCGCCACCGTGAGATCGACCGTGTGGCCGGGGATGCCATGTCCCGTCACCGTCACCGGCGCATCGAGGGTGGTCTGCGGGGTCGCACTCAATGTCACAGGTGGCGTCACGGTCATCGTCGTGGTCCACGGCACGGCCGTGTCGCCGGCGGCGTCGGCACCGTTGAGTGTCAACGTGTAGGCGCCCGGTGGCACGGGTGCGCCGGCGTCATCCGTCAGGTCCCACGTCGCGTTGACGTCGGTGCTGCGGGCTGCTGATCCGGTCAGCGTCCGGACGACGGCACCGGTTGCATCCGTGACGGTCAACGTCCACGTCTGTGCAGCGATGGAGCCGGCGGTGACGGTCACAGCGCCGTCAGCCATCTGTGCGGTGTCGGTGCTCGCCGACGGGGCGACGAAGCCGGCGCCCATCAAGGTGCGGGTCGCCGTACGGATGTCGGGCAGGTCGGCGTAGGCGTATCGACCGGGGCAGGTCGTTTGGTCCGCGTCGCGGTGTCCGGAGATCGTCTTGAGGTGCACGGTTGTGCCCGCGGGGTAGCGCGATCCGCTGAAGTAGTCGGCGACCAGCGTGGTGCTGCGGGTCGGGTCGATGTAGTACATGCCGAGACGCCAGGCGAATAGCTGTTCGGCTGCACCCAGCATCTCGGTGCTCGGCTTGATCTTGTCGTAGGAGCCGATCAGGGAGACGCCGAAGCTGTCGTAGTTGTAGCCGCCGGTGTGCGCGCCGAGCACCGGCTTGGTGATGCCGCCGGCGCGTCCTTCCCAGATCCGGCCGAAGCGGTCGACAAGGTAGTTGTAACCGATGTCGCACCAGCCGTTGGCGCGCACGTGGTAGGCGTAGATCGAGCGGATGATGCTCGGGACTTCGTTGCTGCTGTAGCCGTTCCCACCGGCGGTGTGGTGCAGGAAACCCATCTTGATGGTGGGCGAGTACGACGGACCGCTCGGTCAGGCGCTCTTCCGCAGGCTCTCGTCGGCGCCCCAGTCGGCCCGGCTGTAGATGACCGGCTGATCGACCGCAGCGTCCGCGACGTCGCCGCCCCACACGCGCACCGGTCGTGGGCTCGCGTCCGCGGTGCTGGTGCCGCCATCGACGAGTAGCACGTGCAGGTCGGCC
>DATBDO010000118.1:0-8973 GCA_036269855.1 Mycobacteriales bacterium
ACCACTGCGCCGGTCGGCTTGTCGTTGACGTAGAAGTTGCCCGCGGCGAACCGCAGCACCTGCTGGGCGTCGAGGATCGCGGCCCGGTCCTGCGCGAAGATCGCGCCCGTCAGGGCGTACGGCGCGACGTCCGCGGCCTGCCGGACCACGTCGGCGTAGGCAGCATCGTCGTAGACGAAGACGCCGAGGATCGGCCCGAAGTACTCGGTCGTGAAGATCTCGTGGGTCGGGTCGGTGCCGGCGAGAATCGTCGGCCGCACGAAGAAGCCCTCGCTGTCGTCGTACCGTCCGCCGGCGAGGATCTCCAGCGCCGGGTCGGAGCCGGCGCGGTCGATCACACCGGAGAGCCGGCTGAACGACCGTCGGTCGATGACCGCGCCCATGAAGTTGCCGAAGTCGGACACGTCACCCATCGGCAGGCTGTCGGTCTCCTCGACCAGCGAGTCGCGCAACCGGCCCCAGAGAGACCGGGGGATGTAGGCCCGGGACGCGGCCGAGCACTTCTGCCCCTGGAACTCGAACGCCCCCCGGATCAGCCCGGTCCGTAGTTGGTCGAGCTCGGCCGACGGGTGGGCGATGACGAAGTCCTTGCCGCCGGTCTCCCCCACGAGCCGGGGATAGCTGCGGTACGACGCGATGTTCTCGCCGACCGTCCGCCACAAGTGCTGAAAGGTCGGCGTCGAGCCGGTGAAGTGGATGCCGCCCAGGTCGGGGTGGACCAGCGCGACCTCGGAGACCGCCTTTCCGTCGCCGGTGACCATGTTGATCACGCCGGGCGGCAGGCCCGCCGCGTCGAGCAGCCGCATCAGGAAATGTGAGGAGAACTGCTGGGTCGGGCTCGGCTTCCACACGACGGTGCACCCCATGAGCGCGGGCGCGGTCGGGAGGTTGCCGGCAATCGAGGTGAAGTTGAAGGGCGTGATCGCGAGGACGAAGCCCTCGAGCGGCCGGTGGTCGAGCCGGTTCCAGGTTTGCGGGGCGCTGATCGGCTGCTCGGCGAGGATCGCCCGGGCGTAGGCCACGTTGAACCGCCAGAAGTCGGCGAGCTCGCACGCCGCGTCGATCTCCGCCTGATAACAGGTCTTGGACTGGCCCAGCATCGTCGAGCCGTTGACCGTGTCGCGCCACGGCCCGGCGAGAAGGTCGGCCGCCCGCAGGAACACCGCCGCGCGCTCGTCGAACGGCAGGTCGCGCCAGGCCGGCGCGGCTGCCAGCGCCGCGTCGACCGCCGCCCGCACGTCCGCGCCGGTCGCGTTCCAGGTCCGGCCCAGGACCGCTGCGTGCCGGTGCGGCATGACCACGTCGATCGGCTCGCCCGTTCCGGTGCGCGGAGCGCCTGCGACGGTCATCGTCAGGTCCACGGCGTCGGCCGCGGTCAGCTCCTTGAGCCGGGCCTCCAGGGTCGCCCGCTCCTTACTGCCGGGCGCGTAATGGCGAACCGGCTCGTTGACCGGCAGGGGCGGGACGGTGACGGCGTCGAGCATGTCTCCATACTCCCCCGGGACTCAGTCGGAGAACAGGTTCGGCAGCTCTTGGACGGCGAACCAGCGCAGCTCGTACGACGCCGCCTCGTCGAGGGCGAACAGCGCATCGTCGTCGCCGGCCGCCGCAGCGCCCAGCGCCGTGACGGCGGCGCTCACCACCGATTCGGTGTCCGGGTCGTCCACCAGTGCCGAGGCCCAGAGCGTCACCGGCACGGGGGCGCCGACGACGACCGACGACCGACCGGACCTTTCATCGGGCGCGACGTCGAGGTCGGCGACGTCGGCGGCTACGACGACCCGCAACCGACGGGCGTCCGGATCGGCGTCGAGCAGATCCAGCGCGGCCCTGACCGCCGCGAGCTGAGCGACGTACTCCATCTCCTCTTCGGAACCTTCCCGGTACCACTCCCGCAGCGCGGGTGTGACCGCCTGAGCGGGTCCGGGCGGCGCCTGGCCGGTGCTGAGCCACTGCTGGAGCAACGGCAGGGTCGCAGCCAGATAGACCCGCATCGGCCGGGCGTCAGGCGGCGGGGAGAGTCGACGCGCCGCTCGCGAGCGCCGCAGCCGAGGTGCGCAGCGACGTCTCGAACACGGCCAACCGCCGGGTGTGGTCCATGAGGTTGATGCCGATCGCCTCGAGGTCCTCGCGGCCCGGGCCGAGGATCGTCACGGTCGTACCGTGCCGGCGGACCTTGCCGGCCTCGTGCAGGACCCGCTTGGTCATGGCCCGGCGGAACCGGCGCTCGAGCCGGCCGACGACCGTCTGCGGCTCGTCGTAGTCGAAGCTGACCATCGGGGCGAGTACGACGACCTCGTCCAGGCCCAGCCCGTCGAGCAGGTCGAGTGAGGTCGGCGAACACGCGCCGCCGTCGACATAGCGACGGCCGCCGATGTGGGTCGGGGCGTACCAGCCGGGGATCGAGCACGAGGCCATGACCGCTTCCGCGAGGGTTGCGGTCGGGGCGCCGGCCCGCCCGAAAGCAATCCGCTTGCCCGTGTCGTAGTCCATGGTGACGATCCAGGTGGCCGGATGCGGCGCCCAGTCGTGGTCGGGGTTGGCGGCCGTGATCAGCTGCGCGATGCCGTCGAGGTTGCCCCGGCCGCGCGGCGCGAGGCCGGCGAGGATCGCGAGCGGCGGCATCTTCCGCGGGTTGCGCGCGGCTCGCGCCAGTAGCGCCGCCGACCCCAGTCGCAGCTGCGGGCGGGGGGGCAGCGGGCCGCCGCTCGCCGTGTCCGGGTCGAAGTCGACCTGCGGGTCACCGGGGCCGGGCACGCCACGCTGGTGGTTGACCAGGGTCTCGACGCCGATACCGCTGCCCAACAGGGCGGCGAGGACCGAACCGGCAGAGGTGCCGATGAGCACGTCGGCTTCGCGCGGGTCCCAGCCGTAGGCCTCGGACACCGCGTGGAGCCCGCCGATCATCCAAGCCGCACCGAGCACACCGCCGCCGCCGAGCACCAACCCGCGCTTCACGAGACCGTCCCGACGAGCTCAGCGAGTGACTCCTCGATGCACTGCGCGAGGACGTCGACGTCGGGCATCGCGTCCCGGTCGGCGTTGAGCCCGTAGTAGACACCGCCGTTGTACGACGTCAGACCGACGGACACCGCCTGTCCCTTACTGAGCGGAACAACCGGGTAGCACTCGAGCATCGGCGCGCCCGCGGCATAGAGCGGGTACTGCGGACCCGGCACGTTGGTCACGACAACATTGAACAGCCGCCGGCTGAACCCTGAGGCCAACCTCGCCGCAGCGGAGTGAATGGTCGGGGGGGCGAACCCGGACAAAGCGACGATTGCGTCCGCCGCAACCGACTGTCCGGACTCCTTGTGGGCCTTCATGGCATAGGAGACCTGGTGCAACCGCACGACCGGACTCGGCTCGCCGACCGGCAGGTCAACGAAGATCGCCGACACCCGGTTGCCCAGCGTCCCCGACTGGTCGTCGGTCCGCACGCTGACCGGCACCATCGCCCGCACCGTGGTCGCGGGCGTGACCGACTCCCCCCGGGTGAGCAACCAGACCCGCAGTGCACCGGCGACCGTGGCGAGCACGACGTCGTTGACGGTGCCGTCGTGCGTCTTGCGGACCCGCTTGTAGTCGTCGAGCTCGGTCGCGGCCATGCCGTAGCGCCGCTGCTCACCGATGGTCGCGTTGAGCGGGCTGTCCGGCGCCGGGCGCAGCGAGGTGCGCGCCGCGGCGAGCAGTCCGGTGGCGGCACCCGCGACCCGCGACCCGATCGCCCGGACGTCGGCGATCTCGCCGCGGATCGTGTCGATCGCCTGGGTCGGCCGGCGCAGCGTGTCGGTGAGTGCGTTGACGACGAGGCTCGCCGCAGACGGCTCGCGCCGCGGGATCCAGCCGTCGTCGAGGACGTCGCGCGGCGTCGGGGTCGGGTCGAGGATGAGAGTGCTGATGTCGATCGCCGAGACCCCGTCGACCATCGCGTGGTGGGTCTTCGTGATGATCGCGAACCGGCCGTCGGCCAGCCCCTCGACGAGATAGATCTCCCACAGCGGCCGGTTGCGGTCGAGCTGGCGGGACTGCACCCTGCCGACGAGCTCGCGCAGCTGGTCGAGCGAGCCCGGCCGCGGCAGCGCGCTGCGCCGGACGTGGTAGGTGATGTCGAAGTCCTCGTCGTCGACCCAGACCGGGTTGGCCAGCCGGCCCGGCACCTGGCGCACCTTCTGCCGGTAACGCTGGACCAGGCTGATCCGCTGCGCGACGAGCGCAACCAGTGCGTCGTAGTCGAAGGCGCCGCGGGGTGGGTCGAAGATCGCGACCCCGCCGACGTGCATCGCGGTCGTCGGCGTCTCGAGATAGAGAAAGGAGACGTCGAGCGCGGAAAGCCGGTCGGTCATTTCGATCATCGTAGGACGAGTCCGAAAAGCGCTTCGAGCTCGGCGACGGCCTGCTCAGCACTCACGAACTTCACGCCGACCATGCCGACGCCCACGGCGCCCTTCACGTTGGACCCCAGGTCGTCGACGAACACGCACTCCCCGGGATCGACCTCCAGCTGCTCGGCGGCGTAGCGGTAGATCGCCGGCTCCGGCTTGCGCATGCCGACCTCGCCGGAGATCACGACGGCGTCGAAGATCTCGTCCCACTCCTCCCGCGGATAGTCCATGCCCCAGGAGTTCGACAGCAGCGCGGTGCTGATGCCGTGACCGCGGGCGCGTCGTACGACGTCGAACATCGGCTGCTGCTTCTCGAAGCCGGCGAACATCCGGCCGAGTAGACCTTCCGGCTCGACCGCCCGCCCGTCGTGAGTCGTGAGCCGGCGGGCCAGCTCGCGTTCGAAGTCCGGGATCGCCATCTCGCCGCGTTCGAGGGCGTGCATCGGATTGACCGCTGCCTCACTGCCGTACGACGGGCCGAGCCACTCCCCGATCACCCGCCGGAAGGCGGCGAGGTCGATCTCGTCGTCCTCGCACCAGGACCGCATCGAGTCCTGAAGCGGGCTGGTGAGCACGCCGCCGTAGTCGACCACGAGCGCGCGCGGATCAGCCACGACCGCGAGCCTAGGGAGTCGGGCAGAGCGTCCCCGACGGCGAGGGCGAGCGCGTCGCGTCGGCGACTGCCGCGCCCTTGACGGCCTGCTGATGCTCGCGGCGAGTGGCGACCCGTCGGTAACGCGTGCCGAGGTCGAGCTCGACCCGTCGCAGCGAGTTGTCGAGGACGAGGCGCGGTGGCGGGATGACGGCGGCCGCGACATCGGTCGCGTCCCGACCGAGCCTTACGGGATAACGCACGAGCGAGGGCCCGCGTACGAACTTTGCGGCGTTGCCGACCCGTCCGATCGGAACGCCGAACCGGCGGTGCAGCTGGTGGGCCACCCGGGCGGCGCGGCCGGACTTCAAGCTGCCGTTGAGGACGCGTACCGGCTGCACCGGAGGTGGAGCCGGCGGCAAGGACGCCTCGGCCGTCGGAGTCGAGCACGCCGTGCCCGCCGTCACCGTCGCGGTGTCGTCGTTGCGCCAGCGATGCCAGCCGTAGACGCCGCCGGCGCCGAGCGCGGCGAGAACAACGAGGGTTAACAGCATGCGCGGCCACCGGCGCCGCCCGCCGTAGCCGTGCCGCCGACGCGGGGAGAGGTCACCGCGGCCGGGGATGGTCATCGGTCGCGACGATACTGTCGGCGCAGCCTCCGCCCGAAGGGGAATCGCCGTGGACTTTGCTCTCTCTCCTGCCGCGCAGGACTATGCCAAGCGTCTCGAAGACTTCATGGACAGTCACATCCATCCGGCGGAGAAGGTCTACGAGGAGCAACGTCGCGAGCTGGTCGCCGGCGGCAAGCCCGAGTTCGTTCCCCCGGTGATCGAGGACCTCAAGCTCGAGGCCAAGAGCCGCGGACTGTGGAACCTCTTCCTGCCGGACGTGTCCGGGCTGTCCAATGTCGACTACGCGCACCTCGCCGAGATCATGGGCCGCGCCGCGCACCTGGCACCGGAAGCGACGAACTGCGCGGCCCCCGACACCGGCAACATGGAAGTGCTGCACATGTTCGGCACCGCCGAGCAGAAGGAGCGATGGCTGCGTCCGTTGATGGACGGCGAGATCCGCTCCGCATTCGCGATGACGGAGCCGGCGGTTGCGTCGTCTGACGCCACCAACATCGCCACCGAGATCAAGCGCGACGGCGACAGCTACGTCATCAACGGGCGCAAGTGGTGGATCAGTGGCGCCGCTGACCCGCGGTGCAAGTTCTTCATCCTCATGGGCAAGACCGACCCGGATGCGCCGACCCATCGGCAGCAGTCGCAGATCCTTGTGCCGATCGACACTCCTGGCGTGACGGTGCTGCGCAATCTCCCGGTGTTCGGCTATCTCGACCAGCACGGCCACTGTGAGATCACCTTCGAGAACGTCCGCGTGCCCGTGACGAACCTCATCGGTGAGGAAGGCGGCGGTTTTGCCATCGCGCAGGCGCGGCTAGGACCGGGGCGCATCCATCACTGCATGCGCGCCGTCGGTGTCGCCGAGCGGGCGCTCGAGCTGATGTGCAAGCGGGCGACCTCACGCGTCGCGTTCGGCAAGACGCTGGCGGAGCAGGGCACGGTCCGGCAGCAGATCGCCGAGTCACGGATGGAGATCGACCAGGCTCGGCTCTACACGCTCAACACGGCCTGGCTCATCGACAACTTCGGCGCGAAGGGCGCGCGGTCGGAGATCGCGGCCATCAAGGTCGTCGTACCGCGGACCTGCCTCAACGTCATCGACCGGGCGATCCAGGTGCACGGCGGTGGTGGCGTCTCCGACGACTTCCCCCTTGCGAGCATGTGGGCGCACGCCCGCACGCTGCGCATCGCCGACGGCCCCGACGACGTACACATCCGTTCGGTCGCGCGCCAAGAGCTCGGCAAGTACGTCCAACGGTGAGGACTTGTCAGCGGCTGACGTTGCTATAGCCACGCCACCGTCTGACAAGTCGCGGGCGGCGGTGCTGTTGTGGTTGCTCGGCGCCGACGACTGATGCCGCCAACGATTTCAGCGCCTTTCGCGCCGGCGAGGACTTGGCGACCTCGACGAGGGTGCGACCGGCCGCGACAGCGGCGTCGTACGACGGAATGTCGAGCGGTACGAACCAGGGATCGCGCACGCCCGCAAAACGCGCGAGCGCGGCGCCGATCTCCGCCCGCGCATCCCCCGCGCCAACCGCGGACGCACGGACGCGGTTGACCACGGTGACCGGAGCAGCAGTGGGAACGGCTTCACCGAGCTCGCCGAGTGCGCGGACATAGCGATGGAGACCGATCGGATCGCCGGCCGCCACGCCAAGAACGGTGTCGGCATTTTCGAGGACCGTCAGCGTCGCGCCGTTGCGCCGGGGCGCCGCGGTGTCGAAGGACAACTCCTCGTCTCGTTCGATGCAGAAGCCGCAGTCGACCACGGTCACGGTCGACAACGTCCGAGCCAGCCCGAGAACGACATCGAGGGCCGTCGGGCGAAGTTCCGGCCATCGCTCGGCCCGGGAGATCCCGGTCAGCACCCGCAGCTGCGGGCGCACCTGCACCACGAGCTCTGCGAGCCCACTCACGTCGAGCGTCCCGTTGTTGGCGAGCCGGCATGCTCCGGCAACGCCCGGGGACTCGTCGAGCAGACCGAGCAGTTGAGCGACCGATCCACCGTAGACATCGGCGTCGACGAGCAGCGTGGCGATGCCCATGTCGGCGAGCTCGGTCGCGACGCCGATCGCTACGGACGTCCGGCCGGGTGCGCCGGTCGGTCCCCAGACCGCGACGACCATTCCCTCTCCGGGAGGGTCGACAGGAGGGTCGATGTCGTCGTCGGCCGCGCGCGGCGCCGGCGGCACCACGCTTCCGGGTGCCGCCATCGCGTGCGCGGGCGCCATTGCCCCGACCGTCACCGCACTGAGCACGGCTTGCGCGACAACGGCCACCGGTGCGTCGAACGGCAACACGTGACTCACCCCGAGCTGTCGCAACCGTCGCTCGGCGGAGTCGTCAGCGGCCGGTGCCAGCCCGACGACCGCGACACCCGCGACAGCAAGTCGCGTCAGGGCGTCACCGTCGAGGCGGCGGAGGTCGGCGGACAGGAGAACGGCCCTCGCTAGACCCGCCGACGCGGTTGCCACCAGGTCGGCGACATCAACACAGCGCCGGACGACGTGGACGCCGTGTGCCTGTTCACCAAGGGACGCGACGAGCTGAGCCTCGCGGGTCGGATCACCGATGGCGGTCAGAAGCGGCACGCTCACGGCGAATCCGCCGCTGGCGTAGGTGCGCTCCCGGCTTCGGTGCTCGGCACCGTCACCAGGTCGATCGTGCCGCTCTCGACCGCATGCACGAGTGCGGCCACTTTGTCCGTCGGCACGGCGACGACGACGGAGAACGACGAGCTCGCGGAAAACGTGCGCGTGCCTCCCGATCGCGACTCCACCGCAACGCCTGCCAGCACCAGCACCGGGTCCGGCACCGATTGACCGGCCGCCGACTTGCCCGTGAGGTAGACGTCGACGAGATCGCCGCGGGCCAGTGCGTCGGACAGATGACCCGGTTGAACCGGCACCGTGACGAAGCGGCTGTGAGCGACGATTGCGGCCCCGGCGAGTGCAGCCACGGGAACCAGCTCGTGCGCGCCCACGAAGCGGGTGACGACGTAACCCACGGGTGGGCTCGCAGCTGCGGCGATGTAGAGCCCGGATTGGCCACGCAGACGCACATGGCTGACCACCAGATCGTCGGCGCCCACGTGCTGACCCGGCACCAGATCATGAGCGGCGACGTAGACCGAGGTGAGGTTGTCGGCAGCAGTGAACACGCGGGCGCCGGCCGCGACGGACAGCGCGACCAGGAGAACGCCGAGAGCCAGCCGGGCGTCCAGCCAGCGCGGGGTGGCGAGCCGGACTGCCCGCGGTGATGCAACGTCGGTCACGCAAACCCCCTGGAACACGAGCGAGGTGGGGCACATCGTGCCCTACGAGCCGCCTCCTTCGCGCCCGTCGTCCACAGCGTCGAGTTGTGG
>DATBDO010000119.1:0-3563 GCA_036269855.1 Mycobacteriales bacterium
TCGTCGTACTGGATCGGGTAGAAGGTGTCCTTGTGCGTCGTGCGGATGTGGTAGCCCTCGAGGAACTGCTCGACGAGAACTTTCCAGTTCATTGGGCGCACGGCGGGTCTCACGGCGAAAAGCCGCTCTGCGGGCAGCAGCTTATTGCGCCACGGGCTGCCGTCGGTCAGGGCGGCCATCGCAGCGTCGGCGCGTTGCGGATCGGCCGTGGGTGACAGTGGGCCGATGACGATGAGGCCGTCGACTTCGCGGCTCTCGACCTCGACCAGTCCCCGGCTAGGCACGTCGAGATCGGGGAACGCCTCGGCGTGGGGGACGTGGGACAGCGAGCCGTCGAGGCGATACGTCCAGCCGTGGTAGCGGCACACAAACGCGTGCGTACAGCCGGGGCCTTCGACCAGGGCCATGCCGCGGTGGCGGCACGAGTTGCGGAAGACCCGGGCCCGGCCGTCGCGGTCGCGCACGGCGAACAAGGGCACACCGAAGGTGACGCGTTCGGCGTGGTCGCCGGCGTTGGGTATCGCGGCCGACGGCAGGTAGACGCTCGGAAACGAGCGCAGCGTCTCGATTTCGTGGGTGAATCGGCTTGGGTCCAAATAATTCTGGACCGGCTCCCGCCATGCGTCGCCTTCATCGGTCGTGCCGGCGTCGATGTGCGCGAGGATGCGGCGAACGATCTCCACATCGTCGGCGACCGACGCCTTTGTCGGAGTGCTCATACTGTGCGAGTATCACACTATGACTATCACACGTCAACAACTTTGTGAGATGATGGACCGCGTGCCGGCAGTCGATGAACGCCGTGGGCGAGTAGCCGATTTGATCGGCGACCAGTCGCTCAGCGCTCGATCCGTCCTTGCGACGGCGCTCTTGGGTGCCGACCAGCCCCACCTCACAGTCAGAGAGCTGGTCGCGATGGCCTCGCTGTTCGGCATCAGCGACGGCGCCGCCAGGACCTGCCTGTGGCGCATGGTGTCCAACGGGGAACTCATCAGCGACGACGGGACCTACGCGCTGGCGGGCGGCTTGCTCGAACGGCGTCAACGTGTCGACGAGGCATCGCGGATCGACGGTGCTGCACGCCGGCCGTGGGACCGCACGTGGGAATTGGCGGTCGTCTCGCTGGAGCGCCGGTCGGCGGCCGATCGTCTCGCGCTGCGCAAGGCCGCAACGGCGCTGCACCTCGCCGAACTACGGGAAGGCGTCTGGATCCGCCCGGATAATCTCGACCCGGACCGCTTGCCGACGCTGCGCGCAGTGCTGGACAGGCAATGTGTTCACTTCCACAATGCCGCGACCGACATCCCTGCCGAGACAGTGAGATCGCTGTTTCACCTTGATGATTGGGCGGCCGACGCATACAGGCTCACCCTCGCTCTGCACGACGAGGTCAAAGCGGAAGCGGTCGGCGCCGACGACTTCGCCTATTGGTTCACACTGTCGGTCGCCGTGGTCCGGCATCTTCAGCTCGACCCGCTCTTACCCGCCGAGTTCATCGGCAACGAGTGGCCCGGACCCAATCTACGCAGCGCCTACCGTCGCTTCGACGAGGTGTTCAAGCAACGGCTGAACACGTTGGCTCTGCGCACCAACGCATCCGCTGCCAGGGGCACCATGCGTTCTGGCGGTGTCATCATGTGTTGACGACGTTCAGAGACACATATCCCTTGGAAACCTCAGCTCCGCAGGATCGGCCGCAAGGTGTCGAGCACCGCCGCGTCCTCGATCGTCGACGGCACTGGTTCGTCGCGGCCGTCGGCAATCCCGCGCATGGTCTTGCGCAGTATCTTTCCCGACCGGGTCTTCGGCAGCGCAGGCACGACATCGACAAGCCTGAAAGAGGCCACTGCGCCGATGTTTTCGCGTACCGCCTCGATCAGTTCGTCGGTCAGCCGCTCGGCCGTCGCACCGGCCTTCAGCACGACGAAACCTCGCGGCACCTGTCCCTTGATCTCGTCGGCGACGCCGATCACCGCACACTCCGCGACGGCCGGATGCCCTGCCAGCACCGCTTCGATCGATCCCGTCGACATCCGGTGTCCCGCAATGTTGATGACGTCGTCGGTGCGACCCATCACGAACAGGTAGCCGTCCTCGTCGAAGTATCCGCCGTCGCCGGTCAGGTAGTAGCCGGGGAACGCCGACAGATAGGACGAGATGTAGCGGTCGTCGTCGCCCCACAGTGTCGGGAGGGTGCCCGGCGGCAGCGGCAGCCGCACGCAGATCGCGCCTTCTTCGTTCGCGTCGCACTCCGACCCGTCCGGCCGCAGGACCCGCACGTCGTAACCGGGCATCGGCACCGTCGCGGAGCCGGGCTTGATCGGCAGCGGTTCGACGCCCATCGGATTGGCTGCGATGGACCATCCCGTTTCGGTCTGCCACCAATGGTCGACGACCGGGATGCCGAGTATGTCTGACGCCCAGCCGTATGTGCCGGGGTCCAGGCGTTCGCCGGCCTGGAACAGGTATTTCAGCGCCGACAGGTCGTACTTGCCGAGGTGCAGGCCCTCGGGGTCTTCCTTCTTGATCCCGCGGATCGCCGTCGGCGCGGTGAACAACGCCTTCACGCCGTGCTCGGACGCGACGCGCCAGAACGCGCCCGCATCCGGGGTGCCCACGGGCTTGCCCTCGTACAGCACGGTCGTCGCACCGAGCAGCAGCGGTCCGTACACGATGTAAGAGTGACCGACGACCCAGCCGACATCGCTTGCCGCCCAATAGACGTCGCCGGGCTGCGTGTCGTAGATGTTGTGCATGCTCCACAGCAGCGCCACCGCGTGTCCGCCGTTGTCGCGGACGATGCCCTTCGGCTTGCCGGTGGTCCCGGAGGTGTACAGCACATACAGCGGATCGGTCGCGGCGACTGGAACCGCGTCGACGGGCCGCGCATCTTTCATCACCGCGTGCCAGTCCAGGTCGCGGCCCGCGACCGGCTCGCAGGGACGCTGCTCGCGCTGCAGAATCACGCACGCTGGCGGGGCGTGCTCGGCTATCTCCAACGCCGCGTCGAGCATCGGCTTGTAATCGACGGTCCTTGTCGGCTCGACGCCACAGGAGGCCGACACGATGACGGCCGGCTGCGCATCGTCGATGCGCGCGGCGAGTTCATTCGCCGCGAACCCGCCGAACACCACCGAGTGCACAGCCCCCAGCCGCGCGCACGCGAGCATCGCGATCACCGCCTCGGGCACCATCGGCATGTAGATGACGACGCGGTCGCCCTTGCCGACGCCCAGCCCGCGCAGCACTCCGGCGAAGCGTGCGGTCTCGTCCAGCAGCTCGCGGTAGGTGTAGGTGCGCTGCGACCCGGTCACCGGTGAGTCGTAGATCAGTGCCGGCTGCTCGGCGCGGCCGCTCTCGACGTGGCGGTCCAGGGCGTTGGCGCAGGTGTTGAGCTCGCCGTCGGGGAACCAGCGGTAGAACGGTGGATTGGAGTCGTCGAGGATCTGCTGCGGCTCGCGGATCCACGTCACGTCCCTGGCGGCGTCGGCCCAAAATGCCCTGGGGTTGGTGATGCTGGCGTTGAACAAGTCTCGATAACCGCCCATACCCGCACGGTAGCG
>DATBDO010000120.1:0-3647 GCA_036269855.1 Mycobacteriales bacterium
CGTCGACGAGTTCTGCCGGGTCGCCGACGGCGTCTGGGCGGCCGGCGACGTCACCGGCGTCGCGCCGTTCACCCACACGGCCAACTACCAAGCCAAGGTCGTCGTCGCGAACATCTGCGGGGAGACGCGGCGGGCCGACTACCGCGCCATCCCGCGCGTCGTCTACACCGACCCGGCGGTCTTCTGCGTCGGGCGCACCGACGATGGACTTCGTACGGCGTCCTTCCCGCTCGATCAGACCGCCCGGTCCGTCGTTGCCGAACGCGACGACGGGTGCGTCGTGCTCTTCGCGGAGGGTTCGCACCTTGTCGGCGCGGCCTGCGTCGGACCGGACGCCGACCACTGGGGCGCGGAGCTCACCCTGGCGGTTCGCGCCGAGGTCGACCTCGCCGTGCTGCGCGACCTCGTCCATGCCTTCCCGACGTTCGGCGAGGCGTTCGAGCCCGGCTATAACGAGCTGTGCGAAGGTTCCGTCGACGGAGGGAACCGGTGATGTCCGACCTGGAGACACCAGACGCCGATGCGGCTGAGCAGCAGCAAGAGGTCGCGGTCAACGAGCGCGAAGTGGTCCCCGACGAGCCCAACGCTGAAGCGGACGAGGGCGATCTGGCCGAGTCACGGCTCGAGGTCCCGCTCGACGAGGACGACTATCGCTAACCTGCAGTGATGACCTTCGCCGACGCCGGGACCCGCCCCACCCGGCTGCCACGCTCGGCGCGCCGCGTTCAGTTGCTTGCCGCCGCGCAGGAGGTCTTCGTCGCCAACGGCTACCACGCGGCCGCGATGGACGACATCGCCGAGCGGGCCGGGGTCTCCAAGCCGGTTCTCTACCAACACTTCCCGAGCAAGCTCGAGCTCTACCTGGCGCTGCTCGACCAGCACGTCGAGGTGCTCGGCGAGCAGGTGCGCGGAGCGCTGCAAGCGACCGACGACAACCGGCAGCGCGTCGATGGCTGCATCGCCGCCTACTTCGACTTCGTCGACGACCCGGGCGGTGCGTTCCGGCTCGTCTTCGAGTCCGACCTGCGCAACGAACCTGCGGTGCGTGAGCGGGTCGAACGTTCACTGCAGATCTCGATCGATGCACTGGCCGACACGATCGCGCGCGACACCGGCCTCGACCGGGCGGAGGCCGAGCTGCTGTCCTGCGGTCTCGCCGGCCTCGCCGAGGTGAGCGCCCGGTGGTGGCTCAACTCCGACGGCTCCGATGGCATCCGCGTCGACAAGACCCGCGCCGTCGCGTTGCTGTCCGGACTGGCTTGGCGCGGTATCAGCGGCTACCCGCGCACCTCCGGCGCCGGCTAAGACATAAGGTCTTGACCATGGAGGTCCGCATCGGCGTCAAGGGCGCGCCACGTGAGCTCGTCCTCGACAGCAACCAGTCCGCCGACGACATCCAGAAGAGCATCGACGCCGCGCTGAAGGACAACGCCGCGACCGTCACGCTTACCGACGAGAAGGGTCGGCGCATCATCGTGGCGACCGACAAGCTCGCCTATATCGAGATCGCCGAGCAAGAAGGCCGCAAAGTCGGCTTCGGCGCCATCTGAAGTCGCGCTGCTCCTGGCATCTAGGCGGCGAGACCGAGTGAATTCATTCTTTCCGAGTGGCGTTGGGTCAGGCGGGCGAGTAGTGCGCCGACTTCGGCGAGGTCGCCGGTGCCGCCGACGATGAGCCGCGCGAGTGCGTCGCGATCGACGGCGACGCGTTGCGCTTGCACGAGTGCTTCACCCACCAGGCGTCGGGCCCACAGTGCGAGGCGGCCGGCAACCGCGGGGTCGTCTCTGATGGCTTGACGAACATGTTCGACCGCGAACGCGGCGTGACCGGTGTCCGCAAGAACATCGAGCACCAACGTCTTCGTCTGTTCATCGTCGACGAAACCGACGACCTCGCGATAGAAGTCGGCGGCGAAGCCATCGCCCACATAGGCCTTCACGAGACCCTCGAGCCAGTCGTCCGGAGTTGTCGACTCGTGGAATGCATCGAGCGGCTGCACGAAGGGTGCCATCGCCTCTTGCGGGTCAACACCCAACTCGCTCAGCCGATCACGAAGTTTCACGAAGTGACCGAACTCGGCAACCGCCATCTCTCCCAGCGCCGCCTTGTCAACCACGCTCGGTGCGAGTCCGGCGTCGTCGGCCAGCCGCTCGAACGCCATCAGCTCGCCATAGGCAAGCACGCCGAGCAGGTCGACGACGGCCTGACGACGGTCGTCGTCGGTCATCGGCTCGGTCCAGTCACTCATCGGCCGCACCATATCCACGGGAACACGCAGAGCGACTAGACTGTTGCTTCTAGATAGCAGTTTTCCGCGGCAGATCGCGGGTGTCGGGCCACAGAGAGGTCTCGGCACAACACGCAGACGAGACCAAAGGCACCCACAAATGAAAACGTTCGCCGATCTCGGCGTGGCTCCCGACATTGTCGAGGCGCTGCACGCCAACAACATCATCAATCCGTTCCCGATCCAGGCCTTGGCGATCCCGCTGGCGCTCAAGAACCACGACCTCATCGGCCAAGCCCGCACCGGCACCGGCAAGACGATGGGGTTCACCGTGCCGATGCTGCAGAAAGTCGACTCCGGCGACAAAGCCGGAAAGCCGCAGGCGCTTGTCGTCGTACCGACCCGCGAGCTCGCCCTGCAGGTGACCCGCGACGTCGACATGGCCGGCGCCAACCGCGGCACGCGGGTGCTCACGGTTTACGGCGGACGCTCCTACGAACCGCAGCTCGACGCGTTGCGCAAGGGCGTCGACATCGTCGTCGGTACGCCGGGCAGGTTGCTCGACCTCGCCGGACAACGCGCCCTCGACCTGTCGCAGGTAAGGGTGCTCGTTCTCGACGAGGCCGACGAGATGCTCGACCTCGGCTTCCTGCCGGACGTCGAACGCATCGTCGCGCTCGTTCCGGCGGTCCGCCAGACGATGCTGTTCTCAGCGACGATGCCCGGACCGGTCATCGCCTTGTCGCGGCGCTACCTCACCCACCCCACACATGTGCGCGCCGAGTCACCGGACGAAAGCGCAATGGTGCCGACGACCGCGCAGTTCGTCTTCCGCACCCATCACCTCGACAAGCCTGAGGTGCTGGCACGCGTGCTCCAAGCCGACGGTCGCGGCCTCGTGATGGTCTTCACCCGCACCAAGCGCTCCGCCGATCGGATCGCCGACGACCTGACCGAGCGCGGGTTCGCCGCCGCGGCCGTGCACGGCGACCTGGGTCAGGGCGCGCGGGAGCAAGCGCTGCGCGCGTTTCGCGCCGGCAAGGTCGATGTGCTCGTCGCCACCGATGTGGCGGCGCGGGGCATCGACGTGGCCGGTGTCACCCACGTCGTCAACTACGAGTGCCCGGACGACGAGAAGACCTACCTGCACCGGATCGGCCGAACCGGCCGGGCCGGCGAGGTCGGGTGCGCGGTCACCTTCGTGGACTGGGCCGACGGCTACCGCTGGGGCATGATCAACAAGGCCCTCGACCTGCCTTTCCCGGAGCCGGAGGAGACCTACTCCAACTCCGACTACCTCTACGACGAGCTCGAGATCCCCAAGACCGCGACCGGCCGGCTCCCGCAGGCCCAGCGCACCCGCGCCGGACTCGACGCCGAGGCGATCGAGGACCTGGGCGAGACCGGTCGGCGCCGACCT
>DATBDO010000121.1:0-11761 GCA_036269855.1 Mycobacteriales bacterium
TGAGGAGAGCCTTGCCGACGCGCGGCTCGTAGACGGTCCCGCCGTTGGCGAGAGCCGAATAGGCGACCGCCAGCTGAAGAGGCGACACCAGCACCGACCCCTGACCGATGTCCTCGATCAACTGCAGACCGGGAGTGAACCGCCAGCCGTCGGTGCAGTACTCCTGATCGAATGCCTTGATCGGATCACCTGCCGAGCGTCGCTTCGCACCGAGGCAGTAGTTGTGCCGAGTGGCCTTCCACTGAAGCAGGGTGTTGCGGCGGTCGGCGATGTGACCAGACGTGGTGTTGGGAAGGTCGAGGCCGACGTTGGACCCCAGGCCGTAGTCCCGGGCGATGTGCTGCACGCCCTCGATCGGCTTCTTGTGCTGGCGGATCAACGCTTCGTCCCGCAACCAGTCGCGGTAGGCAAGTCCGTAGTAGACGGTGTCGCACGACTTCACCAGCGTCGTGTGCAGGCTGATGTTGCCGAACGTCTCGCCCTCGAAGTTGCGGAACGAGCTGGCGCCGACCTGGAACGAGCTCGTGCACGGGTAGTAGCCGCCGAGCGACGCCTGGCCGTCCCACAGCAGCCCGGTCGTCGAGATCAACTTGAACGAGGAACCCGGGGAGTAGGCGCTGGAGTAGGCCTTGTCGACCAGCGGCGAGCCGGGAGCCGTGCGCAGGTTGTCGTAAGCCTTTGCGTCGATCCGGCCGCCGTCCCACAACGTCGGGTTGTACGACGGATACGAGCCCATCGCGACCACATGGCCGGTCTGCGCGTCGAGTACCACGCCGGCCGCGAAGTCAGCGGGGCCGCCATAGCCGGACACCCCCAGCCCCCGCGCGCGTTTCACCGCGCCGGCAAGCGCCGACTCGAGCGAGGCTTGTACCCGCGCATCGAGACTGGTGACCAGGTTGTCGCCGGGGACGGGTGCGGTCTCGCTCAGAGTCCCGGTGACGCCGCCGACGTGGTCGACCGCGAGCTGCGTCAGGCCGGCCTGGCCACGCAAGTAGCGGTCATACTGCTCCTCGAGGCCCTGCCGTCCGACGAGGTCGCGTAGCCGGGCGTTGCGTTCTGCCGGCGTCAGCTTCTTGAGCTCGTCGGGGGTGATGGGCGCAAGGTTGCCGATCACCTGCGTCGCGTAAGCGCCGCGAGGCGTCGGGTAGTGACGGACCGCAGCGAGCTCGGCGGTGACACCGGGGAAGTCCTCTTTGCGCTCCAGGATCTGGAGCGCCAGCCGGGTCGAGGACTGGTCCGCCTTGAGCTGGCTGACCGGGATGGGTTCGTACGGCGAGCCGTTCCAGCAGCCCTTCGGCAGGGCATGCGCGCCGCACAGCTGAGTGCGGTCGGCGACCTCTTGGTACGGCGTGCGCAGCACGTGGGCCAGCCGATGCAATACGGCAACGCCGCCGTCGGACTGCCGCTGCAGCGCCACCCGGTCGACCGACACGACAAGGGCGGTCTTGTTGCGGGCGAAGGCGCGGCCGCGGTCGTCGACGATCTCGCCGCGCGGCGCCGTCGCGATGATGTCGCGGACCTGGTTGTCGGCCGCTGCGCGCGCATATTCGGGTCCGGCGAGGACCTGCAGGTACCAGAGCCGGCCGAGCAATGTCAGCAGCAGCGACACGACCAGGACGCGAAGGACCACGAGACGAAGCCGGGACCGGTCGCTCACGTGTCTCCTGGTCTCATCACGCGGCGGGCTCCGTTCGACGCACGGCGACAGCGAGCAGCGGCACGACGAACGGCGCGAGGACCACATCGTAGATAACCGTCGAGGCGAGCGAGTGTGCGACGGCTGAGGCCGTGATCCGGTGGTCGCCGACCAACCCACCGACCCCGGCGTAGAGCACGACCGCCGCCCCGCTCGCGATCGCGACCACGGCAACGGTGGTGAGCACGGAACGCTCCTCGACGTCCTCGACGAGGCCGGCGAGGTAGCCGACCACCGCCAGCGCGAGCGCGAGCCGGCCCAGGCTGTGATCGGCCGGCGGCAGCACGTCCGCGGCGAGTCCGGCGAAGAACCCGAGTACGACGCCGTAGGTCGGGCCGGCCGCCAGTCCGAACGCGACCACGACGAGCACCAGCAGGTCCGGGCCGGTGCCCGGCAGCTGCAGCCGGTTGACCACCGCCGCCTGCAGCAGCAGGGCGGTGAGCACGACCGCGACGGTCAGCAGGCTCCGGCGCATCAGGGGCTACCGCTCGGCGTCGGCGAGGACCGCCGGCCGGGGCTCGGCGAGATCGACGCGCTCGGGCTCGGAGATCCGGATCCGCTTGGGGAGGCCGGGGTCGTCGACGGTGACGGAGTGGGGCTCGCCGGCAACAGCGAGTCACGTTTGATCGTGCGCGGCACCCCCACCACGACTCCGACGACGTCGACCGAGCTGTAGTCGACATAGGGCGCGACGACGCCGGAGCTGAACAGCTGCCCGGGCGTCGGCTCGACCCGGACGATGTGCCCGATCGGCACCTCCGGGACGAACGGCCGATCATGGATCGAGGCGAAGGTGACGAGCCGGTCGCCGACCGCGAGCTTGGCCTGCGTACCGAGCAGTGTGAACGTGATCGGGTTGCGCCCGCCGCCGTCGACGTGACCGATGCTCTGGGTCGGCCCCGCAAGGCGCGCACCGGCGGTGAACTCCGGGTCGTTGCCGAGCAGGATCGTCGACGTGGACGGACCCACGTCGAGCGTCTTGCCGACCAGCCCATCGCCGTTGATCACGGTCTGGTTGGACGTGATCCCGTCCTGGCTGCCGACGTCGATCGTGGCCGTCGACTCGAACCCGAGCGAGCTGCCATAGGCGATGACGCGCGCCGCGACGATGCGGAACTGGGCCCTGCCGGCAAGGTTGAGCAGCTTCTCCGCGGCTGCGAGATGCGCACGGTCGGCATCGGTGAGCCGCAGTTGCTCGAGCAGGCGCTGGTTCTGCGCCTTGAGCCGGTTGTTGTCCGACTTGTAGCTGCTGAGGTGGCCGAGACTTGCGAAGAACGAACCGATGGGCCGGGCGACCGCCGTGGCGGCGCGTTCGACCGGGCCGAAGACCGCGTTGCCGATCGAACGCAGTGGCCCGCCGCCACCGGATCTGTAGTCGAGCGTGATGAGCGTGAACGCCGTCAGCAGCAACATCGCGAGGATGAGCCGAGCGCGACGGGAGTCCCTCATGACATGAGCAACGTACGGCTAGGCGCCGTACGACGTTCTCAGTGGCGCGGTTCGGAGATGAGGACCTGCTGGAGCGCCTCGAATTCCTCGACGCACTTCCCGGCACCCATCGCAACGGAGTGCAGCGGGTTGTCGGTGATGTGGATCGGCATGCCGGTCTCGTGCTTCAGCCGCTCGTCGAGGCCGCGCAGCAGCGCACCGCCGCCGGTCAGCACGATGCCGCGGTCCATGACGTCGCCGGAGAGCTCGGGCGGCGTCTTGTCGAGCGTGGTCTTGACCGCGTCGACGATCGCGTTGACCGGTTCCTCGATCGCCTTGCGGATCTCCTCGGAGCTCACGACGATCGTCTTGGGCAGGCCGGTGACGAGGTCACGGCCGCGGATCTCGGCGTGCGGCTCGTCCGGCGCCGGGAACGCGGAACCGATCGCCATCTTGATCTCCTCGGCGGTCCGCTCGCCGAGCATCAGGCTGTATTCCTTCTTGACGTACTGGATGATCGAGTTGTCCAGCTCGTCGCCACCGATGCGGATCGACTGGCTCGTGACGATGCCGCCGAGGGAGATCACGGCGACCTCGGTCGTGCCACCGCCGATGTCGACGACCATGTTGCCGGTCGGCTCGTGCACCGGGAGCCCGGCGCCGATCGCGGCAGCCATCGGCTCCTCGATGATGTAGACCTTGCGCGCCCCGGCCTGGTAGCCCGCGTCCTTGACCGCTCGCTGTTCGACGCCGGTGATGCCGGACGGCACGCAGACGACAATGCGCGGCTTGGCGAAATGCCGACGCCGGTGCACCTTCTGGATGAAGTAGCGAAGCATCCGCTCGGTCGTCTCGAAGTCGGCGATGACGCCGTCCTTCAGCGGCCGGATGGCGACGATGTTGCCCGGCGTCCGGCCGATCATCCGCTTGGCCTCCGTGCCCACGGCGAGGATGCCGGCGGTATTGGTGTTGATCGCGACGACGCTCGGCTCGTTGAGCACGATGCCCTTGCCGCGGACGTAGACGAGGGTGTTGGCGGTGCCGAGGTCCACGGCCATATCGCGACCGAGGAAACCGAGATTGTTGGCCATGAGCGAGGGAAGGCCTTCCGAACGGTGGTGGTTGCAGGGGGCGAGGCGAATCGCCTCAGATGCTAGCCGTGGCAAGCTTTTCTAGGCGAGGGCTCTGTTCAAGCGAGATCGGGGAAGAAGAGTTTGACCTCGCGGGCAGCGGACTCGGGCGAGTCGGAACCGTGCACGAGGTTCTGCCCGATCTCCAGCGCAAGGTCACCGCGGATCGAGCCGGGCGCGCTTTTCACCGGGTCCGTGACGCCCATCAGCATGCGCACCGCCTCGTGCGCACGCGGGCCTTCGGCGACGAGAGCGACCAGCGGAGCGCTGGTGATGAACTCGACCAGCTCGCCGAAGAACGGTTTGCCATCGTGCTCGGCATAGTGCTGCTCCGCAGTGGACCGGTCGAGCGTCCGCTGCTCGAGCGCGATGATCTTGAGGCCCTTGCGCTCGATCCGGGCGATGATCTCCCCGGTCAGCCCGCGCGCGACAGCGTCCGGCTTGACGAGAACAAGGGTGCGTTCGGACTCAGACACGGTCGCACAGCCTACCCAGGTCGGGAGGTGCGCCAGAGGTTCAGGTAGTAGATCCAGATGCCCGCGAAGAGCGCGCCGACGACGTACATGGGCCAGGTCACCACGCCGGCGCCGATAACCAGCGGTTGGACGACCGTCCCCGGCACCAGCCCGTGCGGGCGGCGCAGTCGGGTCGCGGCCACGACGAGGAGTACGACGAGGCCCAGCAGGTAGCCGATGTGCCAAGGGGTCACATGACCGCGCTCGGCGGTGGCGACTGCAGGGGTCGCCAGCAGCAGCACGAGTGCTTCGAGCGACAAGCCGCCGATGCCGACGCCGACCAGCCCGCGCGGGGCCGGGGGCGTCTCGTTCAAGGGCGGGCTCCCGGAGCCAGCAGGGTGCGGGCCTCGCCGACCGTGACGATCGACCCCGTCACGAGCACGCCGGATCCGCCGACCACGTCGGTCTCGGCGCTGGTGACCGCCGCGTCGATCGCGTCGTCCAGCCGCGCCGCGACCTCGACGCGTGCGTCGCCGAGCACGTCGACCGCGACCGCCGCGAGCGTGTCGACCGGCAGGGCACGCGGGGACGAGTTCTGTGTCACGACCACGCTCGTCACGATCGGCTCCAGAGCTTCCAGAAGCCCGGCCGCGTCCTTGTCGTCGAGGACGGCGACGACGGCGACCAGCCGCTCGAAGGTGAACGACTCCTCCAGCGCGGCCGCCAGCGCCGCGGCCCCGGTCGGGTTGTGCGCGCCGTCGAGAATCACCGTGGGGCTGCCGCGGACGATCTCCATCCGACCCGGCGAGGTGACCGCGGCGAAGGCGGCCCGGACCGCCTCGGGGTTGAGCGGGCCACGACCCTCGGCCGGGCCGCCGCGGAGGCCGAAGAACGCCTCGACCGCCGCCAGCGCGGTGGCGGCGTTACCCGCCTGGTGCGCGCCGTAGAGCGGCAGGAAGACCTCGTCGTACTCCCCGCCAAGCCCTTGCAGGTCGAGCATCTGGCCGCCGACCGCGATCGTGCGGCGCCGTACCCCGAAGTCGATCCCGGCCCGCACCTGCGTGGCGCCGACGTCGGCGGCTCGCCGGTCGAGCACGGCAGCCGCCGCCTCCGGCTGCGGACCGGCCACGAGGATCGCGCCCGGATGCACGATGTCGGCCTTCTCCGCAGCGATGGCCTCGACGGTGTCCCCCAGGAACTGCATGTGGTCCAACCCGATCGGGGCGATGACGGCGACCGGGGCGTCGAGGACGTTGGTCGCGTCCCAGCGACCGCCGAGCCCGACCTCGATCACGCCGACGTCCACCGGCGCATCCGCGAACGCCGCGAACGCCATGCCCGTGAGCACCTCGAAGAACGTCATCCGATCCGGATGCCGAGCATCGACGATGTCGACGTACGGCGCGATGTCGTCGTAGGTGGTCGCAAACCGGTCGGCGTCGAGCGGCTCGCCATCAAGTGCGATGCGCTCGGTCACGTCGCGCAGGTGCGGGCTGGTGTAACGCCCGGTGCGCATGCCGAACTCGCGAAGCAGCGCGTCAGCCATCCGTGCAGTCGTCGTCTTGCCGTTGGTCCCGGTGATGTGGATCGAGGGAAAGTTGTGCTGGGGCGAGCCGAGCAGGTCGAGCAGGTCCCGGATGCGATCGCGGTCCGGCACCATCCGCGACGGTCCTCGCGCCTCCAACGCCTTGAGGATGCGGTCGACGGCGGCGTTATCCACGCGGGCAAGGCTACGGGGCCACATACGATGGCCGGCATGTCTCGCGAGCCGCAGGTCCCCGAGAAACCGTCGCTCGACGGCCTCGAGGAGAAGTGGAACGCGGTATGGGAGCAACACGGCACCTACCGCTTCGACCGGTCCAAGACCCGCGCGGACATCTACTCGATCGACACGCCGCCACCGACCGCCAGCGGGACGTTGCACATCGGGAGCGTCTTCTCCTATACCCACACCGATCTCACCGCGCGCTACCAGCGAATGCGCGGCCGCGAGGTCTTCTACCCCATGGGCTGGGACGACAACGGCCTGCCGACCGAGCGGCGGGTGCAGAACTACTACGGCGTGCGCTGCGACCCGTCGCTCCCCTATGACCCGGGCTTCCAGACGCCCGAAGGCGGCGGTACGGCGAAGGAACAGACGCCGATCTCGCGACGGAACTTCATCGAGCTCTGCCTGAAGCTCACGACCGAGGACGAGCAGGCGTTCGAGGCGATCTGGCGGCGACTCGGCCTGTCGATCGACTGGGACTACACCTACCAGACAATCGACGCCCGGTCCCGGGCTGTCTCGCAGCGCGCGTTCCTCCGCAACCTCGCGCGAGGCGAGGCCTACCAGGCCGAGGCGCCCACACTGTGGGACATCACGTTCCGCACGGCCGTCGCGCAGGCCGAGCTGGAGGATCGCGAGCGACCGGGCGCCTACCACCGCATCGCGTTTCACAAAGCCGACGGCTCACCGTTGTTCATCGAGACCACCAGACCGGAGCTGCTTCCTGCGTGCGTCGCAGTTGTCGCGCACCCGGACGACGAGCGCTACAAGCCGCTCTTCGGTACGACGGTGACCACCCCGTCGTTCGGTGCCCAGGTGCCCGTCGTCGCGCATCACCTTGCCGATCCCGAGAAGGGCTCAGGCATCGCGATGATCTGCACGTTCGGTGACCTCACCGACGTGACGTGGTGGCGCGAGCTGCAGTTGCCGACCCGGGCGATCGTCGGCGTGGACGGTCGACTTCTTCCCGACGCGCCCGATGGTGTCGACCCGTCGCCATACTCACGACTTGCCGGCAAGACCGTCCACTCCGCTCGCGAAGAAGTCGTCACGATGCTGCGCGAGTCCGGTGACCTCGATGGCGAGCCGAAGCCGATCACGCATCCGGTGAAGTTCTACGAGCGCGGTGAACGGCCGCTCGAGATCGTCACGACCCGCCAGTGGTACATCCGCAATGGCGGCCGCGATGTTGGCCTCCGGGAAGCGCTGCTCGGACGCGGCGGCGAGATCTCGTGGCATCCCGAGCACATGCTCGTCCGTTACCAGAACTGGGTGCAGGGCCTGACCGGCGACTGGCTCGTTTCCCGGCAGCGCTTCTTCGGCGTGCCCTTCCCGGTCTGGTACCGCCTGGACGACGACGGCAATGCCGACTACGACAAGCCGTTGACGCCGGACGAGGGCTCGCTGCCGGTCGACCCGTCGAGCGATGCCCCGGCTGGTTACGACGAGTCGCAGCGCGGCCAACCGGGCGGCTTCAGCGGTGACCCCGACGTCATGGACACCTGGGCGACTTCGTCGCTCTCACCCCAGATCGCAAGTGGCTGGGAAGTCGACGACGACCTGTTCCAACGGGTGTTCCCGATGGACGTGCGGCCGCAGGCGCACGACATCATCCGCACCTGGCTGTTCTCCACGGTCGTCCGCGCGCACTTCGAACACGGCCATGTGCCGTGGAGCAACGCGGCGATCTCGGGCTTCATCCTCGACCCCGAACGCAAGAAGATCTCGAAGTCCAAGGGGAACGTCGTCACCCCGGCCGCGCTGTTCGACGAGTTCGGCAGTGACGCGATCCGTTACTGGTCGGGCTCGGCTCGGCTCGGCGTCGACGCGGCGTTCGACACGGGTCAGATGAAGATCGGTCGTCGACTCTCGATCAAGCTCCTCAACGCGTCGAAGTTCGCTCTCGGGTTCGGTGCGCTCGACGGCGACCTCGCTGCTGTGCAGCACCCGCTCGACCGGTCGTTGCTCGCGCGGTTGGCAGACGTCGTCGAGGGTGCGACACGCGCGTTCGACCGCTACGACCACAGTCGGGCACTCGAAGCGACCGAGACATTCTTCTGGACCTTCTGTGACGACTACGTCGAGCTGGTCAAGGAGCGCGCCTATGGCGAGCGCGGCGACGAAGCAGCCGCGTCGGCCCGGGCCTCGCTCGCGATCGCGCTGTCGGTGCAGCTGCGGCTGCTTGCGCCGTTCCTGCCGTTCGCGACCGAGGAAATCTGGTCGTGGTGGCAGGACGGTTCGGTGCATCGCCAGCTGTGGCCGACGGCTGCGGAGGTCGCGGTCGACGAAGGTGAAGTCCGGCTGCTGCCTCTCGTCGGCGACGCGCTTTCGCAGGTGCGCAAGGCCAAGTCAGAGGCGAAGGTCTCGATGCGCACGGACGTTGCTGCCGTTGTCGTCCGGGGCACACCCGCCGACGTGGAACTCGTGGCGATGGCGGCGGACGACCTGCGCAGCGCCGGCAAGATCGGCGAGCTGACGTTCGACTCGGCGACCGAAGTCGCCGGCCTCGAGGTCACCGTCACGCTCTGAAGGCAGGACTCGCGCCTGTCGCAGCGAACTCAGCGGACGTGAAGCGTCTGCTCGTCGTTGCCGCCGCGGTGAGCGGGGTTCTCTCCGCCATGCCCGAGGCCGGGGCCGCTCCCGGCGCGCCCACGCCGACCGTCAGCGTCAGCACCGCGGTTAACGGGCAGCCGCTGCCGGTCTCGTCCATGCGCGGATCGTGGTCGGTCAAGCAACCTGGTCGACGAGCCACGCTCCAGGTGAGTGGTCCGGTCGCGACGGGCACGGTGACCACCGTCCGATCCACCTGGATCTCCAGCTGGCGGACGAATCGGCCGCATGGGATCGCCTTGGACGCGGAGGTCGAGGCGGACTTCCAAGACGTCGCGAACGGCTCGGCGAACAACTGCTTCGTCCTACACATCGATGTGCGCACCCACGGTCACCACTGGCAGAACGTTGGCACCACGGGCGGCAGTCACAGTGACCAGCTGCTCTTCCGTGCCGGCCAAGGCATCGGCGTCGGCATCGGATTCCTCAACCGGGTCGTCGTGCAGTGGCGAGTGCGCGTCACCGCGACGTTTTACGACACCTCTGACGAGACGCTGACCGAAACGGTGAAGGTCGGCTGAGTCAGCGAGCGAGGTGCATGATGTCGCCCGAGCCCGACCGCGGGCGCGGGAGCCGGACGAGGTTGCCGTCGGTCTGATCGCCGTTGAGCAGTGACTCGATACGCGACAGTTGCCGCTCGAGCGCCAGTCGGTCGCCGTTGCACAATGACAGCCGCGCGGCGGCTACCAAGTGCTGTGCGTCGGCGAGTCGCTTCTCGACCGTCTCGGTCCGGAATCGCGCGGTGCTGACACATTCCTGCGCCCGAGCGTTCTGGATCGCCGCAGCCACGATGGGCGCAGCGGCGAGGAACGTCGCTCGATCCGAGTCCGACCAGGCGTCCGGGGTGGTCGAGTCGACCTGCAGCACACCGATGGCGCGGCCGTCCGCGACCAGTGGCACGGCGAAGTAGCTGCGTACCCCGCTCGACACCCGCCGGTCGGAGCGTTGGCCGCCGGCGTCGTTCTCGGCCTCGATGTCCGGCAGGTAGACGGGATGCTCGGTGAGGATCACCCGGCCCGCAACCGATGAAGCGAGAGGGATGCGCTGGGACATCACATGCGCCGGCGCGATCGGATCGCAAGCAGCCATTTGAATCCAGCCGTCGTCGTCGAGCAGCTGGATCGATCCGCCCCCGAAGTCGACCAACGGCCGTAGACAGCGGAAGACCTCGGTGAGGACGTCGTCGAGGTCGTGGCGACCGGTTATCTGACGCGCCAGGCGCAGCAGCAGAGCCGCGCGAGTGCTGTCGTCTCTCCCTGGCATGTAGACATGGAACCGGGCTCGGATGGCGCGGTCCATAGTCATCTCGGACTAGTTAGCGCGGAGCATTTCCGGCACATCGGATTGATAGGACGAGAGATGTCGGGCGAATCGGGCGGGACTGGTCCTCACAGGTCACGCCGGGCGGTAGCAGCCATAGCCACCGTGGCGACGACGAACAGGTACGCAGCGACGTACGGAATGAGCCACGCTCCGCCCGGGTCACCACCGCCGAGTGGCCCGAGCCGCACGAGGAACCGAGTCAGCCCGACCTGGTCGGCGGTCGTGAGTGAGAGCGCCGCCTGGTAGAGCGCCTCGAACGGCAGTGCCCAGCTGACGATGTGGGCCGAGTGCTCGAGGGTGCGGTTGCCGATGCCGTGGCCGACCTGTCCGAGCAAGCCGGCGAACAACCCACCGCCGAGCATCATGAAGGTCGCAATGCCGTTGGCGGTCGCGGTGAACGCGACCGATCCGAGCACGCAGAGCGCGGCGAGTACGGCGACGGCGCCTGCGAGGAGCGCACCCGGTGCGACGACTCGATCCGGGCTCCACCCGCCGGTTGCGCGGAGGATGACGAGGACCGCGGTGTAGACCACGGCCACGTAGCCGGTGCACACCACAGCCGCTGCGAGCCACCTGGCGAAGAGAACCTGACCACGTCCGACCGGGCGGACGACGAGCGGCTGGAGCAAGCCGTACTCTGCGTCACCGCGCACCGTGGACAGCGTGAGGAATGCCGCGAGTACGGAGCCGAGAAACAGGATCGCGAACATCGCAAGCCCGTTGAGCGTCGCGCCGGCGAACTCGTGCCCGTCGATGCCGTCCGGCCCGGAGAAGTCGTGCACCTGCCGGAACGCCGCTGAGCAACCGATCGCATAGAGCACCACGAATGCGACGGTCAGCAGGGCGACGATCACGAACACCCGCCGGCGCAACGACTCGCGCACTGCCCAGGCAACGAGAACTGCAATCGGTCGCGCACCGTCGATCGCCGTCATGATGTTTCGCCCGCTACGGCTTCGAGATAGACGTCCTCGAGCGTGCTCTGCAACGGCGTGACGGCGTAGACCATCTCGCCGTCGGCGACCAGTCGACGAACGAGTTCCGGGACGTCGTCGCGTCCGGCCCCGTCGATGATCCGCGTCCCGGCGGACGTTTCGACGCGAACGCCGCGCGGCCGCGAGAGCTCGTGTGGCGACCCCTGGGTCACGACTTCGCCGGCGCGGATGATGACGACCCGGTCGCAGACGAGCTCGACCTCGCTCAGAAGATGACTGTTGAGCAGCACCGTGACACCGGAGTCACGCAGATGGGTGAGGACATCGCGGACGAGACGCCGACCGACCGGGTCGAGCGCACTCGTCGGTTCATCGAGGAGCAGCAGCCGCGGTCGACCGACGAGGGCTTGCGCGAG
>DATBDO010000122.1:0-7899 GCA_036269855.1 Mycobacteriales bacterium
GTCCTCGACGAGGCGGTGCAGTCGACGCGCCTGGGTCTCGATGCGGTCCAACAGTCGCAGCCGCTCGTCGTCGGAGAGGTTCGTGCCACGGCCCTGCAAGGTTCGTGCGAAGCCGATGACAGCCGTGAGCGGGGTTCGCAGCTCATGCGAGATGTTGGCAAGGAAGCTGGACTTCATCCGGTTGAGCTCGGCCATCCGGTCGGCGGTGGCGCGTTCGCGATCGGATCGCCGGGCATTGTCCACGCCGACGGCGATCTGCGCGGCCAGCGCGACAAGGAACGCGTCGGCCTCCTGCTCGGTGCGCTCGAGCAGGATCGCGCCGATCGGTACACCATCGGTGCTCAGCGCGGCCAACACGCATTCGTGCCCGTCGATGTCGGCGCGTCGTACCCGCTCATGAAGCGACGGGATCTCCTGCGGCGGTCGCCATCCGGTTGCGCGGACGGCGCTGAGCCGCATCATCCGGTCGTCACCGATGAGGTACACCGCGGCGACGGTCGTGCCCGCCATGCGGCCCAGCACGTCAACGGCCGCGTCAAGCAACAGGGGCAAGCGAGACGACGCCGACACCGCCGAGGTCATCGCGATTAGCGTCGTGAGCTCGTTCTGTCGGCGCCGGACGTTGTCCGCCAGCACGGTGTTGGCCTGTTGCAGCTGGCCGACGAGCTCGGCGTTGCGCATGCGCAGCGCTCGCCGGTCCAGCCCGTTGCGCACCGCCGTCAGAACGTTCTCGGGTCGCACCGGCTTCACGAGGAAGTCGTCGACGCGACCCACTGCGGAGATCGCGGTCTCCGCCGACGCATAGCCGGTCAGAAGCAACACCGGCAGGTCCGGGTCGATCTCCTTCAGCCGGTGGGCGAGATCGGTGCCTGCCGCGTCCGGCAACCGTTGGTCGACGATCGCGAGGGCGATCTGCCCCTCGTGCATCGCCTCTTCGGCCGCCCGCGCATTGGACACCGTGCGGGCGCCGAGCGACTGCGCAGCGAGGATGTCGGCCAGGGTCTCGCGCATCCCGGGGTCATCGTCGACGACGAGGATCGACCAGCCGGCGAGAACGTCGATGTCCGAGTGGCTTGCGGTCATGCGGCCACCGCCGAGGCGAGGACCTCGAGCAGGTACGGCGTCGCGAACGGCTTCTGCACCACCGCATGAACGCGCGCAGCACGGGCGACCGCCAGCCGCTCCTCGACCGCATAGGCGGTCATGAGTACGACGGGCGGTGGCGGCGCCCCGGACTCGACGACGACCGCAACGCCGTCGCGACCAGGCATGCGGATGTCCATCAGGACGAGGTCATAGGCGCCGGTGCGGATCTCCTCGAGGGCGAGATCGCCGCTGTTGACGGCCGTCACTGCATAGCCGGCGGTGGTGAGGATTTCCTCGAGCGTCTCGAGCATGCCGGGTTCGTCGTCGACGAGCAGGAGCGCCGTCACGACTGCGCCTCCTGCGTGGCCGGCTCGTCTGCGCCGTTGCGCGGCGACACGATGACCGGCAACAGCACCGTGAAGTCGGTCCCCGCACCTTCTTTGCTCGAAGCGGTGATCGTGCCGTTGTGTGCCTCGACGATGCGTTTGGTCACCGCCAACCCAAGTCCGACGCCCCGCGGCTTCGTCGTGAAGAACGGTTCGAAAAGCCGCTCCTGCGCTTCGGCAGTCATGCCGACGCCCGTATCGGCAACGTGGATGCGGACTGCACCTGCCGCCATGGACGCGTCAACGGTCAGCCGACCGCCGTCGGGCATGGCCTGATAGCCGTTGCCGATGATGTTGAGCAGCACCTGGCGCAGCATCTCCCGGTCGCCTCGGGCCGTGACGTGGGAATCGCCGGTCCGCTCGACCGACACACCGGTCGGCGGCGGCAGGATCGCGAGGACCTCGTCCACCAGCCCGGTGACGTCGACGTCGTCGACGACGGGCTCGCGCTCACGGGCGAACTCGAGGAGGTCCGAGACGATGACGGTCGCAGCAGAAACCTCGCGTTCGGCCGTCGCGAGGTGACGCTGCCCGGCAGGTGTCGGTTCCGGTCCGAGGTCACCCCGGAGCAGGTAGACCGCATTGCTGATGACGCCGAGCGGGTTCCGGAGCTCATGCCCGACAGTTGAGGCAAGCTGCCCGATAGCGGCCAGCCGCTCCTGCCGGACGAGCTGCTCGTGGGCGTTCGCCAGATCGGACAGCGACTGCTGCAACTCCTCCGTGCGGACCTTGACCAGTCCGAGCGCGTACTCGCGGCGCCTCGCCACCGTTTCGACGATCGCCGTCGCGAGAAGCGCAGCGACGAGACCCGCGGCGAGCAACACCCATGGCGTCCACGTCGCAACCGAACCCACGAGCGGGTGCCGCGCCTTCGCGACGAGCAACCACGGGTCGCCTTGGCCAACCGGCGACTTCACGCTCACGGTCTTCCCGGAGAGCGGCAGCTTCTCGTTCGACCCCGAAACCGCGACCAGCTGGTCCTGCTCGACCCGCGGAACGGCATAGACCGCCGCAACGAGCTCGCTGAACGGCTGACCCTGGGTTGTTGCCGGCGAGGTCGTCTGCACCGCGGTCTCGGCATAGATCAACGCGCCCGGCAGGCTCGGCGATGCGTACGCGAAACCGAGGCGGGACGCGTCGCCGACCTTGAACAGCCGGGTCGCGACCAGTGCGCCGGTGAATCCGATCTTCTGTTCGGCGGTGGTGATTGCGGTCGATCGAGCGTCGCCGAGCCCCGACTCCAACCCGGTGCCGGTGCTGGCGATGATCGACGGCGGCGTCCCCGTGTCCACGAGCGCGACGGTGCTGAAGCCGTTGGGGTCGGCGGTGAGCAACTTCGTACTCTGCGCGAAAGCGGCCGGCGACTTGTCCGTTGCCGCCGCGGATGCCGCAAGCGACGCGAGCTCGGTCTGCACCGGGGAGATCGCCGTACTGAGATACAAGCCGGCTTCGTCGGCACGCTGCTTCAGCAGCTTGTTTTCCTGGTCGGAAACGACGTTGCGGGTGATGAGGCAGCCGGCAACAGCCAGTCCGGAGACCACGACAAGTACGGCGACGGAAAGCCACCGAAGTCGCGAGCGCCGGCGCATGGTTGCGAAGTCCGCCACGGATCCTCCCAACCGTCGGGCCACGGTGCGCCGTATGTGTCAATTCGACCAGTGCGCGGCGGTAGAGGAAATGGCTAAGTGGGACTATTCCGGCGCACTCACGCGGGCGATGCGGCCTCGTCGTACCGCGCCAGTTCCCCCGTCATCCAGGCCGGCACCCGCGCTTCGATCCGGGTTCCCGCCACCGTGTGCTCGACCGAGACGACGTCACCGTGCGAATGGATCCGGGCCACCAGATCGCCCCGGTCATATGGCAGCAGGAGTGCGACCGCGATGTCCGGTCGCGGCAACGCCGTCGCAATGCGCTGACGCAGCTCGTCCAGACCGGCACCCGACCGCGCTGACACCGCGATGGCCTCAGGTTCGTTGGCGGCGAGCCGGCGCAGCCACGCTGGATCGGCGATGTCCGCTTTGTTGACGACGACGATCTCGGGCACATCCAGGGCACCGATCTCGGCGAGCACCTCCCGCACCGCCGCGAGCTGTGCCGCGGGATCGGGGTGGGAGCCGTCGACGACGTGCAGCACGAGGTCGGCACCGGCGACCTCCTCGAGCGTGGATCGGAACGCCTCGATGAGCTGGTGCGGAAGGTGCCGTACGAAGCCGACGGTGTCCGCGAGCGTGTAGCCGCGACCGTCGGGCGTCTCGGTCCGCCGCACGGTCGGGTCGAGCGTCGCGAACAAGGCGTTCTCAACCAGCACGCCGGCCCCGGTCAGCCGGTTGAGCAGCGAGGACTTGCCGGCGTTGGTGTAACCGGCGATGACGACACTGGGAACGGAGCGCCGACGACGCTCCTGCCGCTTGACGTCACGGGCGGTCCCCATGCCGACGATCTCCCGGCGCAGCTTCGCCATCTTGGTGCGAATGCGCCGACGGTCGGTTTCGATCTTTGTCTCACCCGGGCCACGCGTGCCGATGCCACCGCCGCCGGCGACCCGGCCGCCGGCCTGTCGCGACATCGACTCGCCCCAGCCGCGCAGCCGCGGCAGCATGTATTCCATCTGCGCCAGCGCGACCTGGGCCTTGCCCTCCCGGCTGCGCGCATGCTGGGCGAAGATGTCGAGGATCAACGCGGTCCGGTCGATGACCTTGACCTTGACCACGTCCTCGAGCTGTCGCAGCTGGCCGGGGGTCAGCTCGCCATCGCAGATGACCGTGTCGGCGCCGGTGGCCACGACGATGTCCCGCAGCTCGCGCGCCTTGCCGGAACCGACGTACGTCGCCGGGTCGGGCCGGTCCCGGCGCTGAACGAGACCTTCGAGCACCTGTGAGCCGGCCGTCTCGGCGAGGGCCTTGAGCTCCTGCAGCGAGGTCTCCGCCTCGTCCAGCGTGCCGCTCGTCCAGACGCCGATGAGCACGACGCGTTCGAGCCGCAGCTGGCGGTATTCGACTTCGGAGACGTCTTCGAGCTCGGTGGTGATGCCGGGCACCCGGCGGAGGCCACGGCGAGCCTCGCGCTCGAGCTCGACGCGCTCATCCATCTCGAGGTCATCGAACGACCCGGTCAGCTCGACGGCGGCCTCATCGAGATCGTCGGAGGGGACGCGCGACCGGTCGGCGGGAAACGTCATCAACTACCCCAACACCGTCGATCGTCCCGGTCATCCCGAATGACGACCGTCCCGTGATCGTGGCACGGCCCTCGTTGCCCAGTCTCCGGGTTATCGCGTGTCGCGTTGACCGCGACCCTCCGGCTCGTCACCGTGACTCCATGAGCGAAACGTCCGCCCCTGAGGTCACCGGCGCACGCGCGAAGGCCGACACGGTCTTCGCCTACCTGGCCGCGTTGCTGGTGCTGGCCATCATCGTGCAGTTCTTCCTGGCCGGTCTCGGTGTGTGGGGCATCGACCAGCGCAAGCTGGACAAGGCCACGGCCCTCGACCCGCACCGCGCGGTCGCAGGCGTCATCGCGCTGATCGCCATCCTGATGTTCATCGCGGCCCTCGTCGCGCGGACGTCCAGAGCCAAGATCTGGGTCAGCATCCTGACCGCGGTGCTGGCCGAGGTCGTGCAAGCGCTGCTGGCCGCAGGCGGGGAGCATCAGCACTGGGTCGGCGGCCTGCACGTTATCGACGGCTTGATCATCCTGGGGCTCGCCGGATGGATGCATCGCATCTCGCGGAGCCGGATCGGATTCATGAATAGATAGCGACGTCGGTTTCGCCGCGCGCCGACAGAACCGCAGGCCCGGTGAGGAACACCGCGCCGTCTTCCCGCCAGTCGACCATCAACCGACCCCCGGGCACGTCGACGACGTATGTCGTGCGGTGTCCAGCGGCAGCCATAGCCGCGACCGCGGCCGCGCAAGCGCCGGTGCCGCACGAGTGGGTTTCGCCCGCGCCGCGTTCGTGCACGCGCATGCGGATGTGACACGGGCCGGCCCGCTTGACGATCTCGACGTTGACGCCGTCCGGATACGCCGTCGACGGCTCGATAGCCGGCGCCGTACTGAGGTCTGCTTCGGTCAGGTCAGGGATGTCGAGGACGACGAGATGCGGGTTGCCCATCGACCAACCGCCGGCGTCGTACCACTCGCCGCCGATCTGGACCTTGGCGTCGTCCAGTCGCTCGGCCGACCCCATGTCGACCGTGACGTCGCCGGTGACGGGAACGTCGACGTCCTTGATGCCGTCGCGAGTAGCGATCCGCAGTCGCCCCGGCTGCTCGAGCCCGGCAGTGACGAGAAACCGACCGAAAACGCGGATCCCGTTGCCACACATCTCGGCGACGGAACCATCGGCGTTGCGGTAGTCCATGAACCAGCGAACGTCCGGCTCGGAGCCGTCTGCCGCCACGACCCGCAGCACACCGTCTGCGCCGACCCCGCGACGCCGATCACAGAGGGCGCGTACGACGTCGGGCGACAACTCGTCCAGCTCCCCGGGTGGGAGCAGCACGAAGTCGTTCTCCGTACCGTGGCCTTTCACGAACTGCACCCGTCAAGGGTAGGCGCCCGACCCGGGCGAGCCCAGGGTCAGAGCCGGTGCAAGGTCCGCCGGTCACGGGGCGCGGGGACGCGACCGCTCCCTTCCCAACCGGTGCCATGCGCGAGCATCAGCCGGGCCTGCTCGGCCCGCTGGGGGCCGGAGAAGAGATAGCCGAGAGCGCGGTCACAGCCCAGCTCGCAGAGCCGGGCCCCCTCCGACCACGACTCGACGCCCTCTGCCACGACCCGCACACCGTGGGCGTGGGCGAGCTCGATCACCGACGACACGATGCCGTCGCCCTCGAGGTCCGTGCCGACACCGCGCACGAACGACTGATCGAGCTTGACGGCCTCGATCGGCAGCTCGTCGAGCGTGCCGAGCGATGAGTACCACGTGCCGAAGTCGTCAACTGCCAGCGCAACGCCGGCCCCGAGCAGCGCTTCGAGCAGTGCGGGCGCGGTCCGGCTGCCGAACGCCAGCGCCTCCTCGGTGACCTCGAGGCCGAGCGCCCCGGGTGGCAAGGCAGAGTCCTGCACCAAGCCGGCCACCCGCTCGACGAAACCGGGCTGCAGCAGTTGCGAACCGGCGACATTGACCCACAGTTGACGACGGGCGCCGTCAACCGTCGTCGGCAGCGGCCGCCACGACTCGAGCTCGGATGCGCAGCGCTGGAGCACCCACCAGCCCATGTCCGGCAGCAGGCCGGCGCCGTCGGCGACGGCAAGGAAGTCACTCGGCCACAGCAGACCGCGTTGTGGGTGCTGCCAGCGCAGCAGCGCTTCCATACCGACGACGGCGCCGCTCGCGAGGTCCACCTCCGGCTGGAAGTGCAGCACGAGCGCCTCGTCGGCGAGCGCGTGCTCGAGTGCCGGGACGAGATCGAGATCGAGGCTGGGCATGATGTCTCCGCGGGGGGTGGGCTCCTCCTTCGCGCAGTCTGGACTGGAATGTCCTCGGCTGGAATGGCCCGAACGATCTAGCCATCCCGGGACCGGGCTCGGGAGAATGCGGAACTATCCGCGCACTGCCTGCTGGAGGGCTACGGTGCGCGGGAGCCCATTGGTGGGGAGGTGCGCCGTGCGCTGTCCTGCCTGCAACGTCGACAACCGCGAGAGCGCGAAGTTCTGCGGCGAATGCGCCTGCCGGCTCGTGATGGTCTGTCCCAATTGCGGCGTCAGCGCGCTTCCCGGTCAGCGGTTCTGCGACGAATGTGCTGCAGCTCTCACCCCCGGTTCGGACCCCAGCAGCCCCGAAGCGAGTGCCGAAATCCCCCAACAGGCCGGCCCGGTCGCGGAGCGGCGGGTGGTCTCCGTGCTGTTCGTCGATCTGGTGGGCTTCACCCCACTCGCGGAGTCGCGCGACCCCGAGGCCGTTCGCGAGTTGCTGTCCGGTTACTTCCGCACGGCGCGCACCGTCATCGCGCGCTACGGCGGCACGATCGAGAAGTTCATCGGTGACGCCGTGATGGCGGTGTGGGGGGCGCCCACCACGCACGAGGACGACGCCGAGCGATGCGTGCGCGCCGCCCTGGATCTCGTCGGTGCCGTTGCGGAGTACGGCGATACCAATGGCGCGGCCGGACTGTCCGCGCGAGCGGGCGTCGTCACCGGTGAGGTCGCCGTATCGCTGGGCGTCATCGGCGAAGGCATGGTCGCGGGCGACGCCGTGAACACGGCTGCTCGCGTGCAGGCCGAGGCTGAATCCGGGGGCGTACTCGTCGACGACGTGACTCGCGGTGCCACCGCGGCGGCGATCGGCTACGTCGATACCGGCCCCCATCTGCTGAAGGGCAAAGCCGACGCGGTGCGGCTGTGGCAGGTCACCCGAGTCGTCGCCGCAGTGGGCGGATCGGAACGCGTCGACGGTCTCGAGGCGAGCTTCCTCGGCCGGGAC
>DATBDO010000123.1:0-1533 GCA_036269855.1 Mycobacteriales bacterium
TTCCTCGACGTGCTCGCGCACGATGTCGAGCTGCTTCGGCATCGTCATCGGGCCGATGACCGGAGAATCGCCGCCGGCGGTGACGCCGCTTGCGGCCTTGGTCAGCTCGTCGACGAACTGGTCGTAGACGGCGTCGACGACGTAGACCCGCTCGACACCGATGCAGGTCTGCCCGGCGTTGCTGCAGGCGCCCCACAGCGCGGCGGTGGCGGCCGCCTTGATGTCGGCATCGGCATCGACGAGCATCGCGTCCTTGCCACCGAGCTCGAGCAGCACCGGCGTCAACGTCTCCGCACAAGCCGCCATGATCTTGCGTCCGGTCGGCGCCGAGCCGGTGAAGGCCAGCTTGTCGACACCGGCACCACACAGCGCAGCCCCCGTCGCACCGAAGCCGGTGACGACCTGGAAGACGGGCTGCTCGGGGACGACCTCGCGGAAGGCGTCTGCCAACCACACGCCGACGGCCGGCGTGAACTCGCTCGGCTTGAACACGACCGCGTTGCCGGCCGCGAGTGCGTAGCCGATCGACCCCATCGGCGTGAACAGCGGGTAGTTCCATGGGCCGATCACGCCGACAACACCGAGCGGCTGGTATTCGAGGATCGGCTTGACGTTGGCGAGCAGCATCGAGCCGCCGACCTTGCGCGGCCGCATGATGCGCTGGGCGTTGCGGGCAGCCCAGTCGAGGTGCTCGAGTGCCAGCAAGTGCTCGATGAATGCATCGACGCGCGGCTTGCCGTTCTCCCGCGAAATCAGGTCGAGGAGCTCTTCCCGCCGACGGGTGAGGACGCCGGTGTAGGCCCGCAGTCGCTTGCGACGTCCGTCGAAGCCGAGACTCTGCCACCACTGCGCGGCCTTGCGGGCCCGCTGGACGGCTTCCCGGACCTCGGCCTCGTCGTGCACGGGCAGTGTGGCGACGACCTCGCCGGTGGCGGGGGACAGCGAGTCGAAGGTCTCGCCCTCACCGATACGGGTGCGGTCTTGCGTCACGGACATGGTCACTCCTGTTTACTGCGCGTGGGGGCACGACCTCGGCCCGTCAAGATTCCCACGACGTTCACGTGATCCACGCCGGACCCCGGTGGAGACAATCCGCTCGCGCCGGTAATCTTCTTCGTTGTGCGCCCGGACCCTGCGATCTCCGTCGACTCCCGCCGTCTTGCCGTCGTCGCCGCGTTGCGCGCGGTTCGTGACGAGCCGCAACCGGTTGATCACCGAGCGGATATCGCCGCGCTTCGGGCAGAGGTACGGCGCCTGGCCGACCGGTTGACCCGGGTCGAAGACACCGTCGAGCTGATCGGTGACGAGCACGAGGCGCCCCTGTCGTGGCCCACGCCGGTGTCGACGGACAGCCCGCTCGAGGTGCCGCCGCTGAAGGTCTCCCGCAAGTCGAGCCCGGCGTTCGACGTACTCCTGGGCCCGCCGCCGTCCCAGCCGAAGCGCGACACCGCCTAACCCGCGCCAGGGTTCACCCGCACCGTTGAGTGCGACGAAATCCGGCGTTCTACCCCGGTCAGATGCCGGATTTCGTCG